>DASRLC010000597.1:0-35772 GCA_035648655.1 Polyangia bacterium
CGTCTACCACGTTCGCAACTGCGTCCAACCGCCGCCCTGGTGCTTCGTTCTCTGGCAGTGCTCTCGACCTTCTCTGGAGCGTCTCTTCCCATGCGTGCCGAGGCCTTCCTTTTCCGCGAGCATGAAGACCTCGGCCGTACCGCCTATAGAGACGCTTGTACTCGCTTGAAGAGCGATCCAGAGGCGGTACAGAGTCCGCTATTTGCGGCCTTCTGCGAGTTTCCGGTCAAAGCTCGGACAGCTTCGTGTCGATCTTTGGTTAAGGAGCTCGGATCCGTCGATCGTGACGTGTGGACAGTTTGTGGAACGACCCCAACGGACCTTTCGCGAGAACAAGAATGCGCTGCTATTTCCCCAAGTCTTAAGGCCGAAGCGGGCGCGGTCTGTGGCGCATTGGCGCCAGACCCATTGGCGAAGGACATCCTCGCTACGTGCCGCCACTTGCGTGAAGAACGCCAGAAAGTCGAGCTAGTCTGCGCCGCGAGGGATCCTGATTCAGACGGTTACCGGACTGCATGCCGAAACCTCGGTCGTCGCAAGCCGGATCTAGCCAAAGACTCGGCGTTCGAGGACGTCTGCGGTTCCTCCTTAGACCCACGCGCGTCGCTCTATGGTGAAGCCTGTGCTGTCTCCGGTGATCATCTGGGGCGACCTGAGGAGTTCTTCGACCTCTTGGCGGGTCGAAGCGTCTACAACACCGTCTATTACGCACACCTTGCTCTCGAGAACTACGCGCATTTCTTCCCAGCGGCTCCCAGGTACTGGAGTCAGTATCACGCGACCGCTGAGAAGACAGCTCTCAGTGCACACGGTGAGCGTGGCATCAAGGCAATCGAATTACTCGAGCGGGCCATATATGAAAATGCCTTCGCTGACCATTTCCTGCAGGATGCGTTTGCTGCAGGTCATATGGGTTTTAACCGGGCTGCAACTGGCGTCGCTGCAGCGAAGGCGATGCATGATCACTGGAATGAGTCCGGAAGAGCCATGGAAAATGGTCTAGGTGAGGAATGGTGGGGGTATGGCGATGGACATCTTTGCAAGGATACCTGCGAAATCCTTCGCCGCGCGTCGACCGAATCAATATTTGTCATCATTCGAACTGGAATGACCGGAAAGGTCGACACAGCGGAGGATACTCACATATGGATGTCCTTCGCGTCCCGGATATATGCCGATACGCTCAGGGGCCCCTTTGGTGTGGATGGTTCAGCGCTATCAGGGGACAGTCCGGCGACGGGAGTGTCCTGGGTAGCGAGCGGCTCATTCGCATTTCCTGCGAGAGTGTCCCAGGCCGTCGGCATCGAAGGGGCCGTAACTATCGTAAGAGGAACCGAAATCACCAGTGCGTTCTCGGACTACGAACTCGATTTAGGTAGGCCCGTGAAGTTGCTGCCGATCCCTATTCATTTTGACTTCGGCATTGGGGCCATGGGCGACTATTCAATTGCCAGATGGTCTCCTGCTGCTATCGCCAAATATATTGTGTCTCTCGGCTTTACAAATGACGGATTCTTAGCTCACGATGTCTTCTACCAGGCCGCTTCGATGTTGGCCGCGGTAGAATCTGGTCATAGGTTCGCAGTTCAAGGGATCGGCTACCGATTGTCCGCAGAATTCGGCCAACATAGAATATCGCTCGAACCGGTGGGAGGATACTATTGGTACGACCGCGAGCATTTCTGGACAGTCTCGGTTGGGCTGGCTTATTCGTACGTCGTGTCAGCATGGGGAGGCGGCGCCCTCGCCTCAGGAACCCTCTAGCCACGGGCGTTTCACACAGAATTCTGTCGACTCCTGGCGAGCGATACTCAGATCTCGATGCGGCGCTCGCGGCGAGTCGGGGAGGTAACTTGACTACGCACGAGTTTGCGTGGCCCGCCGGATAGGTTTGCATCGCGGCCGGGCCCGCTCCCGGGCGCCGGGCGGTGAGGAATCCGGAAGGAAAGGTTGTCGCCATGGCTGGGATCGCGTACGTGCAGGTGACCGAGGATCAGCTCAAGAAGATTCCATGCCCGACCTGTAAGAAGGTCGGTACGCTGCAGTTCGTGTCCGACGGATCATCGGCAGTGCTGGAAGGTGCGGCCGGCGGGCGCAGAGCAAGCGGTCGCTTGCTCCGAAGACGAGTTCGAGAGCAGCGAAGCCCATTCGGATATTCAGGCCGCTGCCAAAGCACTTCGCGAGCAGGCCTCGCTGAGATCCGGCGCCGTTAGCGCCGTGAAGGGCAACAGGGAGTAAGGCAGATGGCGAACAAGCTACGAAGAATCGAACAGCCGACGTCGGGCTACGTCCTGATGACGAAAACCGGACTCATTTTCAACGTCGACCCAGTGACGGCTGGCGTTCTCGCAAAGCAAGAAGAGACGGTCACCGGTATGCTGAGCGAGCACCTGGCCAAATACTTGGCCGAGCACAGCATCCCGGCGGAGCCCGATGTCGTCTTCGATTACATGATCGAGGGTCCTTTTGTCGCTTCTGGCGCGCTCTCGACTGGTGCAGTTTCGATCTGGTTCAAACCGAAGGGGTAGCCGGGAGCGACGAGGCGCGCACCGCGCCGATGGGCTCCGGCGCTCTCAGTGAAGGTGAGCCCGGGCCGCGCGGCCGGACGCCTCCCGAGGAGGCGCTTCGGTTGCCCGCACTCCCGGCGGAAACTGGCCCGGGGGAGTCAGGCACCGAGGACGAGCACCCTTCCAAGATAGGCATGATTGGCCCGACCCTAGAAGGAGAGCCGGAACTCGGGCCGAAATCCCGGCCAGAATCGTAGCAAGCTAAGGAGCGCGCAGTTTTCGTAACTACGTGGTGTGCAACGCCACGGACCCGCTGTTCGCGAGCCGGATGAAGCAGAAATGGGAGTTGGAAACAAACATGTCACCTGCAGAAACGCGAGGCTCAGCGAAGTCTCAAGAGCCTCACTGGTTTACGGCTCTGCCCAACGACCAACGTGCCGCGCCGCCGGAGCGCGCTCGCTAGGCCTTGATCCGCTGTCTGTCGGGGATGAGCGGCGGCGCAGACCGCTGGATGACGAGGCCGCTCTTATGGTTCTCGTCGATCGCCTCTGCGAGACCGGGCCAAATCACCTTGAGCCGCTGTACTACTGAGCGGGCGTAGGCGCGAATTCGTCGAGGGTTTGAATCCCCCCCTCCCCTCTCGGCGTGTATATCCGCCCAGCGCACGAGCGTCGGCTTCTGCGTGTGGATTATCCGTCGATAAAGCCAACGAGCGATGCTGTACTCGATCGGAGACCCAGCGAAGGCTCGGAGAATCTGCAGGGGGATCACGGTGTAATGCCGCATCAGATCGTCGTAGAACTCTGGAGCAAATCGGAACGCATATGGAAGAAGTCGGCGTTGGCCGAACTCTCCCTCGAGCATTTGCGTCTTCTTGTTCGAGATGTCCTCGATGTTCTGGATGTCGACGAGACGAATGTTGACCGCTACTTCTTTGGTGCGTTCGATTCGAATGTGCAGACCCGAAATCCGATCGACCCGCTCCCGCAATCGCTTGTAGTCGGTGCCCCCTCCCGAAACCCCGACGAAGCGAAGTAGGTCCTTGAGGGAGTCGAAGGTGACCTCGGGGGACCCAAGTTTGCGAGCTTGGGATACAAGCAGGTCGAGCAAGAAGGCGTCGTCGCCGTAGGGCAGCGATGCTCTCGAGACCGCTGAGTAGAAGACCTCGATTTGCTCCTCAGCTCCGGTACGAGCTCGGCGAACCACCTGCTTCTCAGCGACGGGGCGGAACGGCAGCGGACAGAATATGAGCGCGTCACACACCCACGTTCGCTCGCGTTCAAGCGGCTCCTGTACCAGCAAATCGCTGAGGGCGTCCATCTGACGCGATTCCCGACGGCTCGTGTCCCGAACGCCATGATCAGATGCCGCAAGGATCCGCCGGTCGGCTTCGGTCGCTCGGCCGTCGAAGTCTGCACGGAGCGAGGCCCGGAATTGGTCCCGCGTGGGCTTGAGTATGGTGTCGTCCTGGGCCATTAGTTCGGTCGTGGGATTAGTCGGCACATGTCGAAAGAAAGTTTCCTAGTCCGCCGCGAGGACGCCCTGCCCTGCCCCGCCGTCGGCTACGACAACTGGTCGAGCCGAGCCTCGCTGCAGGAAATTGAGGTGCCGCTCGAGAGCGTCTTCCGCGACCTTCGAGAGCTCGAGACTGTACGTAGCGCAGTAGATCGCTAGCTTGGTAGCCAGCGATGGTTCGAGATAGACGGTCGTACGACGCCGGATTCGACCACTGCGCCTTTGAACGATTCCCGGTCGGAGCGGCTGGACGTCTGAGCCACCGGCTGTTTGGACGTCCAGGTCCTGATCCGGTTCAGCCCGGAGCGCGCGCGGGCTTTGCAACGCGATATCCGTCGCGGACGTTACATCCTGGGACGGACGCTCCGATTGAGGCGGAGGGCCCGCAGCGGGTTCCGAGGAGGGTCGGTCCCCGGCGACGAAGCGATCAGCGGCCGCAAGGGGTGGACCGGACGGGCGACGAAGAGTGATTGCTGGCTTAGGCGCTGGCACGGAGGACCTCCTTGGTCATGAAAAGCTCGAGTTCATCGACGAGACGCCTCACCTCAAGGGACGCGGCGCCTGTCGGATCGTAGGTTGAAGGGCCGAGACCGGCGGCGGGGGCTTCTTGATAGGTGACCCTGTACCCGAGCTCGGTCTCGAGGATTGGCAGGCCTGAGCTCGAGAGGACCTCGCGCGCCCCTGCCCCGAGTGCGGTTCGAGCGTTCTTCTTGGTGATCAGTATCGCGACGTTCAGCTCCGGACGCAGGACCCGAGCCTCCGTGATGAGATCGATCGAGGCGGCGAGCGCCCAAGCATCGAGGGCCGAGGGCCCACACGGGAGCACGACAAGGTCAGCGACCATGAGAGCCGCGCGCTGGATGTCACCATGCCGCGGGGGGCAGTCGATGATCGTCACATCGTAGTTTTGCGAGAGGGCTGGCAGCTGGTCGGGCCGATGAAGTCCGGCGCCCATGGCGATGACGGTCGGCATCGATGCGCCCGCTTCGGCGCCCACCCCCGCCCAAGTCAGCGCGGATCCTTGGGGATCTGCGTCGACGAGGACAACCCGGCGCTTTCGAGCGTGCCATTCAGAGGCAACCGAGATGGCGGAGGTGGTCTTGCCCCCTCCCCCTTTCTGCCCCGCGAACGCGATGATCATGGGCCCACGTTAAATGCGAGTGATTCGGGCGTCCAATTTTCTAGCCGCTCGGGCGTCGGGGTGCCCAGACGTCTGGGCGGCTGACGGTGCCCTGGTGACCAACGGCCAGCCAGACACTTGGGTGTCCAGACGTCTGAAAGTCTGGCGGCTTCCGCCGGGCACCCGGGCGCCTAGGTGTCCAGGGTCCGGGTGGCTCAGGCGTCCAGTTCGCCGGGTGCTTAGCACCTTGGCCCTCCAGGTGCCTAGGGCCCTGGAGGTTTGGGGCCTTGGCTGTCTGGCCCTCCCAGCGTCTGAAGGTCCGGACGTTCGGGTTTCCGGGCGCCTGGACGGCTGAGGGTCTGGGTGGTTGGAGTCGCAGGCGTTCAGACGTGCGGCGCACTGGCCGCTTAGACGGCTGGGTTGCCGGGTCCCCGAAGGCCCAGACAGCTGGGCGGCCAGGGGACTGGGCGGCGCAGCGTCTGAGGGTTCGGACGTTCGGGTTTCCGGGCGGCTGGACGGCTGAGGGTCTGGGTGGTTGGAGTCGCAGGCGTTCAGACGTGCGGCGCACTGACCGCTTAGACGGCTGGGTTGCCGGGGGGTCCCCGAAGGCCCAGACAGCTGGGCGGCCAGGGGACTGGGCGGCGCAGCGTCCGGCGATCCAAAGGGTTGGTGACCTGGACGTTCGGTGCCCCGAGCGCTCAGTTGACCGGCACGCTGATTGCCCGAGCGGCCAAGCCGCTGGTCCGCTGAGTAGCTGGGTGCTTCGTGGCCTGGACGTCTGGGACCCATGAGATTCGGCGGGCCCCAAGAGGGGAGGGGGTCACTCCTCCAAGGCGGGCAAGTCGAGGGCGAGGCGAAGCAAGCGGTCCACAATGGCTCCAACCGTCGTGTTGCGGCAGCTCGAGCGGCCTGTCGAACGGGTCTCCACTTGATATCGCTCCACTGCGACAACCACTTCTCGGCTGAGGCGCACGGTGAACGGAAGCTTTTCGACCCCACGGCCTCGACCCTCGATGGTCCCACGCCGGCCGGGCGGGGCGCCTCCGGCCGGGAAGTCGTCGAGGCTGCCCCTGCAGCAGAGGAACGAGATTTCGACATACCGTTTCGACGACTCTACGGCTTTACGTTTTTGATGTAAGGCATCCGGCCAGGCTGCGCCGAACGGGACGCCAGCATTCGTGACGCCAGCGGTTCGTGCGCGATGCGGCTCTCAAGCCAGGAAACAACCGGCGGTGGGTGGACGACAAGTCTTACGAGCCGGACGGACGCGCTCGAGCCGAGCGGGTCGCAGACGGTGAGATCTCAAAAGGGAGAATGTCGATGGCCACAACTCTCGTGAAGATGATTCAGCGGTCGCGTGGGCGGGCAGCGCTCGCGTTTGCCGCGTTCGTGTGTGGAATGATCGCGTCGATTCGTGCAGCACGGGCCCAGGACCTTTCGTCGGGGGTCAGCTCGGCGGCGAGCGAGCTCAAAGGGGTGATCAAGATAGGTCTGGCCGTAGCCGCGGTGATCATCGTGGCGGTAGGCCTCGTCGTCACGGCGTTGAAGTTCAGCCGCAAGGATCCCGAGGCGATCTGGTTTCTGCTTGGGACCGGGGCGGGTTCCGTTCTTTGCGGCATAGCCGCCGCGATGCTGTAGGCGCATGGCAAACGAAACTGCCCCGATCTACCGCTGTCTCCACGGTGCGCCGATGCTGGGTGGCGTTCCAGCGCACTACGCTCTGGCTCTCGTTGGCGTGGCATCACTACTTGGCTTCGGCTTGATGTCCGTCAGCAGGGTGGTGGGATTGTCGGTGGTCGCTGGGGTGCTGATCGTCTGGGGACTGCTGGTCGTCGTGTACGGGCAGGATCGCGTGGCTGTCCCGCTATTCTTCCTCCGCGTCTTCCACCGGTTTCCAAGGCGAATCACGAGCTACAGCCGCAGCTACCAACGCGTCGAGTTCGAGGATTGATGATGGGACTACCGAAGGAGATCGGGTTGCTCGAGCGGGTTTGGAATAGCGCCGACGCGAATCTCGAGAACGAGCTTCTGCTCTACGACTTCTTCCGTCGGGAAGAAGGGTATGCCGCGGAAAGACCGCTCATCGTGTGCAAGGACGGCGGATTGATGGCCCTCTACCGGATGGACGGCCTCGACCCCGAACCCCTCGGCGGTGACGGGCTCGCCGGCGCGAGCGCATCGCTCCGCCGGGCATTCGACGTCCTCAATCCCGCGAGCCTGGAAGGGGAGTGGAAGCGCGGAACCTGGGAAGTGCAAAACATCTTCACGCGCGCCGAGGGGGCGGCCCCGACGATCGCTCCGCCGATCAGGGACTCGGCAGCACTCAGATATCTGTGCGACGCGACGAACGGCTATTGGAGCCAAAAGACCGTCTTTCACGACGAGATTCTGTGGGTGTTCAAGTACCTCCCTCGGTTCCGAGAAAAGCGCACGCTGAGCTGGCCGGTGTGGCGGCTCCGGAACGTCCAGACGGAGGTCTTGCTCAAGCTCGAGGATCTACGCGCGGAGGCCCGCATGGTGCGGCGGGTGCTGCGGGTGATCGAAGAGAACCTCCTCGCCTTCACGACTCGGCGGCCGAAGATGGGCTTCGGGCTCAAGCCCCTGAACGAGGAGGAATCCTTCGTCGCGCTGTGGCGGCAGGTCAACCGGCGATGGACCTCACCGGGACCGCTGCGCACCGATCTGCCGCTCTTGGTCCAGGTGGCGTCGTCGGAGCGCGACAACACGGGCGAACAGTATCGAATCGAGGGCCGACAGACGAAGGTCCTGACCTGGAAGGTCCCTCCAGCGGAATCGATCGCGTATCTCTTCGCGCGGCTACAGAACGAGGTTCGGTTTCCTCTGACGCTGGCCCAGACGTTCCGGGCGCTGGACTTTGCGCAGATAGGGCGGGGCATCTCTCGACTCGCCAATTTTGCAGGTGCGCTGGCTGGCAAGCACCGGGAGAGCGCCCTTTACCACGCGGAGGCTCAAGATTTCTTGACCTCTGTTCGAACGGAGAACGCCTGTCCTTTCAACTGGTACTTCACGGTAATCGTGCAGGGAGACACGCTGGCGGAGCTGGAGGACCGCGCGGCGAAGCTCGGAACGCAGATGAAGCTGATGGGAAGCGGCGACGTGCTCGAGGAGCGAGCGAATCGGGTGCTGGCCGAGCTGTCGACGCTGCCGGGAAACGGCCAATACGGCCTGCGCCTTAACCGCGTAACGAGCCGGCAAGCCGGCGATCTGGCGATGGCCTACCGGCTGTCCCCGGGTGACAAGGCGCCGTTCCTGCTATTCGGCGATCGGAAGGGCGGGGTCTTCAGCTACTCCCTTTTCTCTCGTCGCGAGCCGTCGTGGAACAAGGCCGTGCTCGGGCTGCCTGGGTCCGGCAAGTCGATGTTGATGAACGCGTTCTTGCTGGGAAACGCGATGTTCGAGTCGCAGGGCTATGTCATCGACAAGGGCAATTCCTTCGGTCCGATCTTCGAACTCCTGGCGCAGGAGATGCCGAACGAGGTCGCGGTGATGCGGCTGCGCGGTGGCGAATTCCGCTTCAACCCGTTTCCCCTGGTGTGGGCGCTCGAGGAGCGTGCCCGGCAGGTAGCCACCGGCGAACACCGCATGGTCCTGGAGGGAGGCGAGCAGCTCTCGTGCCCGGTCGAGGACGCGAGACTGTTCTTCGAGAGTTGGCTCGACTGCCTGGTGGGCCAGAAGAGGGGACTGGAGCCTGCGGAGAAGAACCGCCTCGACCGAGCCCTCAAAGGCGAGGACGGGAAGGGAGGGTTCTTCCGCGATTTCGAAAACCAGGCCAGTGCGTACCTTCGAGCGCGCCGCGCGAAGGTCGGCGGACGCCCGCCGCGGCCGCTCTCGGCCTTGCTGACTCATCTCAAGAACGAAGCACCTGAGTTCGTTCCAGCCGTCGAGCTGTGGACGCGGGCGCCCCGCGATCGCTTCTTCGACAGCGGGACGGACAGCGTCGCGAACGCGAAGTATCTCTACTTCGAGCTGTCGGGGCTCGAGGATGACGAGCTCCTGGCGGTGCCCTTCGTGTCGGCGTTGATGGGGACGATCTGGCGTCGGATTCAGAACCCGCGTGCGATCAAAGAGAGGAAAGCGGTGATCATCGATGAGGCGTGGTCGTTCTTGGCGCATCCCGCGTTCTTTCGCCTAGTCGAGGACATGTTCCGCACCATCCGGAAATTCAACGGCCTGGTGACGCTGTCGACTCAGAGTCCGAAGGACGTGAAGGACGGTGACGCCAGGAAGCTCCTCCAAACCATGTCCGAGGTCTTCCTCTACCGAGGGTTCAGCGAGCCCGACTTCATGGAGAACGATCTGCACCTGACCGCCCACCATCAGAAGCTGCACGAGAGCTTGCGTGAAGACGATGAGGTCCGAGAGGTCTTCTACGTTTCGAACAACGGTCTGAACCGCGTGCTCTCCGTCGAGATCTCCCCGGCGTTGTACTGGTACGCCACGACCGACGGCGAGGACAAGCACTGGCGCACGCTCTTCTGTCGCCAATTCGGGTTCGTCGAAGGAATACGGCGCTTGGTCGAGGCCTGCGAGGGCCGAACCATCGCGGGCGGCGAGCTGCGCCTTTCCAAGGTGCGCGCATACGCGAAGACGGCTGGGGTAGGGGAGCTGCCCCCAGCGCCGGCAAGGGAGGCACGATCATGAAGAAAGTCATCCTGGGGCTTGTCGTCGTCGGCGCCCTGATGGCGGCTTCGCCGCGGGCCGAGGCGCAGTGGCAGGTCAACGACGCCGCTTCGATTACCCAGCGCGCCACGCAGTTCGTGCAGTACCTCATTCAGTTCAACGAGATGATCACCGCCGCGCAGACTCATCTGGCGGCCTTCAAGCAGGTGTACGACGGGCTCCGCGACTGGAGGAATCTCGGGTGGGCGGACATTCTCCAGCTCGTCGATCTGCCGTGGTTCGATGGGGTCCAAGGGATCGACGATATCCGACGGGCGACCTACTTGACGGTGATGGGTGTCGAGCAGGCCCAGGGTCTTTGGCAGAACGTCGAGTACGTCGAGCACTGGCGATCCAATCCCCGCTACCGCACCGACCCGTGGTTCCGGGCCAAGGTGGATTCGCTGTTGCGACAATCGAAGAGGGCGCGGGCGACCCGTACCGCGCTGCTGCGACAGATGCAGATGCAGAACAAGGCGGTCAGCGAGGATGTGAAGAAGATCAAGCGCCTCCGAGATGCGATTCAAGCCGAGAACCGCAACCACCCGGTGAACCAGGGAAAGATCAGCAGCCTGCAGGCGGAGATCGCGGCCACGGAGGCCAGGTACAAGGGCGAAGATCTCATGCTCAAGAATCAGCAGGCGATCGTCTTCCTGGTCGGAGAGGACGAGGCTCAGACGGCTTACATCGAGCAGCGCGATCGCGGTTGGATGCAAAGCAACAGCAACGCTGTCAGAGAGCTCGGCGCCGCTATGGCGCGTTGAGAGATGTCGGTTCGTAGAGAGGAGCGACCACATGGCTGCGGGAAATCCTGCATTCGGAATCGACCGAGTGGTCACGGCGGTGATCGACTACGGGACAGCCTTCGTCCAGAACGACTCGTCCAAGGCGGGGATGACGATCTTCTGGCTCATCTTTGCGTTCCATATCGTCGAGGGGGCCGCCGAGCTCGTCGGCGATCCGCGTTCCTGTCGTCTCTTCAAGAGCAAGTTCTGGTTGAGAATCTGCCTCGTGACGGCGCTGCTCGCGGGGTACCAAGCGGTCGTCGTCGGGACGGTGGCTACCCTGCAGCCCCGATTCATGACCCAGTTCGCGGACAAGTGGAGTGAGGTGTGGGGCAGCGAGTGGGCGGCAATGGACACCATCAAGAACGACGAGGCCGACAACCAGGACCTCAAGCACACAGAAGTCAATGCTACTAAGACCGGCCAGGGGGACGACTCTTGGAGCGGGAAGATGGCGAGATTCGTAGCCGACGCGGTAGTGACCGGCTTCGGGTTCGTGATCGCTAGTATCACAGCCTGTCTCATCACCGTGTTCATGTTGATGGAGGGCTTCTACGGCCTGGGCATGAACATGGTCCTGATTGCAGTAGGACCGATCTGCATCGCGTTCGCGGCCCATGAAAAGACAGAGGCGATCTTCTGGAGCTTCGTAAAGGCGTTCCTCGTACTCGGGCTGCTCTACATGCCCCTCCTGGGCGTCGCGTGCGCTTTTGCAGGAATCATCATGGCGCACATGACCGAGATGACTCAGAGCCTCCATGGGGTGTACGGCGATGGAAGCGACATCGCGTTCCACGTCATCATGGTGATCGTGGGGCCGATCTGCTCCTTCGCGGTCATTCGCGCGGTGCCGGCGACACTGGCGCAGCTGCTCCAAAGCATGAGCGGGGGAGGGGGGAGCAGTTTTGCTGCTGGCGCGGCTCTCGCCATGGTTGCCGCGCGCGGCGCCGGCGGCGCAGGCAAGGGTGGAGGAAATGCCGGAGGTGGTGGTGGCGCCGAGGGCGGAGGCAAGGGTGGTGGACTGGATGCGGCCGGGGAACGCGGGCGCGCCCAAGCGGCCATCGCGGCGTTGTCCCGCGCAGGAGGCCAGCCGAGCTCCGGTCCCCCGCCTATCCAAGGCGCGGCCGACGGCGCCGCAGCTGACCAACTGAGGGGCGAGAAGTAATGGATACGGAAGCTACGAGCCTCGACGTCGTAGCGCCGGCGGTAGTGAGCAAGGAACGGCGGAAGTCGGTCGGAGTCGTGCCCAGCAGCGCACAAGTGGCGTCCAAGGAAATGGACCGGTCGCCGTCGGATAAACGCCGGAGCCCTGGGGCGTTACCCCACGCCCAGGTCGGCGGAGACGATGCGTTTATTTTGGCTTGGGGGCGCAGCAACGCCGCGGTTCGCAGTAAGGGGCTGCAACTCGTGTTGTCTATGGTGCTGAACGTCGGCCTCGGCGCAGCCGTCGTGTTCCTCGCATGGAGAAACGAGCAGAAGGAGCCGCTGGTCTTCGTCCGCGATAGCCTGGGGAACGTCGTGCAGGCGGACTCCGGCTCATTCCTACACGCGGGTGACGCTCGGAATGAGGCAGAGATCAAAGGATTCCTGCGCAGGTGGGTGTTGGATGCGTTTACGTGGACCCCACTCGATGTTGAGGATCGGTTAAAGGCATGCCTGCAGCTCGTCGACGGGAAGGCGCAGGCTGTGGTGAAAGCGGGACTGCGGCTCGAGGAGCGGCAAGCCCTCGTCGATCGCGGTACCTCCGGCCGCGTCTACGATGACAAGACGGTAGGCAGGGAGCCCCAGGTGGCGATCGTGCGTCGCACTCCCCTTGAGGTGATGGTCTCGTTCGAACACTATTATGTCGACCGGTCGGGACGAGCTGCCGATGCGGGCCACTTCTTCGTACGCGCCGTGTTGAAGCAGGTGCCTCGTTCGCCGGTCAATCCCAGCGGTCTCATGATCGCCGACGTCCAGATCTCCCAGGACCTTTGACAGAGGGCCTCCGGGCACCCGGCCCGTCGATCGCGTCCAGCCTGTCGCCGGCGACGCGCTGCACGTGGGGCGTGGAGGGGAGCCTTCCTGAGGAACCGGACTAACCAGAGGAAACTTTCGAGGGTCGGTGTGCCGACAAGACACGTGAAGGGTGAGCTGGCCCTCCACCAACCGGAACAAGGAGTCTTGAGATGAATCGTCTTGTCGAAAGAACTTCCAGTCGAGCGCTGGGCCTCGCCGTGGGGATCGCCACCGCGCTGCTCGCTGCCAGTGCCGCGGAGGCCCGCGGTCGCGCTCACACGGGCGACGGCCTGGCTCCGCCGTCACTGGGGCCGACTGCGGCCGCGGTCAACGTCGCCGCCGCGGCGGACACTCTGCGGCTGCCCTACAGCCCTGGGAAGGTGTACCAGGTGAGACTGCTGCCCGGTGCGCCCTTCGCACTGGAGCTGCCGGCAGGAGAGTCCGCGAAGAACATCTGGTTCGACAACCACTGGTGGGCTGCGGAGTCCACGCCAGGCGCGAGTCGCGTGTTCCTGAGGGCGCTGGGATCCTCGGACGTGGTGGGGCGGACCGGCTTCGTTCACATCGAGACCGATCCGTCCGACCTGCGGCTCTCCCTGCGGGTCGAGGCGGTTCGTGAGTCGGCAATCGTTCCAGCAGCCCTCGAGATCTACATCGAAGGAAGCGCCCTCAATGATCCGGCGCAGCGTCAGATGCGAAAGTCCATCAGCCGCGAGGTGCTCTACGCGCAGAAGCAAGCCGAGGAACAGGCGCGAGCTCAATTCGATAGCTGGCGAAAGAACGCGATGGTGAATCTCCGGGGCGACGAGGCCTACGATCGAGGTGGCGACTTTCTGATCAGCCGGGTCGTCGACGACAAGGTGCAAACGTTCATCAGCGTGCCGAACGCAACCGATCGAGCTGTCATCCAATTCGTCGACAAGACGGGCCGGCCGGAGCTCGTGAACTACGAGATCGAGAACGCCACGTATGTCGTGCAGAACAAAGTCCTGCGTCCGGGGGAGAAGTTCCGCTTGATCCTCGGCAAAGAGCAGGGCTGGGTCGCTCTTCGCTAGGGGGTAGAACCATGTCGATCAAAATGGCGGCCGCCGGAATGGCGGCGGGTCTCACTCATCTTCAAATCGCTGCGTTGGCGACCGTGGGCGTGGTCGGGCTGGGAGGTTCCGGCGCTCTCGTGTATCACCTGGTCGCGAAGCCAGCAGCGCCGGCCGCTGCGCCAGTCTCGAAAGAGGAGACGAAGCTAGCGGAGAAGGTTGACGAGCACCGAGCGCGCGCAGCGGCCGAAGCGAAGAAGTTGAAGCAACAAGATCTCGGCCAGGGCTATCAATTCGACAGTCAGGGCAACCTGCTCGCTGCCTCGAGCGAAGGTAGCGATCTGTTGCAGAACCGCTTCGGAGCCGCCGGCGCCGGCGGTGGGCGCCCCGCAGCGGTGACAGCGGCGATCGGCCGGGGCATCGAGCGGAATACGCGCGACGATGAGTACGACGACGACCTGGGCGGCGCCTCGGAGCGCCGCGCCGCGCGTCGTGACGACGACGATGAAGCGCCGGAGCCGGAGCACAATCGAGCGGCGATCGTGGCCCCGATGCTTGGGTACAGCACCGTCGCGGGCGCAAGCTGGGCTGCGCGTCGACCGGACAACAACGGTTCAATCGCGTCCCCCTCGAAGCGTACCGACGGACCGCAGGCGAAGGGCGATCGTGAGCAGGGAATCGAGAAGGCCGCGGTCGCACTCGAGGAATCCTCTCGAGCCCTCGAGCAAACCGAGCGGGGGAACGGTCGCGACGACGCCTCGCCGGGCGAGGCCCAACCCCGGACGGCGTTGGCCCCGATGGGGACGTCCGGCTATTGGGGCCCGACGGTCCAGGTGTCACATGGCCCGTCTGTCGCTGGTGACTCCCTCTACGCAGAGGAGAAGCCCGCTGAACGGGCGCCGCAGCGCTTCGCGGCTGGCACCGTCGGCGACATGCGGATCGGAGGGGACGTAGGGCCGGACGTGGTGGTCAGACAAGGGAAGTTCCTCGATTGCGTCGTGGTGAACGAGATTCGTGCCGATCTGGTCGACTCCCCGGTGATCGCGATGGTGTCGAGAGACTTCATCTCGCTCGACGGCAAGTTCGTGCTCCTCCCTGCGGGCGCGAAGCTCCTCGGTGAAGCCGGGCGTGTTCAAAATCTTCAGCAGGAGCGGGTCTACATCAAGTTCGATCGAGTGCTCTTCCCAGACCAGCGGTCCGCCTATTTCCCAACCCGGAAGGTACCCGCCGTCGACCACATGGGTGCGGTAGGCGTCGCGGGCGACGTCGATCGTCACTTCATGCTCCAGTTCGGGGCTGCGGTGATGCTCGGCATCCTCGACGGGTTGGGCGCGGCAGTGCAAAGCCCGAGCGCCGGTACCAACCCCACGCTTCGGGATCTCATGATGGCAAGGACGAGCGCAGATCTCGGAGTGGTGATGGGCGGAGTGATCCAGAAGTACGCCAACGTTGTGCCCACGGTGACCGTCGACGCCGGTTCCAAGATGAAGGTGTTCTTCGCGGAGGACGTCCGGCTCTCCCCGTATGCAAGCACGAGCGACTTGGCCTGGGTCGGGGCAGGGCGGTGACGCGCTACCTTGCGCTGATCTTGGTCGTTGCCCTTGGGGGTGCTCCACCGGCACGCGCCCAAGAGGCGCCAGGTCAACCAACGTGGACGCCGGAGCAAGCCGTCAGCATCCTGCGACGTCTGAGCGAGCGCGAGCCGTTCGCCGGATCGCAGGAAGCCCGGGACCACGGGGACAGCCTGGGGCACTTTTTTGGCTGGCGCGAATACCAGCTGCTCAGAGGCAATCCGGTGTTCGGGTATTGGTCTGAAGGGCTATTTCGATGGACGGGCACTCGTGTGGCATGGGACGGAATCAAACCGGTCGGCCACTCGGCGCATCAGATCACGGAGCGAGCATGGTCCGCCGCGTTCGCCTACGTGGCCAAGCGCAACGGTCTGACCATCGACCGACAGGCGCCCATGCGAATCCGCGGCATATGCCTTGGGGCGGTACTGGATCCGAGCATCGACGAACCAAATAGGGGTGTGGTCCTGGAGCTGCGGATCGATAGTCCGTCCGGACCCTTCCTGTATCGGTTCGGAGTGGGGAAACCGACGATCGAGGATGCTATCGGAGCCAGCTTAGACACGGCCGTCGGCCTGGCGCGATCGCTGAAGAGCGCTCCGCCTCCCCCAGGCCGGCGGTGAATGTGATGCCGGGGGCGTCACAGGCCAAGAGAGCTCAGGCCGTTGAGAGCGACGAAGCTTCCGCTGGCTCGCAGTTCGGGGAGGCCGCCAAGCTACGCGGCTCGTGGCCTGACGGGCTCCTGCAGGCACTGACGCCGTTGCTCCCGCTCCTGGCCGACGATCAGGTTACCGAGATAGAGGCGAATGCGTTCGACGATGTGTGGGTAAAAGGGCACGGCTGGAGAGGGCACCGTCGCGTCGACGGCGTGGGCTGGACCGATCCCGCCGATTTTCTCATCGCATGCATCCGAATCGGCGACGTCATCGGCCGTAGGCTGAGCAACCGAAGCCCACTTCTGAACGCGCGATTGCCGGGGGGCGAGAGGGTGAACATCGGGATTCCACCGGCCTGTGAGCGCCTCGCGCTCACGATCCGGAAGTTTCCCGCGGAGACGATGACCTTCGACATCCTCGAGAGAAAGGGATCGGTCAATAAGGCCGTGCGGCAGGTCTGCGAGGCCCTGGTTCTCGGGCGTCAATCGATCCTCGTCGCCGGCGGGACCGGCGCGGGAAAGACCTCCCTACTGAATGCGCTCTCGCGGATGATCCCGCCCCACGAGAGGATCGTCACCATCGAGGACGCGCGGGAGCTGCAGGTCCAGCAGCCGAATTGGGTCGCCATGGAGACGGTCGAGCCATACGAAGCCGGCGCGACGCCGGTTACCATAGGGGATCTCGTCCGGAATGCGCTCCGACAGACGCCGGACCGGATCATCGTGGGTGAGGTTCGCGGCGAGGAAGCCTTCTACCTCCTGCGTGCGTTCAGCACGGGCCACGGAGGAGGCTTCGGCACTATTCACTCCAATGACGGAGAGGACGGTCTCCACCAGCTGCAGCTGTTGGCGCAGATGGCACCAGTGGCGGGGCTGACAGCCCAGGTGGTCGCCGCGATGGTGGGGCGAGCGGTGGACGTCGTGATCTACCAGCGGTACTTCGACGCCGACGGCGCTCGGAGAGTCGCTGAGATCCTCGAGCTCGAAAGACCGGGGGTGAGGTTCGGGAGGGGAGGGGAGATCGAGTATCGCTATCGCCGCCTGGTCGAGTGGAGCGACGAGACGAATGACTGGCTCTTTCCGTCGGAGCCTACAGCGCGCCTGCGGCGCGCAACCGCGGCGTGCGGCGGACGGTGGCCTAAACACCGACCATCGGAAGACGAAAGGACGGAAGTCGATGAGCTGGACACGTAAAGCACGGCATTTCGGTGGCCATGCGGAGCTCTGGAGGGCGGTGAAACCGCAGACGGAGCTCCCCGGCGGCCTGTGGTTCGTGAGCCGCTTCCTCGACTCTGGTGCCGTCGTCGTACGCAGGTGGGGCCCGGCCTGGGCATCGAGGGGCCGCCTCTTCGGGCGAGAGGTCGGAGCGTGGCTCTTGTTGGCCATCTGGCTTGGCGTGCCTGGCGCCCTCGCGATTCGCCTTCTCCACAGGCTCTGTTCCTGACCACGATCTGTTGCGGCCTGGAGGCGGAATCGTGAGAAGACTTCACTTCTTTCTGGCGTGGAGCGAGTGCCGAGCAGCCTGTTGGTACCTGGCCGTGGGCGCTGGGGGTCCCGGCGAGGCCGCTTTGAGCAGGGCCTTCCGGTTGCTCGAGCAGAGCGCCAGAAGCCGAGACGGGTCATTCGGTTGGAGACCGATCGTCGCGCCGAGGCACGGCCTCACCGTCGTCGAGAGCCGCCGGGGCTAGCCTTTCTTCCTCGCGGGCGTCCCGGATGCAGGCTGGGCGCCCGGATCCCACTCTCGAAACACCTCGGCCAGATCTCGGCCTTCGACACCTACGACAATGGCCAGAGGCCGACCGTAGCGGGTGAGGCAGACTGGACCGGTCTGCGCGTCTCTGACCAACGCGGACAAAGTTGTCTGCGCGGTCCTCATGTTTACAAGCTTGAGCGAAGGCGCTGCCATGGCGTTGCCAAGGATACACGCAAAGGCAGATGCAATGGTACATGCAATCTTACTTGCAATTAGCTGAACAAAGACGCAGTATCCGAGCATGGCCATCACCTCTCGGAGCCTGCACCTTCCAATTGAGCTGCGCAGCATCGACCCAGGGCAGAATCGATTCCGGCGCTACCGCATGACGGAGCAACCGACCCTCTTCGCGGCGGTCGATCTGATCGTCGAGTGGGGCCGACTCGGAAGCATCCCGCGGGTGAGAATCGAGAGATTCACCGATGACGCTAGGCTTGCGGCGCGACGGCGCGAGCTGCTGGCCCGCCGACGCCTACATGGCTACCAGGAACAGTTCCAGCAGGAGGAGGAAACAACCGCTGAACCGCGGCCGACAAGTCCCATGGCCGGAGTCCCTGCTCTTGGATGAACCGATGCGACAGCTGAGGCCGAAATCGCGGTGTGACGGTTTTCCGCTTTCGCGCTGCAACATCGAACGCGGTCGCCCGGTCGTGGTAAAGCGAGAGGGTAGGTGAGAAAGCTCGGCGGGGCGTTGGCGATTCTCGTGATGAGCGGCGGCGCCGCGGCGGCCGCGCCCACTCGCTCCCGAATCGTAGTGCTCGAAGGCATGGACCTTCCCCCGCACATGGCCTCCTTCCACAGCAAGGTCGAGCAAGGTCTCGAGGCTGTCGCTCGGGAACAGGGGCGCGAGGTGGTGGCGGCCACCGCGGGTACCAGGTGGTGCAACAGCGCCGATTGTTTCCGAGGAACCAGCGCCGCTTCTGGGGCCGCCGAGGTGATCGCCGTTGGTGGGGGCCGAAATGAGTACGAGGGCTATCGGCTCGAGGTAGAGCTCCGACGATCGAACGGTGAGCTCGTGGACAAGGAAACGGGTGGCTGCAATCTCTGCTCGGGCCCCGAGATGGTCACGGCGGCGGAGACACTGGCCCGACAGCTGCTAGTACGAGCACCAGTCCCGATGGGGGAGGTCATCGCGACGGCTCCCACGGTGGTGGCCGCGCCTACGGTCCCCGCGCCCGCCGCGACGACGAACTCGCCGTGGCTCGGTCGCGGCGCGGTGGTCGCCGGCGGCGGACTGGCGGCCGTGCTCGTCGGCGCCTACCTCTGGCACCTTGACGGAGAATCCACCGGGTGCGAGTCGAACGGTGTCGGAGGCAGTGCCTGCCCGAGTCGGTTCAGCACCGCCCGGCTCGGGATCCCCCTAACCATTGTTGGTGCGCTGGGAGTAGTGGCCGGAACATTGCTTGTGGTCCACGATGTCCGGGCCGCGCACACTGGACTGGCGGTGGGTCCTGGCTCACTGGCTCTTGTAGGGAGCTTCTAAAATGAAGATCGCGACTATCCTGGCTCTGGGCGGCCTGATGGCGTTGGGGGCCTGCACACAACCCCGACCTGGCTATTGCACAAGCGATGCGGAGTGCCCGATGGGCCAGCACTGCCAGACCGGCTCCGGCATCGACAAGTTCATGTGCACGTCCAACCTAGATGGCGGGCCGGATGGCGCTGGTGCAACCGATGGATCCGGCGATGGAATCGATGCTCAAGGGTGCCGGACGAGCCAGGAATGCCCGACCGACACTCCGATTTGCGTGAACCGGTCCTGCACCAGCTGCGGGCCAACGGATGGGGGCTCCTCTGCGTGCGCCCTGCGGGATTCGGCGCACCCGGTCTGTGGTTCAAACGGGACCTGCCTTGAGTGCGTGACGAGCCAGGATTGCTCGCGCGACCCGACGAAACCGATCTGCGCCGTCAGCACGAACACCTGCGGCGCCTGCACCGCCGATTCCGATTGCACGGCGAAGGGGATAGGCCCCGGGGTGTGCATGGCGCATCAAGACGGACGCTGCGCGACCGACGCGGAAACGATCTACGTGCAGTTCACCGCGCCCTGCGCAACCGCGCCGGGCGGCGGGAACGGGACCGCGGCATCCCCCTTCTGTGGCATGGCGGCCGCGGTGCTTGCCGTCTCGAATAGTAGGCGTGTCATTGTAGTCGTAGGCTCGGTGCCCGGTTCCGCTGCGGCCATGCAGGGTGCAAGCGTTGGCTCGACCCAAGTGTCGATTGTTGGTCAATCGACTGCGATCATCGGGTCTTCCGGATCCTCGACGCCAAACCTGACGATAGATGGCGCGAATGTGTTTATTCGTTCTGTCTCACTCAAGAACAGCCTCGACCTCGGAATAAGCGTAAAAAATGCAGCCACGATTCAACTAGAAACGGTGACGTTCGACAGCAATTCGACGGGAGGATTGCTCGTCGACAGTTCCGCATTCGACGTCCGAGACAGTGTCTTCACGAAGAATGGTCCCGGCGACGCCATGGGAGCTGCGTGGGGAGGAATGCGTATCCAGGGAACTCTCTCCGCCGCCTCGGCCAGCCTAGAACAGGTGACGATCATCAACAATGGCCAGGTAGGGATCTCTTGCACGATGCCTGTGTCGGGCACCGAGGTCTTCGCCAGCGGCAACGCCGGCGGGGTCGACATCAGCCCAAGCTGTGGGTTCAGCTCGTGTCCGACCCTAGGTACTGCGTGCGGCGCGACGCCTTGATCTCCTGCAGGGGACCACAGCGCTGTGATTGAGCAGGAGTTCCGCCGGTTCGGCCCGTACGTGCTCCTACGCTGTTCTGGAGCCGGGGGGTTTGGACGGGTGGACCTCGCGGTGAAGGGCCCGCCGGAGCTCGCCAAGGTGTGCGTCGTGAAGCGGATGCAGAAATCGGAGGAGGCGCCCGATCTCGAGGCCCGATTCCGCCGCGAGGCTCAGATCGCCCTCCGGCTCACGCATGGGGCGATCGCGCAGACCGTTGGCGTTGAAGAGATCGACGGTGAGCTCTGCCTCCTTCAGGAGTACGTCGACGGGGTGAACCTTCGACATCTCGAAAGGCAGTGTGCTCCTGATCGAGTGCCACTGCCTGTTGCGCTCTATATCGGCCGAGAAGTCGCCCGCGCGCTCGCCTATGCCCACGCTCTCGGAATCGTCCACCGGGACGTGACACCTGAGAACATCATGCTGGCGTTCGACGGGCAGGTGAAGTTGATCGACTTTGGGATCGCGCGTGAAAGCTCCGCCGCGGCGCTCACTCAGACGGGCGTCGTAATCGGCCGGGAGACTTATACTGCGCCGGAGGTCTGGTCAGGTGCCACCGCGGACGCTCGCTCAGATCTCTTCTCACTCGGGGTTGTGCTTTGGCAGTTGGTCACCGGGCGAAGCTTTCAAGACGCCCAAACAGCGGTGGGGGCCGCCGCACCGGACCCGAGCCTAGCTTTCCCAGCTTTGCCGAGAGACGTGGCCGACCTGGTGCTCCGGGCGCTCGCACCGGAGCCGGGCCGGAGATTCCAGTCGGCCAGAGAGGTGGTGGAGGCGCTCGGCCGATTTCTGCCGCCCGCCTTCCACGCCGAAGACGAGCTCGCGCAAGTTCTCGCCGGGTATTACAACATCGATCGCGAGAGGCAGATCCTCAAGGAAGACGTCGAAGCCGCCAAGCGAATGCTGGCGGCCCCGACCGTCGTTCCAGCCCATTCCGAACCCAATAAACGGCGTGTTCGACGCTTACTCTTCTTGGCGGCGGCGGCCGGGCTGGTGGCTCTTCTTGGCGGGATTGGAACCGCGCTCAAGCGAAGGCAGGCGCGGAGCTTGTTACTCCCGAGCGTGGTGACCTCCGCGGCGGTCAGCCCGAGGCGACCGTTCGCTTCCACGGACGTGAGGCCCACATCGCCTACGATCGAAGCCGCGAGCCACCCGGCCGTACCCGCCCCGGTCGTGGCCCGAACGACCGCGGCGGTCACGCCTACCAAGACTCGACCTCAGAAGGTCGCGAGGGCCGGAGGCACGACCGCGCTGGTGGCTGCGAACTCGACGACAACGGAGGCGCTCAGAAGGGCACGTCAAATGTGGGACGATGGCGACGTCGCTGGCGCGCTGACGATAGCGCGGTTGGCGGTACGGCAGGGCGGAGGCGCAGAGGCCCACGTTCTCGTCGGCACGCTGCTCCTAAAGCAGGGTCAGCGCCTAGAAGCAGAGCGCGAGCTTCAAGAGGCGCTGCGCTTGGACCCCGAAAACGGTAAGGCGCAGAGGGTTCTCGAGCTCGCGAGGGGCGGAGCTGGGCAATGACGCCGCGCCGCGACAAAAGGAGGCAGGCGGTGGAGGACAGGAAACATCCCCTAGGCAGTGAGCCGACTAGCAACCGAGAGACTGGCCATGGCTACTAACGCGCTAGCGATAGGCAACCGCATCGGTCAATACGAGCTGCGCGAGGTCATAGGCGAGGGGGGAATGGGCACCGTCTTCGGCGCCGTCGACACGAAGAGAGGGGTCACGGTCGCCGTCAAGGTGCTGACGCCACCAGAAGGGAGCAAGCCCGAGATCGTCGAGCAGCTCCGCCAGCGATTTCTCCGCGAGATCTTGGCAGTCTCGAGAATCACCCACCCGAACGTGGTGAAGGTAAACGACTGGGGATTCGCAGAGGGCGACCGCCCCTATCTGGTGATGGACCTTCTTCACGGCAAGGATCTCCGCACGCGCCTCCGTGAGAGCAAGGCTCCGCTGCCGATTGATTACGCGGCCGACATCATTCTCGAAGTCTGCGCTGCTCTTCGAGCCTGTCACGAACGGGGCGTCCTCCATCGAGATCTGAAACCAGGGAACATCTTTCTCGCAACCACCGAGACAGGCGCCGGTTTCGAAGTGAAGGTCCTCGATTTCGGGGTGTCGAAGGCGCCCCTCACCGGCGCAGACATCACCACCCACGGACAGATCATCGGGACGTGGCACTACCTCTCACCCGAGCAGGTGCAAGGGAAGGCGTTCGAGCAGAGCGACCAGTACGCCATCGCGGTGATGCTCTACAACTGCCTCACGAAGGTCCTTCCCTACCAAGGCCTCGACGGCCCCCCTCTGTTGCGCGCGATCGAGCAGGGGGAGTTCCCCACGCCTCGCACCAGGCGCCCGGAGATCCCGGAAGGGCTCGAGAAGGCCATCTTGAGAGGAATGCATCTTTCACACGAGGCCAGGTTCGAATCGGTCTACGCCTTCGGGCAGGCCGTGTACCCATTCGCGAGCCGCGCCGGCCGCGAGAAGTGGAAGAAGTTCTATCTGCACTCGCCAGTGCTCCCCGTATTGCCGCGGCAATACACCGCGGAGATTCCGGCGGAGATGATGAAAAGGCTAGGCCTGGCCGAGGACACGGAGGTCGACGACGGGGCGCCCACCGAGCTCGCGCACTACCACAGTGCAACGGCCAAGCTGGAGGGCGATCCGAGGTTGCTATCGCCGAATCCTGATCTCTTGATGCCGACCAGGCCTCCGGATCCACCCAGCCAGCTCGAGGCGGTTGCTCAGTCTCGAGACCACGACAAGAAGGCCTACTACCACGCGAAGGCCGAGCGATCTGCCGAAGGGGTAGCCCCTGACGAGTCTCGTGCAGCCAAGAGCGGAGAGATTGACGTACATCTGACAACCGACTCGTCGGGCGTCTCGACGGCGAACGTGAAGCGTCGCCGTCGAATGGTGGCTCTCGTAGGTGGCGGGCTTCTTGTGGCGAGTGGGCTGTTGTTCTTCGTTCTTCACCGACCGCAAGAGCGGCTAATCCGTCCTGCATCTTTCCAGCTCCCAGCGGCCGTCCTGCCCGCGAGCCAGCAGCAGCTCCCCACACCGATGGTCCTTCCGCCCCCAAAGCCGTTGACGGTTCCGGAGACGCCTCCGGCTCCCTCTGAAGAAGCGGCCGCCGCGAGCACCAAGCCAGCTGCGGAGATCGGCGTACGCAAGAAGCGTCGTAAGCCACACCCGCGCGATGAGATGGAGACGACGCCGGACGGCGTGTTGTTGGTCCGATGACTCGACTCAAGGAGAGAGAATACGTGCTTATCAACGTCGGAAAGGGTCTCTTCCTCGCTGCACTGCTGGGCGCTTCCGCGGCGGCCTGCCGAACCAAGCCGAACCCGGAGTCCTGTCTCACAAACGGCTGTGCCAACGGATCCGTCTGCAACGCCAGCACGGAGCTCTGCGCCGGGCCAGACGGAGGAACGGACGGAGGGGAGGGGGGTGGGATATTCATCCAGTCGCCATCAGTACCCACGACGTACACCAACAAGACGCTGCCCATCGTCGTGGGTCTCGCCGCGGGAACACCGGCGCTCGACCACGTCGACAT
The DNA here is from genome assembly GCA_035648655.1 of Polyangia bacterium. Taxonomy (GTDB): domain Bacteria; phylum Myxococcota_A; class Polyangia; order Fen-1088; family Fen-1088; genus JADGRB01. The sequence continues at coordinate 23,925 of DASRLC010000597.1, forward strand.
CTTGAAAGGGACGGCCGTTCTGGGGACCGTGACGGCGCCGCCCTACCAGTTCGCGTGGGACACCACGCAGGAGGCCGAAGGCCAGTATCAGATTTCGGCTCGCGCCATGATCGGTACGCGAGCGCTGACCGCGGCAGCCGTCACGGTAATCGTCGATCGAAAGGTCCCGACGGTCGCGAGCCAAACGCCGATCAGCGGAGCCGGCAACGTGGCGCTTTCGGATCCCATCGAGGTTGTGTTCTCGAAAGCCCTGGACCCGGCGACCGTCACCCAGAGCGCGGTGACGCTGTCCTCGCCAGCCGGTCCTCTTCCTGCCTCCCTGTCTCTCAGCGCCGACGGAACTACGGTGAGCATCGTCGTCACCGATCGGACCTCGCTCGTGTTCCCAGCGCTCATCACCGAAGCATTCGCGTCGACTGTTTCGGATCTCGCCGGGAACCAGCTTGGAACCACCCCGAGCTCATCCTGGACCGCCCCGCAATGGGTCACGCTCCCGAGCTTTCCGGGCTCTTCTTCCTCTCTGGCGATCGGCCCGGACGACCATCCCATCGTTTCGTTTCTCACCACAGCCGGAGTCAGCCTGGCGAAGTACCGCGCCGGAGCGGCGTGGGATGTGAGCATCCCATCTCCGGCGACGGGTACCGTCACCGCTGCTCGGGTCGCCGTCAATATGGACAGTGCTCCACTTCTAGCCTGGTCGACGACCCGCACCTCCGTCGCCCGTTGGAATGGCACCACCTGGGACAACCCGTTTGGGATGTTGCCAGATTCGACAACCGGCGGCCCCGTGACCGGCCTCCAGCTCGCTCCCTCGGGGGATCCCGTGGTCGCGTGGTCTTACCTGGCCGGCCAGATGGGCACACCCACGGGAGAGGTAGCGGCCTGGAGCCAGTCTGCCTGGCAATCCCTCCTGTCTCCGAGTCCCGCGGGCGTTACCGGCCCTCTCCTTTTGCGGGTCGACAGCACCGGGGCTCCTGTAGTCATCGGCCTGGGTAATGGTTCATTCCGCCTGGCCCGCTACGCGGGTGGTAGCTGGCTGCCCATTGACACGTCCGGCACGGCTGGCACCGCCAACAGCGTAGAGGATGCGCTCGCGATCGATAGCCAAGACCGTCCGGTGGTCGTCTCGGCCGTGTCTCAGGCGCCGACCACATTCCGAATCCAATATGTGGCTGCAGGTGTCTGGACCAACCTAAACGCTCAGCTCATCTCGACGAGTGCCACACCACCCATCGAGGTTGACCTGGCGGTGGATGCGACAGGAAACACGACTCTGGTCTGGACCGAAACGGCGAACTCGGAGACAAATATCCGAGTCGCCCGATATTCCGGCGGCGCCTGGGACATCGGGTACGGCACGCTGAGCGGCTTTTTCGGATCGAACACGGACGCCTCCGGAACGAATGTAGTGCTCGACAAGGTGGGTGCGCCAATCGTCGCCTGGAACGAAGGCGACGGAAGCGGTGGCACCTCGGTGTTCATGTGGCGCGCCAATCGGTGAAGGAGAACGAACATGCGTACGCTTGTCCTGATGGCAGTATTGACTCTCGAAGCAGCAGCCTTCGCCGCGCCGCCGGCGACGTCTGCTGACGCGCTTATCGAGCGTGGAATCGACCTCCGGGTCCGCGGCAAACCGGCCGAGGCCCTTGCGCTCTTCGAGCAGGCCAACAAGCTGGCCCCGTCCGCCCGGGCCACGGCCCAAATGGGGTTGGCCGAGATCTCCCTGCACCACTGGCTGGAAGCCGAGACGCACCTGCAGGCTGCGCTCACCCTTCACGACTCGGAATGGATCGAGAATCAGAAGACGCTCCAGGCCCTCGAGAAATCTCTCGCCGATGTCGAGCTCCATGTGGCGAAAGTCAGACTGGAGGGCACGCCTGGTGCCGATGTCTTCGTCGACGGGAAATCCGTCGGCCGGCTGCCTCTGTCGGGTGCGGTTCATGTGAACCCAGGTCCAGTGAAAATCCATGCGACGGCTCCCGGGCACCAGCCAGTAGAGAAGGAGGTGGTTGGTACTTCTGGCGAGGAGGTGATCGCGAACCTGGAGCTTGATCCTATTCCGGTCCCTGGCGTCATCGAACCTGCTGCGTCCGCCCCCGCGTTCGCCCTCGCACAGCCGATGTCAGAATCCGCCCCGCACTGGCGCAAATGGACTGCGCTCGGGCTTATCGCCGGAGGCGGCGCGGCGGTCACTGCGGGAATTGTTTGGCTGGCGGTCGATGGCAAGGGAACCGGCAACTGCAGTCCAGCTCCCGGGGGTGTCTGCCCCCGCCTATACGACACCTCGTTGCAGGGCTGGATCGCGATAGGAGCTGGTGCCGCTCTCGCCGCCGGCGGGACCGGACTTCTCTTGTGGAACGCCCGTCACCAGGAGCTCGGCGTCGCTCTTACTCCCACAGCGTTGTTCGCGACGGGCCGATTCTAGGCGACTGACGAGGGGCGGCGGTGCCACGGGTGCCGGCTCCGGTTCGCCCGTACTCCGCGCGATAGGAGCGTCCAGCTCTGCCGCTGTCTGAGGCCACTGTGGTCCGGTCGGGCCATTCACCATGTTCACTCCTATTGCTCGTGCCGCCCGGGACGGCAAAGGGGTAGGTTAGGGCTAGCCGCCCCAACATCTGCGGTCAAGCAGATGTCATGCGACTTGAAAACGGATGTTTATCAGATAAGATGTTGGGGATGAGCGTCGACACCCTGACCGACTTCCTGCGGCAACCCAAAAAGGCCTTGAAGAAGGTCGACAAAGAGGACGTGGTGCTGGCCCGTAGAGGGAAGGCCTCTATCCGAATCTCTCTCGAGTCTCGGAATAGGGCGGACGTAGAGCGGAATGAACTCGCCTCGCATCTGCTGGCCGACGCGGTCTCGGAGCTGCCCGACGTCTCGGCGCACTTCACGGTGATCTTGGAGAAGCGTTTCCCGTGGGCTCGGTTTTTGCCGGTGGAGGATCGCGAGCGGTTCGCGCACGAGCTCGTGGACACGATTCAGGCCTGCGCTTCGCTCGGCAAGCTGGCCAAGATCGAAGAGCTGTTCCGTGCCTGGAAAGCTACCGCGGACGTCTACGCGGATCCTGAGCTCGCCTCTCGCCTCAAAGGACCCTTCGACGAGACCTCGAATCGAGTGCGGCGGCCCTAGGCGTGCCCAAGCGAGGTGAGCGCGTCGCCAGGCCGGTGGGCAAGGACGAGTGGCAGCTCCTACACACCTCGAAATCAACCGAGGGGTGGGACGAGCTCTGCCAGCAAGCTCGGGGCCCGGCGGGGGCGGCGTACGACGCCCTAGTCCGAACCCCTTTCGAGCGCTCTACGCGGCAGCATCGGTTGGCCGGAAGCCTGGCCGCGGCAACGGTTGGTGGGAAGGTCCTTGAGCAGTGGCAGTACGAAGTCACGGGGGCTGGGAGGATTTGGTACTGCCCCGACCCGGAGCGCCGGGTAATCCATCTCACGCTCGTCAGTGTCGGCCACCCCAAGAAGACTGAATAAGCGACGCGAGATCACATGTCGTCATCGGGCAGGCCATCGAAGGGATCCCCGTCGCGCTGGGCCTCGCCCTTGCCCAACGTGGCGGTGATCGCCGCCAGCTCCTCGGCAGAGATGGGCTGCTCGTCGACGCTTACGTTCGGAAAGACGACCGGTCGCTCCTGCCCGATTGAACCCTGAGGTGGCGGCGGCAGCGTTGTGGTGCTCGCTTGCAGTTCCGGGGACGGACGTGGCAGCTCCCCAGCTGCAGGAGGGAGGAGGTTCGGAGGCTTCGTCGCTTCGTCCGCGCGCGCCGGTCCAGCAACCGCACTCCCTGGAGCTGTGACGGATGCCAACGGCCGTTGGAGGAACCGGCCAAGGCGCTGCTCGGCCGGGACGATGGCATCCTCCTCGAGCGGCTCCGTCATGTCCCAACCGCCCCAGCTCAGCTCTTGGGGGATGCTATCGAGATCGTAGGTAGCTCGGAGTTCTTGGGGCCAATCCAGCCACGGCGTCTCGATCGGAAGGGTGGGGTGCTTCCGAAACACCCAGAGTGGCCGGAGGTAGGTCATCGACGCGGGCAACGTCCGATCGCCATTGCTGGCGAGCACCACGGCGACATTGTTTGGCAGGGCTTTCAGTTCGTCGAGCTCGACGAAAGGCTTCTCCTCGGTCGCCACCGTCTTGGTCGCGGACACTCCGATACCCTGGTGAACAATGCCACCCTGCACGTACGACAGCTCGGAGGAGCTGCCGCCCTCGGTGATCGCGAGACTGGTCTTTTGAACCAACTTCTTTCCGCATTCCTCCTGAATGATCTTCATCGAATCGGGATCGCTCTGCCGCAGGTAAATGTGCGTCATCGAGTTCTGGAAGTAGGTGTTGGCATCGGCCGCCCTCTGCGGTCCGAAGGCTCCCTTGATCGATCCGTGAGACTGGGTCAGCTCCCACATCGATGCCCTCTTTGACCTGCAGACAGCCTTGAACTCGGCGTCCTTCGGAGTCGCCGACTGCTGGGCCTCGTCCGCGAATAGAAATGTGGGGCAGTAACCGACCTTCTCGCCGAAGCGTGGGGGTGCGAGGAGCTTGCCGTCAGAACCGATGCCCTCGCGGCGCAGAATGGAGTCTTGCCACTGAGACTTGAGGCATACCTGCACGAAGATCGCGGCGTCGAAATAGATCTGCTTCGGCATTTCCAACCCGACAATCTTCCCGTAGTCCAGAACCTGGTCGAAACCCACGAACACATTCGCCCGCGGGCGATAGAACTGCCCCGAGGCGTCCAGTTCGAAATATTCTTCCCGTGTTGGACAGAAGGTCCGGCGCAGCTCCGGGTAGCGGAACATGTCGATCCCTGCTTTGGCGCAAGCCTCCAAGGCCCCGCGCAGGTTGACGGACATCTCGTTCCTCCGTCGATCGATCGCCTTCCACCGCCGCTCGAGTTCTTCGATCTTTTCCGGGTCGCCGCCGTGGCGAGCCAGGGCCTTGTGATGAAGGGCGTCCTGCTTGGAGTCATCGATGAGCGTCTCGAGATAGTCGAATAGGGTGTAGTAGCCCTCCGCGTCGTCGAGCAGCCCGAGGTATTCAGTCACGAGCTCCTTCGGCGCCTGCTCCCAGAAAGGATCTCCACCGGATGCACCCTTGTTGAAATTCTTGAGGATCCACCCGAGTTGGTAGGCCACCGCCCAGGTCGGGATGTTCGGGTTGTAGATGACGTTCCAAATCCATCGGCCGCCCGGGGCAATTCTGATGATGTCGTCCGCTCGACCCCAGTCGGCCGCATATTGATCGGCCGCCCGGGTGAAATCCCCCTTCTCATCCAGCACGAGACCGCTGAATTTCCATTCCTCCTCCCGCACAGTTCCATCTCGACCCCGAACGCGCACGGGCCGCCGAAAGCCGAGTAGCTGGCGCAGGGCAGGGTAGGCGACCGCGCTCGTCTTCCCAGAGCCAATCCCTCCGCTGACAAACACCCCGGTGTAGAGAGAGAGCTCAGGGAGGGTGAGCCACCGAGGCTTGAGGCCGGGCGAGCGCTCGTTTGGGACACGCGTGCCGTCGCGGTCCTGCAGCTCTCCCAGAATCAGGGCAAAGCTTTCCCGGGAATAGGGCCACGCGGGCAGCGGTAGCTTCTGCGACGCCGGGTCTCGCCGCTGAAGTTCCCGCCCCGTCCGCGTGAGCGTGAAGCGGAGAAACGTCCGGACGGAAGAGAGAACCCAGGCGGCCGTGAGGAGGAACGTGGTCGCCACGAACACCTTGTAGAAACTGCCGGCCCCCGCGTAGGCCGGGTTAAACCAGAGCCGCCGGTGCACCGGGGCTACGACCAGGTCCGATCCCGCGAGCCAACGAAAGAGCAGCAGCCCGACGACGGGCGCCGACAGAAAGGCAAACACTCGCATCACATCGAAGGCCAGCAGGAGAGGGTGCGCGCTTCGAAAATAGGTTCGGAGTGTCATCGCGGCGCCCCTCCCCGATCGGCGTTGGCGGCTAGGGCCTTGTCGCTCAGACCCGTGCCAGCAAGACCCATGGCGGCTCCAGAGCTGCGGGCCTGGAGCCAAATCTCGAAGCGGCGGACGTAGACGCCCGTCGCGAAGGAGAATAGAAACAGCACCACGAGGCCGCCGGCGACGTCAGCCAGGGCCATCCTGAGGGCATCGCCTACTTGACCGGTCGCCGCCGAGAGCGCTGCCCCGGCGCCCCGCTGTAAGCTCCCGGGGGCCGCCTGGTGGGCGTGGTGCGCAGCGCCCTGTGCGTGCAGAAGCTGGCGGGTGGGCGAGTGCTGCCAAAAATACCAGGACCACCAACTCAGAATTACAAGCACCCCGATGATGTGAAGGACCGAGAGGGGGTGGGATTTCTTTCGCTCGGTCATGGTCCTGTCCTCCTTTTAAGAAGCGAATCGGTGAGCAGCCGCTCGGCGTCCATCGCGCGCTCCGCTGTCTTGCCCAGGTCCTGGGCGAGCGAGCGGGCCGGCGCAGCCTTCAGGGTCCAACCCGGCCCGTCGTCCAATACCCCCGCCTCCCGGAAGCCCGCCAGCGATTTACGTAGCTCCGCTGGAGCCAGTGACTTGAAGGCTGGGGAGGTCATCGGCGAGGTTATGCCGAATGCTTCGAGGCGCCGTCCGAGGCGTTCGAGCGCGGCCGGTTCAGGTGTTCCGCGTGGCAATTCGGGAGCGCTCGCCTCCTGTTCACGCGTTAGGAGCCGACCGATTTGGCCAGCCCGCACCGCCGCCTTCTGTTCCTCACGCGTGAGCGACGAACCCTCGACCGGCGTCCCCTTCGCTGCGGCAAAGACGGACCGCACCAATTCCTGCTCTCGTCCTTGCCAGGCCCCGAGCTGACTAGCCTCGGGGCGGTCGAGGGTACGAAGGGCGTCCAGTCCCTTTTCGTACATCGCTCGCGCCGCCGAGACGTCCCCCAGTACCAGTTTCTCGCCAGCGGCCGCCAGCCGCTCCCGGCCCTGAGCTTGGTCGGGCAGGTCGAGCCGCTCCGCGGCTCGCTTGAGTTCGGCTCGTGGGCCGTCGATGAATTGCTTCCGCCAGTCGAGGTACGCGCGCTTGATCTCGTCCCGGCTAATTCGCTGAGCTTCCTGCGAGTACGCCAGTCGGGTGCACCGCTCGACCGCCTTCTCTAACCGACGCGCCTGCCGGGGTAGCGCCACCCGCACCGCCCAGAACATCGGCCTCATCGCCCTCGCGAACTGCGCCAGCCGCCGTTCCTTCGAGTAGCAGTAGTCCCGCTCAGCGACCTTCCGCAGCTCATCAGCGACCTTCTTGTGATCAGCTAGACGGAGGGTTGCTGCGCCCTTGACGATCAAATACACCCGCTGGACCCGCACCTTCTGTAGGTCGACGAACGCCCGAATCACCGTTTTGGTCTGCGGGAGACTCGTAGGTGGCTTGGAGAGCGCCCGGAGATTCGCCTCTATCCGTATGAGGCGCAGGCGCTCGGGTGTGGGCTTCTTCAGCTCGGCGTCGGCCTGAATTTTCTTCACCGCGTCCGGGGAAAAGCCGAGCCGCTCGACACGGCGTCGGACGAGCTCGTATTTGTCGAGCTCCTTCCAAGGGTCAGCCGACGACGGCTTGGCCCCCCCGGTGTCGGCCGATTGTCGCGCTACCTGTTGCGCGAGATCGAGGCGCAGCCGTTGCAGCTCCGGCGTATTGATTCCGCGCCGAAGCGCAAAATGGACCCTGAATTCCGGCGAGACGCGACCTTCGGGCGTCAGATATCCGATCGCCTTCAAGGTCCCGACGCGCTTTTCATACCGCCCGACGAAACGCTCGTGCTCGGGGAATAGCTGGCGGAACGCCGCTGCGTCCCATCCCGCCTTGCCGCGACCGCCGCTCGCCAGCTCGAAAATCCGATCGTCCATCGCGCCCAGGTGCAGCTGGCGCTGCGCCATGGCGCCCGATTTGTCCGGGACGGCGTACCAGGGCGCCACGTCCTTCTCGAGCTGCCGACGACTCGCGCGGTTCAGCGGCTCAAGCCGGGTTCCGTCGGCCATCACAAGTGCCGGTGCGGCGTTTGCGGCTCGCTGCTCGATGCCGAGCCCGAGGCGCCCTTTAAACTCCTTCTCGATCCCCTCCTTCCAGCCAAGTTTCATGTCACGGACCCGTGCTGGACCGTTCCCGCCGCGCTTGCCGTTCAGAGAGACAACCACCCCGGTCTCAGGCTCCCGCGCGAATTTTCCGACCAGCACGTGGGCGTGGTAGTGAATTTCGCCGGCCTCGTTCCGCGTGTGAATGGCTGCGACCGCGGTGTATTGCTTGTCAGTGAATGCTCGGTCGAGGGACGACTGCACCGCCGCGTACATGGCCGCCTTCGCCTCTTCACGGTGCCCCTCCGCGAATAGGCTCACCTCCTTGGGCAGAGTGAAGGTGATGCTCTTGTAGCCAGTCGTCGCGCGGAAGTGGTTGGGGACGCACGAGTCCTCGAAAGCCTCGGCCATTTTCTTCTCGTCGGTCTCGTTGCCGAGCGAGCCAAAGCCGACAAGGGGAACGCGCCCGCCCTCGAGGTCGGTTTTCCAGCCATCGCCCATTCGGGCGATGTACGCGAGCTCGGCATCCGAGTAGCCCCCATCTCTCCGGGCATCGTGCCCGTCGGTGATGTAGTCGAGCGCCTGGCGCGGGCTGCCCTTGATTGCCGACGTGGCGCCACGCGTCACGACCTTTACGTAAAACACGGCCAGGGCTCCCGACCCCGCGAGTGGCTCAGCCACCGTGGGGTAAAAATACGCGCGGGGGGAATTTCGCCCCCCCGAGTATGATGTCCATGCCCAAACCCGCTTTTCGGGGTTTGGGAGCCGTCGCGGAAGCGGCGGGGGTCTGTCCGGGTCTGGCCTCCGAAAACCGCCGTCAGGCACATTTGCTTGTCGGCCTGGCGGCGCGGCGGTGTTTCCGGTTCGACGTTACGCGGGCGGCAATCAGCGGCTCAACCGACCCACTGGCACGCGGAGGGCCCCCGACGTGGGGGCCCCTCACCTCTCGGGCGGGCGCCGCTAGAAGGGGTTGTCCTCCTCCGTGCCGGCCGCCGGGCGGTCCTCCGCCGTCTGCTTCTCGGCGCGGTCTAGGAACAGGACCTCGTTGGCGATCACCTCCCACACTCGGCGGGTGACCCCATCTTTCTCGTACTCGCGGCTGCGCAGCGGTCCCGCGATGTATACGTGGCGCCCTTTCTGGAGGTGTTTCGCCACCACCTCGGCGAGAGATCCCCATGCGACGATGCGATGCCACTCCGTGCGCTCTTGCGCGGCCCCGGCCTTGTCCTTCCACCGCTCGGTCGTGGCCACCGAGAAGTTCGTCACGGGACGTCCGCTCGGCGTGTACTTCAGCTCCGGATCCGATCCGAGGAAGCCGATTAGGGTCATTTCGTTCTTGGTCATGTGCGTTCTCCTTTTTTGGGCCCCTCAATCGGGGCACGACAAAGCGAAGGGCCGAGCTCCCAAACCCCGAGACGCGCTTTTGTGGGGCGGGGGCCCCAAAACCTGAAAGGCGGCTGAAAGCCGAAGCAGAGCGGCCAGGGTGCAGGGCGCGAGGAAAAGCCCTGATGCAGTGCTCGATTGAAGGGCCCAGAAAATTGGGGACCGCCAATGTCCGAGGACGGAGCTGACCCTCCGGCGATCGGGCGGCTCGAACGGGGGTGAGCCGACCACGCCGGGCTGCCCGTGACGTTAATTCGGTGCCGACCGAGCTCGTCAGACTGCCGGGCAGGAACCACCGGCGAGGTCGAGCATGAGCAGGAACTCTTCCGCCGAGGAGTTGAGGAGCCGTCCCGGGGGTTACGCAATCATCATCGCGGACCCCCAGCGCCGTGGTCTCGAGAGAGGAAATGCTTCCGACCGCATGGTGTTCCGCGCCAACGCAGTCCTGTTCCAGGGCCGGGCCAGGCCCTGGCGGAGGTACGAACGGCTCCCGGCATGGCGACGTCCCATCACCCAACGCCTGTCCGAGTTGGCAGCTCCCCACCAAGGGGACCGACCACCCGTCGGTTGAGCAGGCCGAACGACCGCTCTGAAGTTCTAGGGCTCTCACGTCGGACTTGTCGGGCAGAAACACGGCGATGTTTCTGGCCGACAAGTCCAGTGGCCTCAGGGAACCACTCGGTGGCCGCTACAGAAAAGGAGCTATCCCAATGGAAAACAACACAGGACGAACAAGAGGCCGCCCTCCAGCTGCCCCGCCGACGATGCCAATCTTTCTTGGGGCCGCGCGCAGCCGCGTGAAGATGGACGTGGTGATGTCTGGCCACACCTCCCGTGAGCTGAAGCAATATGTCGACTGGGCCAGCGGCGTCGCGATGATGCCCGACGACGAGGTGCTGATTCGCGTCCTCGACCACGCCTTGACGGAGTGCTTCCGAGCCGACAAGGCCTGGCAACGCGACAAGGCCGAATATCTGGCCACGGCGGCGGCGCCGCAGCGGCAGCTCGGGTCCAACAAACACGAGGGCGCCGCCGCACCAGCGGCTGCTGCTGGCGACAAAGCGGTCGACCGTGCCTCGAACGGCGCCGGTGGCACCGCCGCCGGAAAAGGTGCCTAATCGCCATGCGGCGCCCTTACGTACTGGCAGCGGCGATGATCGCAGGGGGCGCGTGCGCTGGGTCCGGGACGCTGCATAGCGGCCGGACGGCGCTCGCTCCCCAGGAGCTTGGCACCGTCGCCAAGGCGAAAGAAGGTGGCCCGGGGGGATTTAAGAGGGTCTGGAAGGGTCCAGGTCTCCAGCCCTGGGCGCTGCTCAAGTGGGACCAGGACCACTCGTCGGCGGTCAGCGAGGCTCCGCCAAGCCTCCTCCAGAGCATCCGGGACGAGCTCGGCCGGCTCAACCAGCGCCGGACGAAGGGCGACGACCTTTTCCTCACGGTCACGGTCTACACCTACGACAGGGGAGGGTGGTTCTCGGACGCGAGCGCCCGCTGCGAGCTGGTCGCGCGCGACAAGAGAGGCCAGGTCATGTGGGTGCTCGATGGGGAAATAGGCGCCCGGCGCGCGCTCGCCCAAACGCTCGTCGACTCCGACGAGAGTGTCGTGGCCCGAGCGCTCGCCCTCAAGGTGCGCCAAGAATTCAATCTCTGAATAGCCGGCCTCGTGTGGCGGTGGCGGCGCTTCAGGCCCGCCACCGCCATTCTCATGTCTCCGGGGCGCCGCTGAGTAAGGCCCCGCGACCCGAGGTAACCCTACGCGCGAGTAATTACGCCGAGGGCAAAGGAGGCTTCGCCACCCTCGTCCTGTCCGCGCGCGTGCACCGTCACGCCTAGCAGACCTGTCTCATCGAGGTGAACGGCTACGTCGAGAGGTTCGTTATCCGGGTCGAGCACGCCATACTTCACCTGGACGAATCCACCGTCGAGGCCTTGCGACGACAGTTCCTCGAAGGTCACCGCAGCCAGCTGAAAATCAATATCGTCGGCGACCTGAATCTCCTGCCCGTCGTCCTGCAGGCGCCACACCTGCACGACCTCCAATGGCAATTCGACCTGAGAACCGTCCGTCAAAGTGAGCACCAGCGCTCCGTCGGACAGTCGCAGCTCGTCGGCGCCGGCCGCCGAGAACCCATTCGCAAACAGTGCGGCGTCATCCGCCGTCGCGAAGCCGGGATGGTGGGTCTCGAGCTCGTAACAGGGGTCGGCATCCGACTGCCAACGGATCCGGGCGGAAAAAGGGCGGGGCGTCATGGCATGACCTCCTTGGTTCAAAAAGCGCGATTCGGACTCAACAAAGAGAGTCGGCTCGCTCGCCGCCGATGTTTCGGGCCAACCCGAGCGGCCACCACAAGGCCCGCGCTAGTCATGACGCGAACGCGGGCGGCCGGGATTCGGAGGGCTGGGGAGAGCGCACCGGCTCGACCGTTCAGGGGCCGTAGGAAGCGCTAGGTAAGCCGGTTATTCGACCTCGGCTCACCTGCTCC
>DASRLC010000598.1:0-15528 GCA_035648655.1 Polyangia bacterium
GAAGATGAAGGAGCGGCGCGAGTTCGTGGAGCGCTTCGGTGGCGAAGAGCGTCCGAATCTGGAGGCGGACATCGACTATCGCCGGAAGCGCGGCATGCTGGAGGAGATCAACCGCGCCGCGCGCGAGATCGAGACCGAAGAAGGGGAGATGGACGCCATCCGGGTCAAAGATGCGATGGACGAATCGGGCCCGGTCGATCTGCCGGTTGGCCCCGGCGGCCCGGGACCGCTGTCGGCACCCGTGTCCGGATCGGCGCCGGGCGATGGCCCCGCGCCGGGTCCGTCGCCCGCCTCGGGCGCTCCCGCGCCGTCACCATCGTCGCCGGGCGGCTCCGGCAATCCCCGGAGCCCCTGAGGAGACCTAGCGGTGGCCAAGAAGCGCATAGGCGATCTGCTGATTGAGCTCAAAGCGGGCTCGAACGCCGCCCTCACACCGGCGGTGGTCGAGCAGGCGCTGGTCACCCAGCGTGCCGAAGGGGGGCGCCTGGGTGAGATCCTCACCAAGATGCGGGCGGTGACCGAGGACGAGGTCCTGCAGGCACTGGGACGGCAGCTGGGGATCGCTTTTTCCGCCGAGCTCAAGGTCGACGAGATCGACACCGATCTCGCGACGGCCATTCCCATCGGCTTCGCCAAGCAACATCGCTTGCTGGCGGTGCGGCGGGAGGGCGAAGTGGCGATTGTGGCCATGGCCGATCCGCTCGACGTGGGCGCGCTCGACGATCTGCGCATGCAGCTCTCGGTCGAGGTGCGCCCGGTCCTGGTCCCATCCCAGCGCATCTTGGAGGTGATCAACGACGTCTATGGCCGCAAGCACGACAAAGGCGGCGAGCTCGGCGAAGGGGAAGACGGGGAGGACGAAGGCGGCAGCGAGGAGTTGGTCGACATCCTCGAAATCACCGACGAGGCGCCCATCATCCGTTGGGTCAACTCGCTGCTCTTCAACGCCGTCAAGGAGCGGGCCAGCGATATTCACATCGAGCCGGGCGAGAAGGATGTCTCTGTCCGCTACCGCATCGACGGCGTTCTCTATGAGGCGCGCCAGGCGGCGCGGCAGTTCATGCCGTCGATCATCTCGCGCGTGAAGATCATGGCCGGGCTCAACATCGCGGAGAAGCGCCTGCCGCAGGATGGCCGCATCCGTCGCAAGATCGCCGGCAAGGACATCGACATGCGCGTCGCGACCGTGCCCACGGTCAAGCAGGGTGAACGGGTCACCATTCGTCTGCTCGATCGCGAGTCGGTGTTGCACGATCTGGCCGACATCGGCTTCGGCGACGATCACCTGCGCCAGATCAACGAGCTCATCAAGAAGCCCCACGGGATCATGCTGGTCACTGGTCCCACCGGTTCGGGCAAGACCACCACGCTCTACGCCTGCCTGGCCAAGATCAACTCGCCCGATCTCAACATCCTCACCATCGAGGATCCGGTCGAGTACCAGCTGGACGGAATCTCACAGACCGCTGTAAATGAGAAGATCGATCTGACCTTCGCGGCGGGACTGCGCTCGTTCCTGCGCCACGATCCCGACGTGATCATGGTCGGCGAGATCCGCGATCGCGAGACGGCTGAGATCGCCATCCAGGCCTCGCTGACCGGGCACCTGGTGCTCTCGACGATCCACACCAACGACGCGGCCGGGGCCATCAACCGACTGGTCGATCTGGGCGTGCAGCCGTTCCTCGTCGCGTCGTCGCTCATGGCGCTCTTGGCGCAGCGGCTGGTGCGGCGCCTCTGCCGCGAATGCCGCGAACTCTATACGCCGGTCCCCGAGGACCTCGCCAGCATCGGCATCGATCCGGCGGCGTTCGCGCGCGGTCAGGCCCGGCGCGTGCATTTCAAGGGGGACGAGACCTGGGTCCCGCCGGCCGGGATGCTGTTCCGCGCGCGCGAGGGAGGCTGCCCGGCCTGCCTCGGCAACGGGTACAAGGGCCGTACGGCGATCTACGAGCTCTTGCCGATCGATGAGAAGATCCGGCACCTCACGATCAAGAGCTCCGACGCGCAGGCCATCAAGGCGCAGGGGATGCGGTCGGGGATGCGGACGCTGCGCGAGGACGGGGCCCAGAAGGTGCTGGCCGGAATGACCACCGCCGCCGAGGTCCTCATGATCACCACCCAGGATTCGGAGTAGCGCGGTGCCGGTCTACAGCTGGAAGGGGCTCAACCCATCGGGCAAGGCGGTGGCCGGCACGCGCGACGCCGACGGGCCCAAGGCCTTGCGGCAGGTGCTGCGCAAGGACGGCGTCTTCATCACCGAGCACCGCGAGATCTTGGCTGGCGGCGGGCGGGCGGCGGCGCGCGCGCCCAACGCGGCCGGCGGCCATGTCTCGGTCTTCAAGCGCGAGATCGATCTCAAGGGCGCGCTCGAGCGGGTGCGGCCCCAGGAGGTCGCGGCCTTCACGCGCCAGCTCGCGACCCTGATCAAGGCGGGCATCCCGCTGGCGGAGGCGCTCGGCGCCCTGGCCGAGCAGGGGGACAACAAGAAGCTGCAGATGGTCTTGGCCGAGATCCGGCAGAAGGTCAACGGCGGGAGCTCGCTGGCCGATACGCTGTCGGCGCACCCCAAGATCTTCCCGGAGCTGTACACGAACATGGTTCGCTCGGGCGAGGCTGCCGGCAACCTCGACGCCGTGTTGGCGCGCCTGGCCGACTTCCTCGACGCCCAACACGCCTTACGCGCCAAGGTCTCTGGGGCGCTCACCTACCCCATCATCATGGTCCTGCTTGGTTCGGCGATCATGAGCGTCCTCATGGTCGTGGTGGTTCCCAAGATCACCTCCATCTTTCAGGACATGGGCCACACGTTGCCTTGGAATACCCAGCTCCTCATTTTTACCTCCGATCTCGCGGGCAACTATTGGTGGGCGGTCCTGATTTTCATCGGGCTCGCGTTCTGGCTCATTCGGCGCTGGGCGGCCACGCCCAAAGGACGCTCGAGGCTCGACAGGATCTGGCTGCGCGTTCCCCTGATCGGGCCGCTGGTCCGCTACGTCGGCGTGGCGCGGTTCGCGCGCACGTTGGCGACCATGCTGGCCGCGGGCGTGCCGGTCCTGACCGCGCTCGAGATCGTCAAGAAGGTCCTCAACAACACGGTGCTCGAGAAGGTCGTCGAGGAGGCGCGCGACGCCATCCGCGAGGGCGAGTCAATCGCCACCCCACTCAAGCGGTCCGGTCAGTTCCCTTCCCTGATGGTTCACATGGTCGCCGTCGGCGAGCGCTCCGGACAGCTCGAGGCGATGCTCGAGAACGTGGCCACCGCCTACGAGCGGGACGTCGAGGGGAAGATCAGCCGGCTCACCACGATCCTGTCGCCGCTGTTGATCGTCGGCATGGCCCTGTGTGTGGTCTTCATCGTGTTCTCGGTCCTTCAACCCATTCTCGACATGCAGAACTTCGTCCAGTGAGGAGAAAGCCATGAGTACAAAGGAAAACAGCGCCAAGGGGTGCGTCAAGCGGGTAGCGAGAACCGTGGAGGCTGGCTTCACGCTCATCGAGATCATGATCGTGTTGGCGATCATCGCGCTCCTCGCCGGAGGCGTCGGCACCGCCATTTTCAGTCAGTACAAGAAGGCGCAGGTGAAGATCGCGCGACAGCGGGTCAACGCGGCCAAGAACAGCGTGAATACGTTCATGGTCGACAACAATACTTGCCCGAAAGGCCTCGACGATCTCGTCAGCCAGAAGTACCTCGACAAGAGCAACGCCAAGGATCCGTGGGGTAAGGATCTCATCTTCCACTGCCCCGGTACCAACGACACCGACGCCGCCGACATCTCGTCGGCCGGTCCGGACAAGCAGGAAGGGACTCAGGACGACATTCGATCCTGGGATCTGTAACCCGCCGAGGCGCGGACCACCGAGACGACCATGCGTCTGACCCGACAACGTGAACGTCGCCGAAGCGGCTCCTCCGCGTCCGGCGGGTTTACGTTGATCGAGATAATGGTGGTGCTCCTCATCGTGGGCCTGTTGGCCGGCCTCGGTGTCACGGGATTCCGCGCGATCACAAAGGGTGATCTGCGGGAGGGCACGGCGCACCTCGCCGGCGCTATCCGCTATCTCTTCGATCGGGCCTCGATCACCGGCAAGTACCACCGGCTGGTCCTCGATATATCGGGGGGGAAGTACTGGGCGGAGGTCTCGGACGATCGCTTCTACGCGCCCAACGAGGCCGAGACCCCGGCCGACCGCCACAAGCGCGAAGAGGACGAGGCCGCCGCCGACGAGGACGAGCGCCAGCGCCTCGAGAAGCAGCAGAACAACTACGGCGGGGGGACGGTGGCCGCGGGATCGAGCTTCGATCTCTCCAAGCTGGATGTGGCCGAGTTTCGCCCCCGGCGCGCGCGCTTCGCCGCCTTCAAAGAGACGGCGCTCAAGCCGGTTAGCCTCAAGAACCTGCGCATCCGCAGCGTCTACACGCCACGGATGACCGAGCCGGTGACTTCGGGACGGGCCTATCTCTACTTCTACCCACTCGGGCAGACCGAACCCGCCATCGTGACGCTCACCGACGCCAGCGGCCAGAGCGTGTACTCGCTGGTGGTCCACCCGATCACCGGCCGGGTCCGCATCTACAACACCGAGGTGCTGCCACCGACCGGCAACCAATCCGACGACGAGGGGAACCAGATCGTCAAATGAGGCGGCGTCACTCCAGCTCCGGCTTCACGCTGCTCGAGGTCATGGTGGCCATCGCCATCCTCTCCTCGACGCTGGTGGTGTTGCTCTCCATCGTCACCAACAACGTGCGATCGACCAACCACGCCAAGATGACCACCTCGGCCACGCTGCTGGCCCGCACCAAGATGGTCGACATCGAAGACGAGATCCTCGACAACGGATTCACCGACAACGACGAGAACGCCACCGGATCGTTCAAGGATCTGGGCTACCCGCAGTTCCGCTGGGAAACCAGCATCGAACGCATCGAGCTGCCGTCGGATTTGGCGCAGCGCTCCCGCGATCAGGCCACCACCCAGAGCCAGGACGCCAAGGATCCAATGTCGCTGCTGACCGGATTCATGGGCGGAATGATGAGCAGCTTCATCGAGCCGATTCGCAATGGGCTGCAAGAGTCGGTGCGCAAGGTGACGGTGCGCGTGCTGTGGGACGAGCACGGGCGGCCCGATCGGAGCTTCGAGGTGGTTCAGTATCTGACCGATCCCTCCAAGCTCGATACCTCGGGCCTCACGGCGGGCGGCGCGGCAGGGACCGGTGCCACGGGCGGCGGGGCCACGCCGGGCGCCTCCGGATTGCCGAGCATCTTGCAGGGGATTGGACATTGAGGCGCCGCCCCTGTTCGCCGGCCACGCCGTCGCGACCCACCGCCGGCTTCACCCTCATCGAGGTGATGCTGGCGCTCGCCATCCTCGGCTTCGTGACGACGATTATGTGGGGGTCGTTCAATCAGACCATCATCAACAAGAAGGCCATCGAAGGGGCGCAGGAGCGCACGCACACCGTCCGGGTGGCGCTCATGCGCATCGCGCGCGAGATCGAGATGGCCTACCTGTCGGCCTCCGAGAACACGGCGCTCGCCGATCGGCGGACCTTCTTGGTCGGCGTTTCGCACGGCGACGTCGACGAGCTGTCGTTCTCTAGCTTCGCCCACCAGCGGTTGCGCGCCGGCCTGGCCGAGGGGGACACCTCGATCATCAGCTACTTCGGCGAACGCGATCCCGACGATCGCCGCGTGCTGAACCTGATGCGGCGCGAGACGCACCGGCTGCAGGCCGAGAACCCCAGCAACATCGCGGGAGAGGCCTACGTGCTCTGCCCCGACGTGAGCCGGGTCAAGTTCTCGTTCTACGACCACAAGCTCAAGGAGTGGGTCAACGACTGGACCACGCTCGACGCGACCGGGAACCAGTATCTGCCCACCCACATCCGCGTCACCCTCACCGTAATCGACGAGCGCGGCCAGGAGGTTTCCTACTCGACCGATGCCCGCATCCGGATGACCGAGAAGGTCGACTACAAGCCGGTGAAGCAATGAGTGTCATGTCGCGTCTGCGCCGGCTAAGGGCGCAGCTTCGGGCCCCGGGGCGGAGCCGCTCGCGCGGGGTCGCGATGCTGATCGTGCTCACCTGGCTGGCCCTCATGATCTCGGTCATCGGCGAGTTCACCTACGGCACCAGCGTCGATGCGGCCCAGGCGGCCAACGCGCGCGACGAGCTGCGCGCCCACTACCTGGCGGTGTCGTCGGTGAACCTGTCGCGGCTGCTCATCAAGATCCAGCAGCAGTTCGTCGACCCGGTGATGGGCCAGGTTCAAAAGATGTTGCAGCAGTCGATGGCGAGCACCACCGGTGGCAGCGGGGGCACCAGCGGCGCCAGCTCGACCGCCTCGACCGGCCTCGGCTTCAGCCTGCGCGTGACGGATTACGCCAGCTCGCTGATGGGATTCTTCAGCGGATCGAAGGACGAGGTGGCGGGCCTCGGCAGCCTCATCGGCATCGACACGACGGCCATCAAGGGCCTCGGGCTCAAGTCGGGGACCTTCGACGCGCAGATCACCGCCGAGGACGGCAAGATCGACATCAACTGTGGCTCCGGCATATCGTCGGACAAGACCAAGCAGCTCATCGTCTATCGATTGTTGATGGGCCTCATGTACTCGCCTCGCTTCGATCGGCTGTTCTCGGAGGCCGACACGACCGGCAACTTCGCGACCCGAGCCGGCGTCGCCAGCGCGATCATCGACTGGGCCGACGCCGACGAGCAGATGTTCTCTCCCGAAGGCGCGTCCAACAACTCCGAGGATTACCGCTACGACGCCCACGCGGACCACTACCGCGCGCACGACAACAGCTACGACTCGGTCGAGGAGGTCAAGATGGTGCGCGGCGTCTCCGACAGCTTCATGGAGGCGTTCGAGCCCTTCCTGACCGTCTACGCCTCGGATCCCAGCTGCAAGGTGAACCTCGGCGCCATCAGCAACAAGGAGAGCGGCGATTGCACGCCGCTGGTCATGGGACTCATTCGCGCGGCCGCCACCCCCGATCCCAACAAGCCGCCGACCGATCCCACGGTCTTCGACGACACCGTGCTCTATCCGCTGGCCAGCATCTTGTGCGACCGCGCCTCGACGGCCGGCTTCGACAGCCTCGACACCATCACCAACCTGCTCAAAAACCCACAGAGCGCGGTACTGCCGGACGACCCGCGCTACAAGATGTTCCAGTCGATGCGGCCCATCACCGGGATCGACTCGGGCACGCTCGGCAGCCTGGCCTACGTCGGCTCGCCGCGGGTCTACCGCGTGACCGCCACCGGCGAGTCGGGGCGGGTGAAGAAGAAGATCACGGCCATCGTCGACACCGGCCGCACGCTGGAGAATCCGCTCACCCTCACGCCGGCATCGGAGAAGGCCGCCGGCGTCTTCCAATACTGGCGCGAGGAATAGGGGACCATGGCCCACACGGTTTGCGGCATCGATCTCGGCGCATACTCGGTCAAGCTGGTCTTTCTCGAGACCGGCTTCCGCGCCACCACCCTCCGCGGCGTCATGGAGATCCCAGTGGCGGCCGGCGAGGCGCCGCTGCTCGAGCGGCAGCTGGCGGCGGCCCGGTCTGGGATGTCGCAGATGACCGGGGAGGTGACGCCCTATCTGGCGGTCGCCGGCGATCAGCTCTCGGTACGGGTCCTCGAGCTGCCGTTCTCGGACGCCCGCAAGATCGATCAGGTCGTCGGCTACGAGCTCGAGGGTCAGATCGTGAACGCCATCGAGGACGTCGTGTTCGATCACCTGGCGGTCGGCCAACGGCCCGAAGGGACCACCATCCTGGCGGTGGCGGCCAGACGCGACGATCTGGCGGCCTTCATCGCCGCCGCCGAGGCGCAGGGCCTGCAGCCGCGCGCGGTGTTCGCGGCCCCGGTGATCTACCGGACGTTGTTCACGGCGGCGTCGCCCAGCGCGGAGGGCGAGGTGGCCCCCTGCCAGGTGGTGCTCGACTTCGGGCACCAGCGCACCAACGTCTGCGTAATCCGCGGCGCCGACGCGGTCAACGCCCGCACCATCCGGCGCGGGGGCGCGCACCTGACGGCCGCCATCGCCCAGGCCTTCAACGTCGACCCCGAGCGGGCCGAGCAGGCCAAGCGCGGCGAAGCCTTCCTGGCCAGCCCCGGCCGGGCGGCCGACACGCCCGTGACCGCCAAGCTGGACGCCGTGCTGCGCGAAGGGCTGGCGCCCACGATCCGCGAGCTGCGCCAGACCCTGGCCAGCTTCGGCGCCAGCGGCAAGGTCGAGGTCGACGCCCTGTTGGTGGTGGGTGGCGGCGGCCGGCTGGCCGGACTGCTCCCCTTTCTGGAGGCCGAGCTGGGGATTCCCGCACGCCACCCGCCGGTGCGGACGGCGCTGGAAATCGGCGGGCGCGGCGGTGATCGCGAGGTCCTCGGCGCGGAGTCGGCGGTCCCGGAGTCCGACGCGCATGCGCTGGCCGCCGCCATCGCCGTCGCCTCGGCGCGCGGCTCACGGGAGATCGATTTTCGGCGTGGACCCTTCGTCTACCGCGCGAACTTCTCGATCCTGCGCCAGAAAGCCGGGCACCTGGCGGCGCTCGGGCTGGCGTTGCTGATGGCGGTCGGCATCGACGTGGGCGCCAAGCTTTCGAACCTGGGGACGGAGCGCAAGTCGCTCGACAAGGAGCTCAAGACGGCGACGCAGGAGCTGTTTGGACAGCCGCGCGAGGACGCCGAGGCGGTCACCGAGCTGCTGCGCAGGGGATTCCGCGAGGAGCTGGCGCCGCTCCCCAAGGCCACCGCCTTCGATCTGCTCGATCAGATTTCGCGCAAAGTGCCGCCCGCCGACAAGGTGAAGATCGACATCGCCGAGCTCGACATCCGCCCCAAGAAGACCTTCATCAAGGGGACGGCCGACACCGGCACGGCGGTCGACGACATCGCGAGCAAGCTCAAGGAGATCGATTGCTTCGAAGACGTGACCAAGGGAGCGGTGACCGAGGTGTCGGGCGGCGCCAAGCAGTTCACCCTCACCATCGCCTCCAAATGTCCTTGAAATCGCGGTGAGACCAAGACCATGAGCGCCTTCGACAATATTCGCGACCCGGTGGGGCGGCTGCTCCGCGGCCCGGCTGTCCGTCTCGCCGCCTGGTGGGAGAGGTTGGCCCCGCGCGAACGGCGTGGGTTCTCGGTGCTGGGGATTGTCGGCCTGTCGGTCGCCGTTCTCGGGGGGGGGTGGTACGCCATGAACAAGATCGGCGATCTGCGGGACCAGAACGCGGCCATCCGCGACGCGCTGAGCGCGATCGCGCAGCACCGCGACGAATACCTGGAAGCGAAGGCCCGCAACGCCGTCCAGGAGGCGCGCATCGGGAACGATCCGCCGCAGCTGACGGCCGATCTGGAGACCGCGTCGCGCGCCGAGGGCGTGCAGATCGCCGAGTCGAGCGAGCGGCCCGCGGTGCCCGCCGGGCGCCGCTACATCGAGCACGACATGGACATCAAGATCCGCGAGACCGATCTGCAGAGCTTGACCAAGTTCCTCAAGCGGGTGGAGACCGGGCCGCGCCTGGTCTTCTTCACGCGGCTCGAGCTCAAGCACCGCTACTCGGACGACAGCGACAAGCTCGACGTCGAGCTGACCGCCACGGCGTTCGAGCGCGTGCGCGACGACAAGACCAAGAAGAAGCCCGGCGGCAAGGCGGCCGCGAACGCCGAGAAGAAGGAGTAGCCGGTCATGTTCACGATGACGACGGAAAGATTGCGCCTCCTACGGCGGATCGCGCTGTTCGGCGGGGTCGGCCTGGTGGTGTTCGTGGTGGCGCTGTATTTCTCGTTCCCCTATGAGCGCGCCAAGGAGATGGCGATCCGGCTGGCCGCCGACAAGGATCTCGACGTCGAGATCGGTTCGGCCGGCCCGGCGTTCGGCTTGGGGGTCACCTTCCGCGACATCCGGGTGCGCACCCGGCCGGCCACCGGCAAGCCGACCCGCTTCACCGTCGAGTCGGCCCGGGTCTCGCTGTCGCCGCTTTCCCTGTTTTCGTCTTCCAAGAGCGTCACGCTGTCGCTGGAGGCGTTCGGCGGGCAGATTGACTTCTTCCAGAGCGGCACACCCGGCAAGAAGAAGCCTTTCGAAATCACGGTCCACGCCCGCGGCGTCAAGATGGCCGACCTGCCAGGGGTGCGCGAGGCGATCAACTTGCCGCTGGCCGGGACCGCCAAGGTCGATTTCGAGCTCACGTCGGAGACCGGCCGCTTCGCTGACTCGACCGGCGAGATCACGTTCTCATGCGAGGGCTGCGTGGTCGGGGACGGCAGGTCCCCGCTGCGGGTGGCGGGGAATCCCTTCTTGGGTGGCGGGTTGACTCTGCCGCGCGTGCGGCTCGACGATCTCGGCGGGCACGTCGCGATCGACAAGGGGGTGGCCAAGCTAGAGGGGATCGAGGCCAAGTCCCCCGACGGCGACGTCGCGCTAGAGGGCGAGGTGACCTTGCGGGATCCGGTCGCGATGTCGACCGTGAACGCCTACCTGCGCTTCAGGCTCAGCGACAGCTTCCTCAAGCAGGCCGCCAACGTGGCGACCATCCTGCAGATGGCGGGCGCGCAAGGTAAACGGCCCGACGGCTTTTACGGCCTGCGCCTTTCGGGACGCCTCGGCCACCTCAACCCGCCGATCCTGTCACCCACTTCGCCGGTCGGTACCTCGATGCCGCCGCCCCGTTCGGGAACGCGGGCCTCGATCACGCCCACCAAGGCCCCTTTCAAGCTGCCGCCGTCGGCACCGGTTCCACTCCCATCGATGGCGGCGGCGCCGCCGCCGGTGCCCGAAGCGCCGCCACCGCCACCGCAACCGCCCCCCGCACCGCCGCCGCCGCCGCCCACCGCGAGCTCGCCGCCGGGCGGCTGGCACGGCGGCGCCTCCGCGCCGGTGGTGGCCGAAGCCGGCGCGCCGGCCACCCCAGAATCGCCTCCTGCGCCACCGCCCGCTGAGCTGGCCGAGCCGCCGCAATGATCGCGCTGGCCACCTACAAGCTGTAGCGGCGCACCTTGTCGCAAAAGGTGGAGCGCGCCACATCGAGGGCGCGCGCGGCGCGGCGGCGGCTGCCCGCGTTGCGGCGAAGCGCCCACGAGAAGACCTCGCGCTCGATCTCGTCGAAGGTTCGCCCCCCGATCCGGATGGCGTCTTCGGCTGGGTGCATCGAGGGGGGCCGTTCGGTCCGCGCTGCGCCGCGTGCTTCGCCGGACACTTCGTCGGGCACCGGCGCCTCCGCCAGACGAAACAGGCCCGCGGGTGGCAGCTCCAGCGCCTCGGGGCCGATTCGTCTGTCGGGCTGCCCGCCGGTCAGGATCGCGGCGCGGCGGATCACGTTGCGCAGCTCGCGCACGTTGCCCGGCCAATCCGCCGCCGCGAGTGTGGCCAGCGCGATCGGCTCCAGCTCGCGCGGGCCGACCTCGGGCTCGATCTCGCGCAGGAAATGCGCGGCCAAGCGCGCGATGTCGCCGCGGCGTTCGCGGAGCGGCGGCAGTCGCACGCAGATACCGGCCAGCCGATAATAAAGATCGGGGCGAAAGGTTCGCCGCTGCACCTCGCCCTCGAGATCGCGCAAGGTCATCGCGACGACGCGGACCGGAACCGCGATCTCACCGGCCCCGCCGACCCGGCGGAGGCGCCCGGACTCCAGCACCCGCAGCAGCTTGGGTTGCAGATCGAGTGGCAGCTCGCCGATCTCGTCGAGCACCAGCGTTCCGCCCGACGCTTCTTCGAACCAGCCGGCCCGCCGCGCCGCCGCGCCTGTGAAGGCGCCCCGCTCGTGTCCGAAGAGCTCGCTCTCGGCCAGCTCGCGCGGCAGCGCCCCGCAGTTCACCGCGACGAACGGGCCGCTCGGGTTCGGTCCCAGCTCGTGTAGCGCGCGCGCCAGCAATTCCTTGCCGGTGCCGCTCTCGCCCGTCACCAACACCGGCGTCCCGGTGGGCGCGACCAACGCCGTGCGCGCCAGCGTTGCGCGCAAACCAGGATCGTCGCCGATGATCGCGCTGAAAGCTCCCGACCGTTCCAAAGCGCCCCGCATGCGCACCTTGTCGGCGACGGTGGGATTCGGTTGCGCCGCCGCCCGTCCAGCTCAACCTCCCCAAAATCGGCCTAAAGCGCCGCCAATCGGCGCGGCGCGTATCAGTTATTCACAGGTAAAGTCAAATAACGGCGGATACGTACGTATTTTGCGCTGGCGCGCTTGGGTTGGTAGGCTTTGCGGGCTCTTACCGAGGGAGCATGCTGTAGAGAGGGCAACTTGAAGCATCCTCCGCCTAGTCCCCCGTCCGACGCTCTTACGTCTCGCACACACCAGCTCTCATTACCGTTCGGTGGCCACGAGGCCACGGCACCCGCCGAGGTGGGCAGCCGTTCGCAGCGCGCGTTGCGCCGGGAAGCGGCCGCGCGCCAGGTGCGGTTTACGCCCACTCTCCAGGAGACCACCGACCGGATGGCGGCCGCGCTGGCGCTCTATCTGCCCCCAGGTAAGACGCTGGAGCTGCGCCTCACCAACAACCACTACAGCATGATCTCCGTGCGCCGGAAGTCGGACGGTTACCGGCTGCGCCTGCACCAGATGTTCGTGGGGGCCGAGCCGCGCGTGGTGCGGGCGCTGGCCCGTTACGTGGTCCACAACGATCGGCGGGCTTCGACGTTGCTGGGCGAGTTCATCGAGCAACACCAGCACATCATCCGACAACAGACCCGCCGACCGCGTAACATCACCATGCGCGCGGCCGGCCGCCACCACGATCTGCAGGCCATCTTCGCGGGATTGAACGCCGCCCACTTTGGGGGAGGCCTGGAGGCGCGCATTACCTGGGGGCCGGACGCGGCGCGCGGACAGCGGCGCCGCTCGATCAAGATGGGGAGCTTCGCCGTCGAGGACCGCATCATCCGCATCCACCCGGTGCTGGATCAGGAGTCGGTGCCGGACTTTTTCGTGGCCTGGATCGTCTTTCACGAGATGCTCCACGGCAAGCACGAGGTCTTGCGCGAGAACGGCCGTCGGCGCTTCCACACCCCGGCCTTCCTGGCCGAGGAGCGCGGTTTTCCCGAGTACGCGCGGGCTTGCGCCTGGGAAAAGCAGAACCTCGATCGGCTACTGCGCTCGTAGCGCGGCCAGCTCCCGCAGGCGGGCGTCCCAGCGATCGCAGGTGACCCGCCTCGACCACTCCCGCCGGTAGACGCCGAGCGCGTTGTCCTGCCAGCGCGCGATGGCGGCCCGATCGTCGATGAGATCGTGCAGCCGCGTGGCGGCGGCGTCGAGGCCCCCCTCGGTCAAATGCAGGCCGAGGTCGTGCTCGGCGATCCAGTGGGCGATCTCCGAATCGGTCGGCCCGGCATAGATGACCGGCCGGCCGATGGCGAGCGACGCGAAAAACTTGGAAGGGACCACCACGCCCGCCCAGTCGGCGCGCAGGCTGACCAGGTGCAAGTCGGCGGCCGCCAGGCGCGCCGGGAGCGCCGCCTCGTCCGCGAACGGCGCCAGCGCGACGTTGTGGTCGTCGGGGCCGATCGCGCGGCGGAGCTCGTCGGCGCGGTTGCCGCGCGCCGTGAAGCAGATCGACACCGCATCGCCCGAGCGGGCGCGGCAGGCGCGCGCCAGGCGCAGGAACAGCTCGAAGCCGTGGGCGCGGCCCATGGTACCCGAGTAAAATAGCGCCAGCTTGGCGCGGGGGAAGAGCGCCGCCCGCGCCGCGGTGTCGACCGGCGCCGGGCGATCGGTCTCGGTCAGCGCCCAGGGGACCGCCGTCTCTTGGCGGGCGCCGGCGCGATACTCGGCGAGCCGGGCCTGCATGCGCGGCCCGAGATCGACCAGGGCGTCGAATCGCCGGTAGGCGCGGCCCATCAGGGCGCGCGCGATCGGCCCCAGCACCCCCACCGCGCGACCGCCTTCGGCGGTCAGGATCTCGGGGTAGAGATCGAAGCACCAATGCACGAGCGCCGCCTTCGGTTGGACCAGCCGCAGACCGAGGCCCAAGCTGGCGGCAAAAGCGGGATCCGAGCCGATCACGACCGCATCGAAGGGTCCCAGACTGCGCGCGCGCGCCAGCCAGGCCGCCACCATCCAGCCGCTGTTGGCCAGCCGTTCGAGCGGCCGGGCCTGATCCCAGGGCGGGCGAAACACCCGGTGAATTTCGATCCCGTTCCAGCTTTCACGCGGGGGCAACTCCGCGCGCGGATCGCGCCACAGGCGGTTGCTCGTCAGAACGGTAACTTCCCAGCCGCGGGTGTGCATCTCCTGCGCGAGGTCGGTGTAGAGCCGCGCGCTCACCACGTCGTCGGGGTGAAAGAAGTGATAGCAGAGCAAAAGCCGCGGCACGGCGGACCGGGGGTGGTGGCGGCTCAGTCGGCCGCGCGCCAGGCGCGGGCCTTTTCGATGAGCGCGGTGAGCGCGGGGGCCTTGGCGGTCGAATAGGCCAAAAGGCGCGTCGCGCCGCCCGCCACGGCGGCGCGCTTGGCGGCGGCGTAGCCGGCCGCGGCGGCGGGATGGGCCCGCAGATAGTCGCGCAGCCTGAGGTTCTCGCGCCAGAGCGGGCCGCCATACGCCGCCAGCGTCAGGTTGAAGGCGCGCAGCGTCCGGCGGCGGAAGTAGATTGACCCAGGCACCCCGGCGTCGCCGAGATCTTCGTAGCCCAGCGCCACGATGCGGGCGCGCAGGTCGGGCAACGCCTCCCAGGCGGCGGGCGGCGCGCCCAGCATCAGATCGACGATCGGCTTTCCGGCTAGATCGCGCACCGCAGTCGATCCGATGTGCTCGAACTTGAGCGTCGCGGTCGCCAGGCCGAGGCGCAGGCGCTCGCGTTCGCCCCTAAAGCGTCCGGCGAGATGGGGGTCGTGGTCGGTGATTTCGACGGCTTCGTCCAAGTTCACGGCGAGCATGATAGCGCAGGTCAGTACGCTCGTTCGCGGGGGTCCTGAAGCCCCCTTGGAGGGTCCTTTTCTCAATGGCAGCCGATGGGCTGCGTTCCGACCGCGATGTCGTCGTACCAGATGTCCATGGCCGGACCGGCGTACTTCTCGAACCCGAACCGAAGGTTGTCGTAGTCGTCGATCGGAAAATCGGTGTGGTGGAGGTCGGGGACCTCGACGCCGTTCACCCATACGTCGATCTCGGGCTTTTTCGAGTCGAGCAGCATTTCCAGGCAGGTCCAGGCGCCGGGCGTGAACTGGATGCCCGGCTTGCCGTCGTTATAGTAGTTGGCGTTCGAGAGCGCGGCGTGCGTGTCGCCGGCCAGCGTGAACATCAGCATGTTGTCGTCCTCGCCCAGGCGCAGGGCGTTGCCGGCCCCCTGATTGGCGAACAGGTCCGACAGGATGAAGGTGTTGTGCTGGGCGCTCATCGGCATGCTGATCTGCATGAAGACGCGCACGTAGAACCGGCCGGCCGCCGCCGGCAGCACCGCCGCGTCGTGCAGGATGAGCAACGTGTCGTAGTCGTTGGTGGTGTCGCCGATGTGAATCGATTTCTGTCCGCTGTGGGCCGGCGTGGTGCCGTCGACGGTGACCGTTCCGGTGGTGGTCCAAGGG
>DASRLC010000599.1:0-3841 GCA_035648655.1 Polyangia bacterium
CTCGGTGTCGAGCGTGGCGCGATCCTCGGCCGCCCGGCGCAGGCGGCCACGCAGCTCTTCGATCTCGTCGCCCTGCGCGCGGGCCACCCGAATGGCGGCGGCGGCGTCGTCGAGCTGGAGGTTCTGCTCGGACGTCAGCTCGACGCCCGTCACCTGCGTCTTCGCGGTCCCCATCGCGGCCGGGATCCGCGCGGCGGTGGCCGTCCACGGAAGCTGCACCAGCGCATAGCCGAGGTTGCTCAACGGCTCGACCCCCGCGATCGCGACGTAAGAAACCGGCGGCTCCGGCTCCTTGACCAGCCGGGAATCGATTCGGAGCGCGTCGACGGCACCGTCGAACTCCACCACGCCGACGCCGACAAAGGGCGTCACGCCCAGCATCTGCACGTTCGACAGATGCGGCTTGAGCGCGTCGTGCAGCTCGTAGTATCCGAGGCCGCCCGGCGCGCCCGGCCGCTCACCGTTGCCGACGCCCACCACCAACCGGCCGCCGTCGGCCAAGAGCCGGTGCCAGGCGGCGACCGCACCCGGGCGGCGCACCAGCGCGTCGGCCTCCGGGACCACCACCACGTCGAAGCGCTCGGCGATACTGTCGACCTCGCCCTCGGAGGTCGTCATCACCCGGACGGCGCCCAGGCTCTTGAGCAGCTCGGCACCACGCGACCCCGCGGCGATCTCGAGCACCCGTCTACCGAGCCACAGCGGCTCCAGATAGGCGTAGAGCGGCAATCGGCGGTCCAAAAAGTCGGGAGGGGAGTCGGGGGCAGAATCGTCCGGCATGAGCGGCCGCACTATACCCGACTTGCATCCGGGCGGTTCGCCCACTATAACGTCCGGCTTCCGAGACCAAATCATGGCAAAAAAAGGGATCCATCCAGTCTATAAGCCGTCGACCGTAACCTGCGCGTGCGGGCACAAGATCGAGACCTACTCGACGCGCCCGGCATTCTCGGTCGACATCTGCTCGAACTGCCACCCGTTCTACACGGGCAAGCAGAAGTTCGTCGATGCGGCCGGACGGATCGAGCGCTTCCAGAAGAAGTACGGCAAGGCCAAGACCGAAGCCGCGACGTAAGCGGTCGCCTTGCTCGACCAACTTCTGCTCGGCAAGCTGGCCGCGGTCGAGACGCGCTACGAAGAGCTCTCCGGGCTGCTGTCCGACCCGGTGGTGCTGGCCAACCGCCAGCAGATGCAGAAGCTCAGTAAGGAGCACGCCGATCTGCGCGAGCTGGTCGACGTTCTGCGCCAGCACCGCGAGGTGTCGGCGCGCATCGCCGAGGCCACCGAGCTGCTCAAGGATCCCGAGATGCGCGATCTCGCCCGGCAAGAGGCGAATGAGCTGGGCGTAGATCAGGGGCGTCTGGAAAGGACGCTCAAAGAGCTGCTCATGCCCAAGGATCCCAACGACGACAAGAACATCCTGCTCGAGATCCGGGCCGGCACCGGCGGCGAAGAGGCCGCGCTGTTCGCCGCCAACCTGTTCCGGATGTACACCCGCTTCGCCGAGCGCCGGCGCTGGGCGATCGAGATCCTGTCCAGCTCCAGCGCGTCGGCGGGCGGCATCAAGGAGGTCGTGGCCGGCATCAACGGGCGCGGCGCCTACTCGCAGCTCAAATACGAATCCGGCGTGCACCGCGTGCAGCGGGTTCCCGCCACCGAGGCGCAGGGGCGCATCCACACCTCGACCGCCACGGTGGCCGTGATGCCGGAGGTCGAGGACGTCGAGATCCAGATCGACGCCAAGGATCTGACCATCGACGTGATGCGCTCGGGCGGTCCCGGCGGTCAGTCGGTCAACACCACCGACTCGGCGGTGCGCATCCACCACCTGCCGAGCGGGCTCATCGTCCACTGCCAGCAGGAAAAATCGCAGCACAAGAACAAGGCCATGGCGATGAAGCTGCTGCGCGCCAAGCTCTACGACATCGAGCTCGAGAAGCGCGACACCGCCGAGCGCGATGCGCGCCGCAGCCAGATCGGTTCGGGGGACCGTTCCGAGAAGATCCGCACCTACAACTTCCCGCAGGATCGCCTGACCGACCACCGCATCGGCCTCACGCGCCACAACTTGCCCGGAATCATGGACGGCGATCTGGAGGACGTCATCGGCAGCCTGCGCGCGCACTTCCAGGCCGAAGCGCTCAAGTCACCCGACGACGAACCGGGATAGACTGGCGGGATGGCCGAAGCCACCCGCCCGCGCATCGTCATCCTCGACAGCTTCGCGATCGATCAGGGGGAACCCGAGAGCACCTGGGCGGCGCTGCGCGCGTTGGGGGAGCTGACGGTCTACCCGCAGACGGTCGAGGCGGAGATCGTCTCGCGCTGCCGCGGCGACGTGGCGGCCGTGCTCACCAACAAGGTCGCCATCGGCGCCACCCAGCTCGCCGAGCTCCCGGCTTTGCGGTACGTGGGGATCACCGCCACCGGGACCAACGTGATCGATCTGGAGGCGGCACGCGGCGCGGGGATCGCGGTCACCAACGTGCCGGGCTACGCTACCGAGTCGGTCGCCGAGCTGGTGTTCGCGCTCATCTTGCACTTCTCGCACGACGTCGCCGGTCACAACGCCTCGGTGAAGGCCGGCCTGTGGGCCGCCTCGCCCGACTTCTGCTTCTTCCGCAAGCCGCTGCGGGAGATCGCCGGCAAGACGCTGGTGGTCGTCGGCGGGGGCGCGATCGGCGGCGCGGTGGCGCGCATCGGCGAGGCCTTCGGCATGCGGATCGTGCGCGCCGCTGTCCCGGGCGCGCCGGTCCGCGCGGACGCGCCGCGCGTCCCGCTGGCCGAGGCGCTGCCGCTGGCAGACATCGTGTCATTGCACTGCCCGCTCACCGAGCGGACCCGCGGGCTGGTGGGCGCCGAATTTCTGCGCGCGCTTCCGCCCCACGCGATCCTGATCAACACCGGCCGCGGCCCGCTGGTCGACGAGGCGGCGCTGGTGGACGCGCTGGCGGCCGGGCATCTGGCGGGCGTCGGGATCGACGTGCTGTCCGTCGAGCCGCCGCCGCCCAACCATCCGCTGGCCGATCCGCGCGCGCCCTGGGCAGCGCGGGTGGTCATCACGCCGCACATCGGCTGGGGAACCGTCGAGGCGCGGGAACGGCTGGTCGCAGAGGTGACGCAGAATCTGCAGGCGTTCCTGACCGGGCAGTCCCGCAACCGGGTGGGGTCAGAAGCTATTGCCCGCTGAGCGTGGCGATGACCGTGCGGGCGCCACCGTGGTTGCGGTGCTCGCCGAGATAGATTCCCTGCCAGGTGCCGAGCGCCAGCCGTCCGCCGCGGATCGGGATCGTCACGGAGGCGCCGAGCAGGCTCGATTTCACGTGCGCCGGCATGTCGTCGGCCCCTTCGGCGGTGTGCTCGAAGTAGGGCGCGTCCTCCGGCACCGCCCGGTCGATCCAGCGGGCCAGATCGGCCCGCACGTCGGGGTCGGCGTTCTCGTTGACGCTCAGCGAGGCCGAGGTGTGCTGGATGAAGAAATGACACAGGCCGATCTCGAACTTGCCGAGCTCGGGCAGCGCCGCGAGCAGCTCGCCCGTGATCATGTGAAACCCCCGTGGGCGCGGCTTGAGCCGAATCTGCGCTTGATGCCAGAGCATTTTCGTCGTCCGTGGCCTTTAGCACGTTCGCCGGCGCGTGACCTCCGACATCGCTTTTCAGGCGCCAGGGTTGCCAAAATCCAATTCGTCACTTTAATGAGAACGCCCGGCGGCAGAGCTGGGCCCTTTTTCGCCCCACAAGGAGACCCCATGAGACCCCGCCAACCCCTGATCGTCGGACTCGGCGTCGCGCTGCTGACGCTGCTGGGATCGATCTCCGTGGCCCAGGCCCAGTACGCGCC
>DASRLC010000600.1:0-3373 GCA_035648655.1 Polyangia bacterium
AATGACGCGCCGACGGAGGAGCAAACGGTTGTTCCACACGGGTTACCTCCTGGGACTTGGACCGACCCCGACAGACGTCACCAGACGCGTCTTTCGGCTCACCGAGGTCGCGACGCTCCGCCCGCCGGACGCCGAGAGAAACGCTCCCGGCGGCGATGCCCCTGCCCCCCGCCAACGCCTTCGGGTTGGCGTTGTGTCGGTACGGCCAGCCTGACCGCTTTCGCGAAGTTAGGGCTTCAACCGCCGAACACGGCCCCGAGCCGATCGAGTGACCAGAACGCAGCGATGCCGCCCATCGCGTAGATGAGGCCATGGCGGGTCCAATCGCGATCGAGCCCGAGGCGCGTCGCGATCCGACGCAGACCAATGACGACGGCGATGATGGCGAGCTGGCCGAGCTCGACGCCCACGTTGAAGCAGAGGAGCGCGGCCGGCACGTGTTGTTCGGGCACTCCCAGATCGAGGAGCGCGGAAGCAAAGCCGAGTCCGTGCAGCAACCCGAACACGAAGGCGACCGCCCACGGCGCCCGCCTGGCGAGCGAGTCGGCCGGGCTCAGGCACTCCCGGCAGACCAGCACGATGGAGAGCGCGATCGACGCCTCGACCGGCGCCGAAGGGACGTGCACGAGCCCGAGCACCGTGACGGCCAGACTCACGCTGTGGGCGACGGTGAAAGCCGTGATCGTGGCGAGGAGCTGCCGCCCGCGCCGGACCAAGAGCGCGAGCGCGACGACGAAGAGCAGGTGGTCGAAGCCGGTCAAGATGTGCTCGACGCCGAGCCGGGTGTAATCGAAGACGATGGGCGCGAGGGCGCGCAGCCCCGAGGCCGGAATGCCGTAAACCTTCAGGCCCGGGGAGCTCGGGCCGACGACGCGCAGGAGTCGCCGACCGCTCTGCCATTCGATGTCGACCATCACGCGGGTCGTCGTTCCCTCGAGCCACGGAAACGCGATGGTCCCCACCAGGCCCCCCGGCCCGCACCCGAGGCGTTCCCCTTGGACCCGACAAGGTTGCGGAAAGATCACGGCGGTCCCCAGATCGTCCTGCAACGTGCGGGAGCTGGCCTGCCAGCGCACGAGAAAGCTCCCGCTGCCGATCTCTTTCAACGACAGCGAAGCGGAATCGAGCTGGTGACTTCGCGCGGAGCCCGGCGCCAAGGCGAAGACGATGCCCACAGCCGAGGCGAGGCGCCGCGCCGGCGTCGAACACGCGCGCCCGCCCCTCATTTGCGCTCCTCGAAACGATAGCGGTCGACGATCGCCTGCACCGCTTGGTCGGTCGCATCCTTGTGTTCGGCGTACGACCAATCCGCGAGCAGGCGCTTGTGCAGCCCATCGCCGCTCGGCAGTCCGCCCTCGACGGCGTTGACCCGAACGAGCAGCAGATCGTTTTCGTTCTCGAACCTTTGCCACTGCCCGACCGGGAGGCTGGCGATTCGTGTCGCCAGGTCCGCCCCCACCCGCTCGGCCAGCTCGTCGGCGGTCAGGTCGCCTCCCACGATGGGCCTGCCCAACGTCCTCGGATCGGCGCCCGCCTGCAGGGCCCGCTGGTACTGCTCGCGCTCGGCCGACGCCCCTCGGTCCGTCTTGACGAACGCGACAGCGCCATAATCGTAGCGGCGCGGCGTCTCGTACAGGTTCCGGTGGGTGGCGAACCAGCCCTGGAGCTCGGCCTCGGTGGGTTGGCGCCTGGGGATCCCAAGGGCCTCCCGCCCCCTCACGCTGTCGGCGAGGAACTTGCGAATTGTCGCGTCGTTTCGATCGAGATGGTCGCGCAGGGCCTCCCGATAGAGCGCCTCGTCGCGTTCCCAGCCGCGGAGCTCGCCGTCGAGCTCGGATGGGCTGGGTGGACGTTGGTGGCTGTCCCGAAAGCGTCGCTCCACCTCGGCCCTCACCCCCGGCGTGACCACGATGACCCGGGTATCACCGACGATCAGCCGGTGGGCGACGAACAGGAACGCGCCGATGACGAAGAAGTGGACGATCGGCTCAAACAGGAGGCGCGACGCGCGGTGTTTCCAAGCGCTGGGTGGGGGAGTCACGATCGTCTCGGCGGCCAAAACCGACGAGCCATTCTACCTCCGCGCTGTCCGACGGGCGTGATCGGCACGCCTCCGCCAAGGCCTGCTCAAGGCCCCAGCGTCACCGAACCGGCGTCGAGCGAGATCTCGTAGAAGCCGTGATCGTTCCAGGGCAGCGTCTGCCCGCCTTGGGTGAGGGTGCCACCCGCCACCGTCACGCGCAGGTACTTGCCGGGGGCGAAGTTGCTCGGCTTGGTCCACGTCCAGGTCTTGCTGGTGCCGGACGTCATCGTGGTGGCCGACGAGAAGGCCTTCTGCCCCAGCCAATAGGCGGCGACGTCGACCACCTTCCCAATCCACATGTTTCCGAGCCCCTTGGCGTGCGTGATGCCGGCGGTGTAATCCGTGAGGTTCACGGGCTGGTATTCGCTGTCGTCGTTGCTGGAGCCGATGAAGCCGTGGACCAGGATGATGCGCCAGCCCCCCGCGCTCTGAGCGCTGTCGACCTCCGAGTTGAAGTCGCTGGCGGGGGCGCCCATCGGCGGGATGTAACAGGGGAGCGTGAACCGATCGGTGTTGTCGTTGGGCATCACGATGGCATCGGCCACCCCGCGGTTGGTCATGAAGAGACCGTTGGCCAGGCCCGTGTAAACCGAAGCGCCGTTCGGGGCGGCCATGGTGTACGGCGTGACGCTGTATTTCTGCATGATGAACGTCGTGTCCTGGTTGATGTCCGCCACCCCGCCTGGGGGGGTGCTCGAGTGACTCCAGGTGTGGTTTCCGATCTCGTGGCCGTCCTTCACCGCTTGCGTCCAGACAGAGTTCGACGCCTCGGTCCGGTTGCCCCACATATAGAAGGTGTACGGAATGCCCTGCGCCTCCAGCGTGCTGTAGTCCGCGATCTGCGAGTCGTTGTCGTCGTCCAGGCTGTACGAGACGGCGCCCTTGAACCCGGCCCAGTTGAGGACTGTGATGTTGCCCGGAGTGCCCGACGGCTTGGGCGTGCCACCGGCGCCGGGGGGCAACGGTAGCCCGGAGACGGCCGTGCTCGAGCCGCCTCCGGTGCCCGTGGTGCCGGCGCTCCCGGTGGTTCCCGCCGCGCCGCTATGTCCGGCCGCGCTGCCGCCCGCGCCGGCCGCGCTGCCGCCCGCGCCGGTCACGGTCGTGCCGCCGGCACCGGTCGTCTTCGCCCCGCCCGCGCCGGTCACGGTCGTGCCGCCGGCACCCGTCGCGGTCGCGCCGCCCGTGCCGAGATGTCCAGCGACGCCGGTCGTGCCGCCGGCACCGGTCGTCTTCGTCCCGCCCGCGCCGGTCGTGCCCGCGATGCCGGTGGCGGTCGTGCCGCCCTCGCCG
>DASRLC010000601.1:0-11798 GCA_035648655.1 Polyangia bacterium
TAAGGGGCCGATCAGAAATTACTTGATCAAGCGGCACGACGGATTGAGGGAGCGAATGCGTAGTTCCATTCGCCATGAAAGCTATCGCGCGTAATCTTCAGGCCATCCATCTCCTCGTCGGCGACCTCGACGCCGATCGGATAAAGCCGGGTATCAAGCTTTGCTTTGACGACAAGTCCAGTCTTCGTTCGGACGCTGCCGATGAGTTGCACTACGGTCTCGTGATCGACGAGCGGCCGGCCACGCCAGTTCTCGGTGATGTGACAGAAGAGCCGGTGCTCGATCTTGTTCCACTTGCTGGTGCCTGGCGGAAAATGGGAAACGCCGATGTTCAGGCCTGTTCGGTCCGCGAAGGATTGAAGCTCGGTCTTCCAGAGACGCGATCGGTAGCCGTTGCTGCCTCCCGCGTCAGCGGTGATCAGCAGCTCCGTGGCATCGGGGTAGGCCTTCTTCCCCATGTGGCGCCACCAGTCGGCGATCGACCGCACAGCAAACGCCGGGGTGTCGTGGTCGACCCCGACGTTCACCCAGGCTTGGTTCCGTCCCAGATCGTACACGCCGTACGGGATCACCTTGCCGCCATCATCGATGAAGTCGTGCACGCGTACCGGCACGGGACTGCCGCTCGGCTGCCACTCGGCACCGACATTCTTGAATTCTCCGACGAGCTCCTTCTTCTTCGTGTCGACGGAGATGACTGGCTGGCCGCGGGCGTGAAAGTCATCCACCCGGCCGTTGATGTACTCGAACTGCGCGTTTCGGTCGGGATGCTGCGCGCCCTCGATGGTCTTGTTCGCCCCCTGCAGGCTGTAGCCAGCTGCGTAGAGCAGCTCACCAACTTTCTGCGGGCTGACCTTCATGCCACGCGCAGCCAGCTCGCTCGCCAGCTTCCGCGTGCTCTTGGATGTCCATCGCAACGGCGACTCCGGATCGCCCCGTGTGACCGGATCGACCAGCGATTCCAACGTCGGCACGAGATCGGGGTTCTTTTCCTCGATCGATGGCCGGCCGGCTCCCGCTTTGCGCACGTTCACGACGCCGTCGGGGTCGAGCCCTCCGCGCAGCTCGTCTCGCCCAGCACGAATCGTCGTGCGCGAGAGCCCAGTCGCTCGTTCGACCGCCGCAATCCCATCTTCGCTGTGCTCTGCCTCCGCTCCCGCCCAAAGCCGCCGCTCACGTTCGTCGAGGATCGGAGACAGCGCGTCCCATTTCCTTCGAATCTCGGTCTCGCTTGCCATCCCCACCATAGATCATGCCCCGAGTCGTTTGTCGATCCCCCGCTGCGCAGTAATCAGGTAATTTCTGAGCGGGGCCTAAGGGCGCCTTCGGCGTCTATTGGTATAGCGATCGGCGTGCGTCGACTACGGACTGGAGGCGCAGGCCGAGCGGCGCCGCTACGGACTCGAGGCCCCGCGACCGACGACCCGAGTGTTTCCCTCGACCTGCCGACTAGCTCCCCTAGACCGGTAAACTGGGAGTCGATACGAATCTCGTGCCGAACCATTCCATACAACTGATCTGTACCCAAACAACCCCTTGCGTACGGTACCGCATACGGTACCATTATCCCAATGGGACGAACGACAGCGGAAGTCCTAGAGCAGGCGCGGCGCAGTCAGGCCAACGTCCGCTTTCGGGATCTCCGCCGGCTTGTGGAGGCGATCGGTTACGTGTCGAGGCGGCAGAAGGGCTCGCACCACGTGTTCGCGCACGCGGCGCGATCCGAGCTGCCGATCGTGAACCTTCAGAGCGGCGGGGCAACCACGAAGATCTACCAAGTGCGGCAGGTCGTGCGGCTCATCGACGAGCACAAGTTGGAGGTCAAGCCATGAAGAAGGAGACGTTTCGATACCGAATCCTTGTGGAGTGGAGCGACGAGGATCAGGCGTTCATCGCGCGCGTTCCGGCCCTGCCGGGGTGCCTCGCCCACGGCGCGACGGCCGAGAAAGCGGCGCACGAGGCCGAGGTAGCGGCGGGGCTGATCCTCGACGTCATGAAGGAGGACGGCAACGCGCCGCCCCCGGTGGATGCGGTCGCCGACTACTCAGGACAGCTTCGCTTGCGGCTGCCCAAGTCGCTACACGAGGCGGTGTCCCAGCTAGCGACCGCTGAGGGCGTATCCCTAAACACGCTCATGCTCTCCCTGATCGCCGAAGGGTGCGGCAGACGGTCGGCCCCAGCATCCGACTCGCTTCCCAAGGCGACGGGCAAACGGAAGGCAGTAGCCTAGTGGCCCATGGCTGAAGTGGAGTTGCTCATGCCGCGACCAGAGCCGGCGTGAGGCAGCCTGAGTTGATGTCCGGGCGCTCCTCAGGGTGAGGCGGGCGCCCTCGGGATGGGCTCAGCAAGATGGTTGAATCTTTCAATGATTCTCGCTTGGTGCGAGGAAGAGGACTTGAACCTCCACTCCTTTCGGAACCAGATCCTAAGTCTGGCGCGTCTACCAGTTCCGCCATCCTCGCGTAGAACGATTTGACTATTTACGGCTTCGCGGCGGCGGCGTCCAGCTTCTGTCGCCGCGACCTGGCCACTACGCCCAGCTCGCAGACTTAGGCTTGGCTTCGGTCGACCGGGCTCGGATAGCCCGAAGATGACGCGCGCCCGCTCTAGGTTCGGCCGGGCTCTCTCGATGCGAACCAGCCCATCGACGCGGTGACGGTGAGGTCGATCAGGCGGAAAGTTTGACGCGGGAAAAAGCAGATGTGCAAAATGCATCCACCAAGGCGGTGACCGCGGCGACTCGATGTCGTCCGGGCGGCCGCCGCTCTCAACCCGCTTTGCAGGTGCCCCTGTGTGTGGCTTTCTCGAGGAGATTGAACATGACCCATAGATTCTTCAACGTGGTGCTTGGTTCTGGGCTCTTCTTGATCGGCGCGACGGCGCTGGCCCAGGAGGCCGCCCCCGCCCCGAGTCGGGGGGCCATCGAGGTCGGGTTGCGCCTGGGGGTTGGGTTGCCACTGGGCCACGATGGGCAGACCGCCGGCGACACCACGAACGACAAGCTCAGCGATGATCTGAAGGCAATCATTCCGATCGCAATCGACGTCGGCTATCGAATCAATCCGAAGGTCTACGTCGGACTGCTGTTTCAGTACGGCTTCGGTATCGTCAATACGGACGAGACCACTGGGTGCAGCGGCACGGGGGTGAGCTGCTCTGGCAGCGACCTCCGTCTCGGTGTCGACCTTCACTTCCATTTCGCGCCAGGCCAGTCGTTCGACCCCTGGCTGGGTGTGGGGGCCGGGTACGAATGGCTGCTCCTGGACGCGAGCGCTGCCGGCACGGACGTCAGCGCCACGGCGACCGGCTTCGAATTTGGCAACGTTCAGCTCGGCGGAGACATTCCAGTGGCGCCCAATTTCGCCATCGGTCCCTTCGTGGGTCTGTCCTTCGGTCAGTACGGCAATCTTTCGGTCAGCCAGGGCGGGACCTCGATGGACATGAGCATCACCAGCAAGTCGTTCCACGAATGGCTCGAGCTCGGGGTGCGCGGCGTGTACGACATCGGCCTGTAACACGCAGCCGTTCCCGTTCGGCGCTCGGTTACGACCTCTACCAGGCGACGCGCGGCCAATAGCCCCGACGCGACCTCCGCACCTCGCGTTCTCGAAAGAGCTAACTATCCCCCGGCTCCGAGCGTTCGGCGTACCGTGCCGTTGTGGAATGGCTCAACTACCACCACTTCTATTACTTCTGGTCGGTGGCCAAGGCGGGAAGCATCGTCGCGGCGAGCAAACAGCTTCGTTTGGCCCACCCCACGATCAGCGGCCAGATCCATCGCTTGGAGGAGGTGCTGGGCGAAAAGCTCTTCGTGCGCCGCGGGCGCGCTCTGGTCCTCACCGATGCCGGGCGGGTCGCGTTCCGCTACGCCGATGAGATCTTCTCTCTGGGCCGCGAGTTTCTCGACACCCTCAAGGGACGGGCCACCCAAGGGCGGCCGCTGCGCCTGGTGGTCGGGGTGGCGGACGTGCTCCCTCCGTCGTTGGTGCGGAGATTCCTCGAGCCGGCCTTCCGAATCGGCCAGCCGGTCCGGGTGATCTGCCGAGCCGACAAGTCGGTGGCGGAGTTCATCGCCGAACTGGCGCTGAACACCGTCGATGTGGTGATAGCCGACGGGCCCGCCGGACGCACGGCGCCGATTCGGGCGTTCAGCCATCTGCTGGGCGAGTGCGGCACGACGTTCTTCGCCGAGGCCAAGCTGGCGGCGGCGCTTCGCCGAACGTTTCCCCTCTCCCTGGAAGGGAAACCCTTTCTCCTGCCCGGTGCGCCCTCGGCGGTGCGGCGCGCCCTCGAGCAATGGTTCGGCGCCCAGAAGGTCCGTCCCCGCATCGTGGCCGAATTCGACGACAGCGCGCTGGCGAAAGACTTCGGGCGACAAGGGATGGGCGTCTTTGCCGCGCCGACCGTGATCGAGGCCGAAGTCCTCCACGACTATGGCGTGCGCGTGGTCGGGCGGGCCAAGGCCGTCCGGCAGCAGTTTTACGCGATCTCGGTCGAGCGAAAGATCCGACACCCGGCCGTCGTGGCCATCTGCGAGGCCGCGCGGCAGGAGATCTTCATCGGAAAGTGAAGGCCGCCCCCGGCGGGCGTCGGTGCGAGCTACGGGGCCGGCTGGGTGACGGTGCTTGTGTCGAGGGTGACCGCCGTTTGCGCCAGGAGCCGGCCGGCGATCGACGCGCCCGTTCGCAGGTTGATCATCGTGGCAGAAAGGATGATCCCCTCGAGGTGGGAGGTCGTGCCGAGCTCCACGCTGCCGGCGACCTGCCAGAAGACGTTCTTGGCGAGCGCCCCACCGGTCAGGTGGACGTTGACGGCGCTGCTCAGCGTAAGCGTCTGGGCGATCTGGAAGATCCAGACGGCCGTCGAGCTGCCGTGGAGCGTGAGGTCGGTCGGAATCAGGAGGCCGGAACTCCACTGGTAGACGCCCGGCGCGAGGGTCATCCCGCCGATGCTCCCGGCGCCCAGCTCGGTGACATCGGGCGCGCGTCCCGCGGCGTCCGTGTACGCGAGCCCCATGTCGCCGATCGCCGTGAGCAGGTTGGCCGGCGTGGGAACCGCGTAGCCGGCCGCGTAGATCTTTCCCGTCACCTGCATGGAGATGGAGAAGACGTTGGTGGAATCCGCGATCAATGCAAAATTGGTGATGGCGGTGGCCATGATTGGGTAGACCCCCATATCTCCCGTGACGGCCGAAGGGGGGACCGTGGAGATGCCGCTTTCGGCCAGAATCACGTAGTCGCCGGCGGTCCTCAGATTCACCGGAACCCCGGCCGCGCCGGTGGTCCCGCCGGATGTCCCCCCGGATTGGCCACCATCGGTCGCTGCGCCGCCTGTTAATCCACCGTTGCCGCCGTTGCTACCGCCATCGCCGTTGCCACCGCTGCCGACGTTCGAGGACTTGCCGTCGTTCGGTCCGCCATCGTTGGGCGTCTGGGCAGCGACCGATCCGCAACCGGCCGCCATCGAGAGCATCACGAGCGCAGCCCCTACCTTGGAAAGACTCGGGTTCGCGTTCCTATTCACGTGTGCGCTCCTTGAGTGGTCGACGGCGGTATCGGCTCCGTTCATAGGTAAGGCCGCTCAACGGCGAATGAAATAACGGAACTTTCTGGCGTATCCGACGGTTTTTCCGTCAGACTGCTGGGATCGATTGCACGTCGCAGTGAGGTGCTTTAGATCCCCGGGGCGAACCGCCTGCTGGGCCACAAACGACCGGCCGCGGCGCGGTCAGGCCGTGTCGCCGTGGCAGAGGCTGGGGCCGCCGTAGCAAGCGCCCAGCACACAGGCTTTCGAGCATTGACTGTCGAGGGTGCACGTTTTCCGCGTGCAACCCCGTTCGAGCCGCAGGTGAAGTCGACGGGACAGGCCCCGCCGCCGGGCCTGCAGGTGCTCGGCGCACAGCGGTGGTTGCCGCCGCAGCTCGCTCGCGTGACCCGCCGAGGAACGCCGCCGCCAAAGCCAATATAGGGGCCAAGGAGGGGGCAAACCTAGAGAACGCCCGTCGTTGCATGCCACCCGGCGACAGCAATTCTCGGACCAAGGCTGGGGCGGCATGGCGCGGGGCTCTCGCGGCGCGAGCCCATCAGAAAGCTGATGGCCGGCCCGCCGAGATCGATGATTTGGTCGACGTGCCGCGACCTACGACGCCACCGCCGCCACCGGCTTGGGCGCCTCGGCGGCGGCGGCCACCTGCACCTTCCGCATCACGGCAAGGTGGATGGGGTACATGAGCGCGATAACCAACGTCATGGCGCCCATCACGACGTAACCGAGCAGATCATAGTGCAGCAAGCGGCCGTCCGGCTCCTGCACGACGATCAAGCCCGCCAACGACGACGCGACGCCGCCCGAGAACTGCTGTAGCGACGAGTTGACGGACATGAAAGCGCCGCGGTCCTGCATGTCGGGCACCGCCGAGATGAGGGCGCTGGCGGAAATCATCCGGGAGGTAACCGCCACGAAGAGCACGGCGTTGATGGCGATGACCATCGAAAGTGGGGTCGTGCCCAGGTGGCAATACACGCCGACCATGACGGCGCCGGACAGCGACCCGATGCAGAAGACCCGGTACTTGCCGATGGTGTCGCTCAGCTTGCCGAGCAGCGGTCCGGCAATGAAGGTGACGACACCCGTGATCATATAGACCAGCGGGAGCTTCTGCAGCGAGATGC
Source organism: Polyangia bacterium (assembly GCA_035648655.1). Taxonomy (GTDB): domain Bacteria; phylum Myxococcota_A; class Polyangia; order Fen-1088; family Fen-1088; genus JADGRB01. The sequence continues at coordinate 6,672 of DASRLC010000601.1, forward strand.
CCAGGTTGTTGACCGTAAAAGTGCTGCCGAAGGGCATCAACATGAAGCCGCCCGTGGCCAGCAACATCGTGGCGGCGAACGTTCGCAGGTAGCGCCCCTGGCCGACGGTGGCCACCAGGTGCAGGATGGGATTGCGGCCGTCGTGCAAAGGCGGCGCCTTGAGATGCTCGACGATGGGCTGCATGCGCATCGCGATCACCACCCCGACCGCGGCGCTCACCGCGAAGATCATGATGAACGGGGCGTGCCAGCCCCACCGGTTCGACAAGAACACGCCCAGCGGAATCCCCATCACTTGGCTGGCGGCGAAGGCGGTTTGAATGGTTCCCATCACGCGGCCGCGCACCTGTAGCGGGAACAGGTCCGCGATGATCGCCATGCTGATCGAACCGATGACGCCGCCGAAAACCCCCGTCACGATGCGGGCGCCCAACAGGAACCGATAGCCGCCCGCCACCCCGCAGAGCAGGGTCCCCAGCAAGAAGCCGCAGTAGAAGAAGAGCAGCAGCTTCTTGCGATCGAACTTGTCGGCGAAGCCCGCCGCCAAGAGGCCCGAGGCGCCGGCGCTGAAGGCATATGCGGAGACCACCAGGCCGAACTGCCGGGTCGTGATGTGCATGTCCCGCAGCAGCAGCGCGCCGAGCGGTCCGATGATCATGAAATCGAGAATGATCGTGAACTGCAGGAAGGCCAAAACGGCGATGACGAACTTTTGGTAGCGCGTAAAAACGGACGGCATGGTGGGAGCCGCAAGGGTAATCGGGGGCCGCCATCGGGGCCAGTCCTCACGGTGCCGTGGCCCCCCCACCCGCCATTCGCAGCATCGTCTAGCGGATGTCCCCAGCCCGCCGACGTGCGCCGACGTGAGCCCACTTTCGCAGACGTGAGCTCGAGCAATCGAAGGCCGCTTCGCGGCCGTGACATCGGGGGCCAGACGTTGCGACTACGTATCGCGGTCGGCGGCTCGACCCGCATTCCGATTGCGCCGGCGCCCTGGCACGGGGTTCGCTTCTTCCCTGAACCGTCGGTGGGAAGCCGGCGAATCTCTCCGCGGGTTGGGGAGAGGCGCGCCGGTGTGGAGGGTGAAACGGGGGACCCGCCGCGATCCAATCCGGCGGGTCCTTCGTGGTTTTGCGATGCGCCGCCGGTCGCTAGAATCCGGGTATGCCCATCGACGATCGACTGAAGGCGGCCGGCCTCCTGGTTCTGTCGAACGCCTTCATGACGGTGGCCTGGTATGGCCATTTGCGTTTCCGGAAGGCGCCGCTCTTGATTGCGGTGTTCGCCAGCTGGGGCATCGCCCTCTTCGAATACCTATTGCAGGTTCCCGCCAATCGAATCGGCTACCGGATGCTCTCGGGATACCAGCTCAAGATCATGCAGGAGGCGATCACGCTGATCGTCTTCATGGTGTTCGCGGCCCTCTGGCTTGGCGAGGGCCTGCAGCCACGCTATCTGATCTCGTTTGGTCTCATCCTCGCGGCCGTCGTCGTCGCGTTCCACTAGCGCCGCAAAGAGCGCCAGCGGGCGCGCTCTCGCCGCTAAGGCGACGTTCCGGTGGGCGGCGTGGCCGTGCTCGGACGCGGGGCGGAAGCGCCGGAGGCGTCCGACGCGCTCGAGGTCGAGCCGGAATGGCCTTTCGACGCACCCGACCCCGAGACCACGCCGCTCGAGCTCTTGGAGCGGCGCTTGTGCGACGTCGAGCGGCGCGATAATCCCGAAGCGCTGCTTCGGGTGCCGGCGCGGGTCGAGCCGACGCTGGTCGAGCCGGTCGCGGGATCTTTCGATCCCGAGCCGGTATTCCCCGAATCGAAGATCAAAGGATCTGTGTTGCCACGTCCGCTGCTGCCCGTGCCGTAGCTGCCGGGGCGGCCGCTTCCACCTGGGTCGGCGCTACCTGGTCCCATTCCACCGCCGGGGCTGGTGCCCGGTCCGGTGCTCCCTGGGCCAGCGCTGCCGGCGCTTGGCAGGCTGGGGGTGGTGCTACCGGGCGCGGTAGATCCAGCGCCGGCACCGCCGGGGACGCCGCTGGCTGGCCCCGGATTTCCTGGGCTGGCCATGCCTGCCCCGCTATTGCCCGGGCCTGCGCTCCCGGCACCCGCCGATTGGGCGAGCACGATATGGGCGCGGGTGGTCGGGGTGTGAACGAAGGTCGGCGGCGCGATCAGATTCGAAACGGCGAACACCATCGAAAGCATGAGCATGAGATCTCCCCCGTGATTTCGTATCGTGAGAAGAGCCGGATTCCGCCGGTGTGGCGCGAAGCCAGCACCAATTCCACCACTGCGCCCTCGCAAGAACGAAACCAACGCCGCAACCCGAGCCGCCGTCGCGACAATTTCCTGAAAAATCAGCCCCGAACGGGCGTCGACTCGGGAAATCCGCCCGGCGTTCGTAACCAACGGCGGGTCGCGGTTACCCGCTTGAATCGGACCTGAATGATTCGAGGTCGAGCTTGACCACCGCATCATGCTGCGCAGGTTGAAGAGACTATGGCCCTAAAGCGCGTGTTTTTGTTCGCTGGCGGGTTGAGCTTCATTCCACTGCTCTTCGTGTCGGGTGGTCTGCAGGCCAATGCGCCCGCCAGCGTGACCGCGACCAGTGCGAGGGGTTCGGGTGTGACCTCGGCGACCGCCGCGCAGCCGGTCACCGCCACCAGCACCGCATCGCCGGCCACGGCGACATCGATGTCGGACATCAATCCGGCCGGACGCATCTCGGCCGAGCCGCTCACCGGTCCCGCGGGCGCCAACACGCCACCCGAGCCGTCGCCCCTCGCACCGCTCTTGGCGCCCGCGACGAATGGCCCGCCAGAGCCCGCCTTGCGCGCCCAGGGCCTGCTCGACTCCGAAGCGCAGGCCACTCTCGCCCGCGCGGCGTTGGCGCCAGCCGCCACCAAACCAGGGGCGGCCAACGTTTCAATGCCCGCAACACCACCGCCGAATGTCATCGACGACGCCGCGCCAATCACCGAGTCGGTGTTCGACCACGCCGACAACCTCGACCACCACCCAGTGCATTCGGCGGCGTCCATCGCCAGCTCATCGTTCGACCAAGAGGATCGGGCCGACGAGCACCCGGTGCCCTGAGCTATTCGGGCCGGCCGAGCTTCTGAGGTCCCGCCCGTTCGTTACTCCGTTTCGGTCTCGTCTCCCTCGCGGTAGCGGTCGACCTCTGGACGCAGACTGAGGCTACCCACCGGGCGTGGCATCGCCTCGCGCTCGGCGTCGGCCGGGTTGGAGGCGTCGGTACCGTCGGCGAACTCGGCCGAGGCGCTGGTCTCAACGAACGGCCCGCCGATCTCCTCGGGCACCAGGCCGTCCAGCGCGGCGTCCTCACCATCCTCGTCCTGCGTGGCGCCCTGCAGGAAGCCTTCGGCCAGCGTCTCGGCCAGATCGTCGCGGGTGTGCGCGGGACCGCCTTCGGGATCGGGAATGAATGCGTTGCCGTCATCCGATCTCGGGTGGTGCCGCTGGACCTTCATCGCCGGTTTTTGAGCTTTCATCTTGATGCCTCCGTGGCCCCAACCTAGTCACGAAACCGAACCGCAAAAGAGCCCACCGACGATCCTCCGTCTGAGTCCCCGCCGAGGCCGGCGTACCCTCCCGCGCATGAAAACGATCGCCCTGGTGGGCCTGGCCCTCTTCTCGTTTGGCGTCGCGGTCGGTTGCTCGTCGACCAAGTGCTCCGTCGACTGCGCGCCGGGATACACCGCCGATACGGCCGCCTGCACCTGTCTCCCCCTGACCGGGACCGGGGGCGCCGGTGGCACCGTGGGTGAAGGCGGCGCCGGTGGTCTCGGCGGGACCGGCGGAGCGGGCGACGTGGCGGGCAACGTGGGCGCAGGTGGCGCCGGCGGTCACGCCGGCGCCGGGGGCGCAACGGGTGGCGCGGGCGGTACGGGCGCGGGCGGTACGGGCGCCGGCGGAGTGACCGGCGTGGCCGGCTCTGGCGGCGCCGCGGGTGGCGCAGGCGCCGGCGGTCAGGCCGGGACTGGCCTCACCGGAGCGGCCTGAAGGCGCCTCCGCTCGGGTCTATCGCTCGGCTTCCTTGCTGCCCACGACGGTCAGGTTGATGCCGACCTGGACGGACATCGGCTTGCCATCGACCATGATGGTGGTCTTTCCGTTGTGGTACCAACCGAAGGAGCCGGTAGAGAACTCGCGCTTTTCGGCGATCAGCTCGGCCGTGCCGATGGTGAGCTTGACCGCTTCGGCCTTCTCGAGGAACTGCGACTTGGAGATGGGGCAAGGGGATTTGGCCATGCCGGACCGTACCACGACGCAGGGCGCGATCGTCTGTGTCTCGGCGCTCGCCCGTTGACCGGGGGCGGCCGAGTCGGCAGAATGAAGGCTGTTCGATGAAATCCGCAGCCCCGACGTCGTATCGCCGCTTTATCGCGCGCGCCCCCCGCTGGTGGTGGCGCGCGAACGTACGCCGGGCGCCCCAGCTCTAGACCGCTAGAACAAAGGAGAGGCGACCCCGCGTTGGTCGCCTCTCGCGTGCAGGAGCATCGAACCGCGGACGGAGAGGGACCTCGTGGCGAGCCAGAGACGCCATGTCCGATCCCCAATCGTGTGCCAGCTACACCTTCGGAGACAACGACCTCGCGGCCGAGCGGCTGCGCCTGTTGGCGGCCGCGTACGAGCCGAGCTCGCGTGCCTTCATCGAACGCCTCGGGCGAGAGCCGCCCCGGGTGGCGATCGATCTGGGCTGCGGCCTCGGGTACACCACCGCGCTCTTGCAGGCGGAGAGCGGTGCCGCGCTCACCATCGGGCTCGACAGCTCGTCGCGGTTCTTGGCGCGTGCCTGGCAGCGCTCGCCGCGCGGCGTGGCCTTCGCCGAGCACGACGTCACGCAGGTCCCCTTCCCGGCGCCACCCGCCGATCTGATCTACGGGCGGTTCATCGTGACCCACCTGCCCGACGCGGACGCGGCGCTGGCGCGGTGGGCCGCGGGGGCGGCGCCGCGCGGGCGGCTGGCGCTCGAAGAGGTCGACAGTCTGACGGCCGACGATCCGGCGCTCACCCGTTACTACGGGCTGGTGGAGGCGATGCAGGCCGCACGCGGGCAGCGTACGTACATTGGCCGCGATCTGCTCGCCCTGCCCGCCCCGTCCCCCTGGAT
>DASRLC010000602.1:0-13793 GCA_035648655.1 Polyangia bacterium
GGGCCAGAAACCGGATCGCCCGCGTCGCGATCTCGGCGGGCTCGAGCTCACCGCGGGTCTCCTGGGCCAGGCCAGCCACCGCGTCTCGCACCCAGTCGTTCTGGTCCCGCTCCTGGGCCAGTCGCTTGAGGCTCTCGGCCATCTGATTGGCCTGCTGCGCCAGATCGGCCAATTCATCGTCGCCGCGCGAGATCGGAATCGGCCGATCGAAATTTCCGCCGCCGAAGCGCCGGAGGCCCATGCTCACCTCCGCCAGCGCGCGGACGACGCCCCGGCCGATCCACCAGGAGAGCAGCACCAGCCCCAGGAGGCAGACCAGGCTGATGGTCAGCCGGATTCTACCGCCCGTGACCTCCGCTCTGCGGGCCGACGCGAAGGCCGCCGCCAGGTCGTGGGGGTTGAAGGCCGTGATGGTGTCGAGCAGATCGGCGGCCCGGGCCTGCCGGGCCTGCATGGCGGTCATGGCGTCGACCAGGCGCTCGCCGGTTTCTCCCGCCACCAACCGGCGGGAGACATCGACCGCCGCGCCGTAGTAGTCGTCCATCGCGGCGCGCAGCGAGGCGATTTGTCCCGGCGTGACCGCGCTGCCGCCCCCATCCAGATCGCCCAGAAACTTGGCCTCGATGGCGCGCGTGGCCGCGATCGCGTCGCTGTCTCGGGCGGCCACGGCGTCCTGCAGGCCGCGCTTGAGCCGCTCGAAGTCGGCCTGGAGCTGCGGACCGAGCTGCAGCCTCGGCAGATGCCGCTCCTGGATCTTGGCCAGCTCCTGCTCGGTGCGGTTGGAGATGGCGGCGCTCGCGACGATCAGGATGAGCAGCGCCGTCGCCGCCGTCCCGACGATCGCGATCAGCTTGGTCCGGAACGACAGCCGCACTGTCGGTTACCGCAGCGGCAGGATTTTGGCGCCCAGGACGTTGGTGGCCGGAGAGACGTACCCGACGGCCCCGCGGTTCTTGAGCACGAACGAGACGACCTCATCCTCGTTGTCCATCTCGGGCGGCGGCACGCCGCGGCCCGAGAAGACCATCTGCTGCCAGTAGCTTTTTACGGTCGACACCGATTTTTTGACCACGTCATCGGAAAAAGCGCGTCGAACGGCCGAGCCGGGATTGAGGTCGACCGGGCGAATGAGATCGTCATTCGGCCAGCGGGTCGATTTCTTGAGGAAGGCCTCGGCCAGAAATTTTCGATCCAGCTCGTTCATGGGGTTCGTCGGATTGACGATGACACGATACCAGCCACCCGCGGCGACCGACGGCGCGCGATCCCCGCAGAACGCCGCCACAAAGACGAACAGGACGATGATGGCCCGGATCGCGCGCACTCGATGCCTAAAAGTAGCCGGTGGTTTTGACGAGGAAAAGCCCCCAGTTCTCCGGGCTCGTCAGCATGGGGGTGGTGTTCCCATCGTTGATCAGTCCCGTGCCGTGCATGAAATGTCCCTCGACCTTGACGATCCAGAAGCTGTTGATGTCGAAGCGCAGCGTGGCCGCCAGGTCGTGTTGAACGTTTCGGTCATCTTGGCCGGCGCTCAAATTTCGATTGTTGTAGGCCAGCGAGTAGTACGCCCCCGGTTCCAGCCACCGGGAGATGCGGTAGGCCGCCAGCCCGTAACCGGCTTCGCTCACGGTCACGAAGTTTGGCGCCAACGCCTGGTTGTCGGACGTGAGCTCGGATCGCTGCTGAGTAAATTCTGCTTGGAGGAGCAGATCGTGCGCGGCGTACTCGATTGATCCGACGGCCAGATAAAGATCTACTCTCTCATTGAGCGTGGGCGCCGGATTGCCTGCGCCGGGCCACAGCAGCAACAGCACCGCGCTGGCCTGCGCCCGCAGGGCGGCCGCCGTGACCTCGACCTTCAGGCCATCGAGCGGCGTTTCCCACGCCAGACGCCCGCCGCCCACGTAAGGAACGCCATAGCTGGAGATCGGGGCCAGCGATCCGGCCTGGCTGGGAAGGTCGACCGGGTCGATCTGGAGAGATCCTCCGAAGGCCCGGTAATCGAGCGCGCCGGCCGCGCCCAGCTTGAGGTAGCCGTAGACCTCGACGCCGGTCTGCGCGAGCAGGAATTCGCGGTTGGTCGACGGGTACAGACCGGTCGGGAGCAAGATCGGCACCCGCGCGGCGTCGATGTCCGCGACGTCGTTGTAGAGGCCGAGCGGCATCTTGAGCCGGCCGGCCCGAATGCCGAGCGCATCGCGAAAGTGGTAGTCGAGATAGTACCAATCGGCCGACACGTGGTACTGGCCGAGCTGGCCGAGATCGTAGGCGAAGAGCTGAAGGCCGAGGCGGAACCGCTCGGTGAGCTGCGTGGTGACGTTGATCCCCGCCTCGCTGAAGTCGAAGCTGCCCGCGTTCTTCGTCGTCGCCAGATAGTCGTTGCCGGTGGTTTTGATGTACCCCTGGCTGACGAATCCGTGGACGTCGACCCCAGAGGGGCTGTCCGACCCGCCGAGATCGACGGCGGCAGCCGGCTTCGCGTACGTCGCGCCGACCAGAACAAACAATGCGCAATGACGTAATGTGAAATGCCGCGAACGACGTGGCAAGATGGGTTATTAGCGCATGGGCGAACGGGATGGTCAACAGATCCGGGACGGCTATTTTCGATGGGTTTCGAAACTCTGAGCCAAACTTGAGACCACAGTTTCGAAGCCGAGATCGATCATGAGGTCCGGCGTCATTCTTCTGGTCGAAGACAATCGTGACGACGCCGAGCTGGCCGTTCGCGCGTTCCAGAAGAGCGGGATCAAGAACGAGATCGCGCGGGCCGGCGACGGCGTCGAGGCGCTCGACTATCTATTCGGGACGGGTCCGCATGCGGTCCAGCCGCCGGCGCCGCCCGATCTCGTGCTGCTGGATCTCAAGCTCCCCCGCGTGGACGGCCTGGAGGTGCTCCGGCGCCTTCGCGGCAGCGAACGCACACGCCATCTTCCGGTCGTCATCCTGACATCGTCCGAGCAGGAGCAGGACATCGTCCAGAGCTACGAGCTCGGCGCAAACAGCTACGTGCGTAAGCCGGTCGACTACGGCGAGTTCGCCGAGGCCATCCGCCAGCTGGTCTCCTACTGGCTGGTCCTCAACCAGACCGCTTCGCGCCCCTGACCCTGACGGCCAACGATCACCGGGGCCGTCGTCCGCCGAGGCAATCGCGCCGACGTGCCGAAGACAGAGATCGAGGCCGACCGGTGCGGCCCAGCCGGCCGTCTAGTGTCGCGGCGATGCCGGCGAGACACTGGAACGCAATGCCGAATAGGCCAGGGCGCCCACTTCGACCAACCCCGTCACGCATATCCGAAGCACGATGAATAACCAACGGCGGGCGGTCATTTTGTGCGACCCGTGACCGATCGAAAGTTTGTTTCCCGGGGAGGGTGTCCTTCGAGCGATGGGCCTGCGGCCAGGTTCTTCGCGGGCTCGCCCATTGGGAGATCATATGGCGCCCAAACGTCGGGAACGCGAAACCCGGCGCCATTGGGTCCGGGAAGAGCCGGTCGATGGTCCTCAGCGGCCAATACGCGCGCCGGTGATGGCGCTTCCTCACGGCGCTGTGGAGAATGCAGTCGCTGTTTGCCGCTTGGCATAAAGGGCTCCTTGTTGCCGGAGAGCCCCCTCCCCACAGCGGTCCACAGGATTTCAGATCCTTTTCGTCGCGTCAAGCGGCCTGGCGGTGGCCGTTCGTGAGATCAGCGCATCGACGCGGCCGACCGACGCAACTCTGAAAAAACGATACCGCGTTCGGTCTGTGTCGGATCCGCGTCCAAATGGGCGAGCGCCGCTGTGGCGTAAAGCTCGAGCATCGACGGCGTGAAAAGTACGAAGCGCACCGTGTGTGGGAGACCGTGGGCGCGGAGCTCGTGGAGCACGGTTGTCACGGCGATCTCAGCCGCCAGCGAAGCTGGATAGCGGTGGATACCGGTCGCGATGGCGGGAAACGAAATCGAGGTGAGCCCGTGCTCCCGTGCCAGCCGGAGCGACTGGGCGTGGCAGGTCGCCAGGTTTTCGGCCGCGGCAATCGGATCGTCGGCGTAGACGGGCGGGTCGCAATGGATCACGTGGGCCGCCCGCAAACCGAAGCCGGGCGTCGAGATCGCGCGTCCCGGCGACAGCTTGCCCCGCGGTAGGACCGAGGCGCTCCGGTGAAACGCCTCCAGCAACTCGGGCCCAGCGGCGCGGCGAATGGCGAGATCGACGCGTCCCGCACCGGCCGGGTTGACGATGGCATCCGAAACCTCGTGGGTGAGGTCTCCGACCGTGAATTCGAGGACGGGATCCCCCGTTGCGAGAGCGGGCGGGCTCTCGACGAAAGTGGCCCGGGGGACGGCCAGGCGGAATGCCGGGGGATGAAAAGGCCCCTCCGAGGGTCCTTTTCTCAACAGGTAGACAAGGTTCGTCGCGGTCGCGTCCATGATGGGTCTCCTTGGGTCTATTTCTACTAGAATAGACACTTAGTTGCAATACGGGAGACCGATGTGGCTGAAACCAGGTAGATTTGCCGCAGTCAGGATGTGGTTCTATATACTAGACCGTTTGCGTTGCGGTGCGCCGACGTCTGTTCGTGGCGGTCGGCGCCGTTTACATTTCGCCCGGCTACATGGCGCGGGTCGGCGGCGGTTGAATGAGGAGGTCGACGTAGTCAGCCAGAATCTGGACACCCTCGTTCAAGATGATGTCCTCCGCCGACCAAGGGGCCTTTGGGGCCTCTCCCGGCGCGGCTGAATCGTTGGGGGGCGCGACCAGCGGTGCAAGGCCGGGCGCCGAGAGGTTCTTGAGAGTGATCTCGTACGTGGCGGGCCTGGAGGCCTGCAGCGCCCGGCCGTCGCGCGCCAGCTCGGCCTCACGGGCTTTCGACTGGGCCATCTCTTGTCGACGCTCCGCCTCGTTCAGAGAGACCGACTTCGAGACCAGGCTCTTTCGGAGCGCACCGACCTCGGCCGTCAGATCGGCAAAGGGCTTTTCGGTCGCGACCCGTCGCGCGGAGCTCTTTCGCAAGGCGGCCAGATAAGGCGCCACTAGGTTTATTCGCTGGTAAGCGGCCGCCGGAACCACGTCCCAGGGGAGGGGATCCTGGAGCGCCGATTCGCTCACGTCGCTGAAGTCGCTGGTCGACGGCAGGACCACGTCGGCCGCCACGCCGCGCAACTGGGTCGAGGCGCCGCTCGGTCGATAGAACTTGCTGATCGTGATTTTGAGCGCCCCGGGGTCGTAGGCGTGACCGAGCCCGACCTGATCCATGAACGGCGCGAGCGGAAGAATGCTCTGGACCGTCCCCTTGCCGAAGGTCGACGAATCTCCTATCACCAGCGCCCGCCCGTAGTCCTGAAGCGCACCGGACAGGATCTCGGTCGCCGACGCGCTGAATCGGCTGGTCAGCAACACCAGGGGCCCGTCGTAGGCCACGGTCGGATCGGTGTCCTCGTCGACCTCGATCTTGCCGTCGGAGCCGCGGGTCTGGACGACCGGTCCCTTGCGAATGAAGAGCCCCGTCAGGCTGATCGCCTCCTCGAGCGAACCGCCGCCGTTGTGTCGGAGGTCCAGCACGACGCCGCGCACGTGCTCCGCCTTCAGCTTCCCGAGCAGGCGGGAGACGTCGGCGGTCGCGCTGCGACGCCGGCTGCCGTCCATGTCGGCGTAGAACGAGGGCAGATCGATGACGCCCAACCGCAGCGTCGCGGTCGCGGTCGCGGTCTTGGGCGCCGGTAGGTCGATGATGCGGGCCTTGGCCTGTTGGTCCTCGAGGGTGATCTCGTCGCGCACCAGCGATGCCGTCTTGGTGGGCGCGCCGGCGGCACCTCCGGCGGGGATGATGGTCAATATGACGGTCGACCCCTTGGGACCGCGGATCAGCTCCACGGTGTGCGACAGAGGCATGTTCACGATGTCGACCGCCTCTTTGCCGCCTTGCGCTACGGCGACGATGCGGTCACCCGGTTTGAGTTGGCCGCTGCGGGCTGCGGGCCCGCCCGGTATGAGCTCGCGAACCTTGCAATAGCCGTCCTCGGTCTCGAGAGACGCGCCAATGCCGAACAGGGACAAGTTCATCGCGATGGACAAGCTCTCCATCTGTTCGTGGCCGAGATAGTCGGAGTGGGGATCGTAGACGTGCGCCAGGGTGTCCAGATAGACCTCCAGGACTTCGTCGCTGCGCAGCGCCGCCATGCTCCGGAGCTGTTGCGCGTGTCGGTTGACCAGCGCTTTCACGATCTGCTCAGGCCGTTTGTCGCCCAGTTTCTCTTGGAGATATTCGGCCCGCAGCTGCTGCCGCCAGAGCTCGCGGGCCTCCGCGGCGGTGGCCGGCCGTCGCGCGTGCTCGCGATCGAAGGAATAGCTGTCGTGACCGGTGAAGTCGAACTTGGTCTTTCGCAACAGGTCGGTGTCGTAGGCCGTCTGCTGCGATAGTCGTTCGAGGTACCGCGCGAAGATCGTCTTGGCGGCGCTCGTATCGCCGGTGCCGCGGGTGGCCTGGGCCAACGTCGCCCGATAGACGGCGAACTCGTCCGCATCCGATTGGAGAAAGAGGGAGCGCATTCCGTCCAGCGCGTCGAGGTAGCGGTCGAGCACGGTTCCCGCCAAACGGTCATCGAACCGGTGATGCGCGAGCTGCGAATGCTCGAGCAGGCTGGTGGTCAGGCGCGTGATGTTGGCGTCGGTCGTTTGCGCGTCGACCACGCTGTGGGCCGGCTGAGCTCCGAAGCCCGGAGCCGCCATCACGACCGCCAGCCCGATGGCCGTCAGCGACTGGATGATGCTGGGTGAATATTTCAATGGGGCTCCCGGATCGAGACTCTATCTATACCTGGTCTCGACCCCGCATATTCCGGGTTGCCCCGGGTCAGGTTGAACCTTTGTCCTTGGTGCTCGGCTCTTCGGCGCGATGGCTGGCGGGGCGGTCGGGGTGGACCGTGAGGTTATAGGCCGTGTTGACCAGGGAGAGATGGGAGAACCCTTGAGGAAAATTGCCCAGCAGACGCTTTTGGGTCGGCCCGTACTCTTCCGACAGCAGGCCGACGTCGTTGCATAGACCCAGCAGCCGCTCGAAAAGGATCCTGGCTTCGGCACCTCGATTCAACTGAACGTACACGTCCGCCAACCAAAAGCTGCACGGCAGGAACACGCCCTCGCCAGGCTGCAGGCCGTCGACCGCGCCGGCGCCGGCGACGGCGACGTCGGTGCGGTACCGCCGAACGAGACCATCGACCAAGAGCTCTCGCTCGATCGCCTGCACGGTCGCCGCGATCCGCGGATCGCTGGCGGGTAGAAAGCCGACCAACGGTATGAGGAGCAACGAGGCGTCGAGCTCGGTCGCCCCGTAGCTTTGGGTGAACGTCTGGCGCTCTCGGTCGTATCCACGCGCGCAGACCTCCGCATGAATTTCGTCTCGAACCGCCCGCCAGCGGTCGAGCGGGCCGTCGAGCCCGAAGGTCTCGATCGACTTGATGGCCCGGTCGAAGGCCACCCAGACCATGACCTTCGAGTGGGTGAAGTGTCGCTTGGGTCCGCGGACCTCCCAGATGCCCTGGTCGGGCTCCTTCCACCTCTGTTCCAGGAGCTCGAGCAGCGTTTTCTCGAGCGACCACGACCAGAGATCTGCCGAGACACCCAGCCGACGCGCCTGAAAGAGCGCGTCCATCACCTCGCCGAACACGTCGAGCTGCAATTGTTCATGGGCTGCGTTGCCGATCCGGACGGGGCGCGAATTCTCGAATCCGGCCAGCCAGGGCGCTTCGTACTCGGTGAGCCGTCGCTCTCCGGCCACGCCATACATGACCTGGACGCCGCGCGGATCGCCGGCTGCCGCCCGGAGAAGCCACTCGCGCCAAGCCCCGGCTTCGGCCTCGTAGCCGCCGAGCAAGAGCGCGTAGAGCGTCAGCGTGGCGTCGCGCAGCCAGCAATAGCGATAGTCCCAGTTCCGCTCGCCGCCGGGCCATTCCGGCAGCGAGGTGGTAGGCGCGGCCACGATTCCACCGGTGGGGCCATAGGTGAGCGCCTTGAGCACCCGCAGCGAGGTCACCACCGCCTCCCGCCAGGGTCCCTCGTATTTGCATCTCGCCGACCAGGCTCGCCACCACTCTTCGGTCTCGGGCAGCGAGGCGCTGGGATCGCCCGCCGGCGGCAGCTCCTGGTGCGAGGGAAACCAGGTCAGAATCATGGATCTCCGCTCGCCGGCGTGGATCGTGAAGTCGCCGACGGTGGCCAGCTCCTCGCCATGGACCTCGACGTCGCCGCGCAAGCAGAGCGCGTCGGGACCGGCGGTCATCACCAGCGCGTCCCCGCGCTTGCGAACCCAGGGCGTCGCCCGGCCCATGTCGAAGCGGACGACCAGATCGACGTGCATGTCGACGGTCCCCGCGATGCCCTCGACGATCCGAACGATGTCCGGCCGCTCGCCTCGGATCGGCATGAAGTCGATCAGACGCACGGTGCCGGTCGCGGTCGACATCTCGGTCTCGAGGACCAGGCTGTCCGGCCGGTACCGCCGTCGGGTGGCGCGCGGCGATTCCCGGGGCGCGATGAGCCAGCGGCCGTTGTCGCGATCGCCGAGCAGCGCCGCGAAACATGCGCCCGAGTCGAAGCGCGGGAAGCACGCCCAGTCGATCGCCCCGTCCCGACCGACCAGCGCCGCCGATTGCGTGTCGCCGATGAGGGCGTAGTCCTCGATTCTCGATGCCATGGGTCTCCACAATACCGCGTTCGGTATCTTCGGAACCTCCACCCACCCCGACGTCATGTCGCCCGGTGAACCGACGCCTTCGATCGGGAACCAGGTCAGCTCGACCGGGGCGCGATGGCGGACCGAACGGTAACACCGCGCGGGGACAGTAGCGGATCTTACCCATTTCGAACGATCGAGCCCGGCTCCTGATGGCTACTGCGCCCGGTACGAATCTTGCGATACGTATTGGAATGATAGGTAACCGGGGTAGGGTTCTGATCGTCGATGACGATCCGGATTGGGTCGATGCTCTGACCGACTTCCTCGTGGAAGAAGGGTATTCGGTTACCTCGGCTCCGGACGGCCTGGCCGCACTGGAAACTCTGTCGCGGATGCAGCCCCTGGTCTTGATCACGGACGTGGGGATGCCGACGATGGACGGCCGACAGCTCTTGGCCAAGGTTCGCGAGCAGAATGTACGGATACCCGTCATCGTGGTGACCGGTGAACATGCTCCGGGCGAGGACGCCGGATTGGTGGGAGCGCTTCGCATCATACGGAAGCCAGTGCCGGTCAATCAGCTGCTCTCGGCGATCGCCGAAGCCGTCGCCCACCGGGTGGTGCATCTGCCTCTACAAAAACTGTGGCGTGCGGCGGGTGCGGTCCGGCGCCCGCCTCGGCATCGTGTTTCTCGATCGCCCTGGAGCGCCATCCGTCGATTCATGACGCCCGCCTGGGCGGCCCCGGTCGTCGCGGTGATTGTGCTCGCGTCGTCGTTGGCGCTGTTCAAGCACTGGCGCGCCGTCGCGTAAGCCTGCCAGGCCGGCGTGTCGGCAGCTACTGCCGCTTGGTCTTGTTGGAGAGGGCGGCGGCGAAGGGGTTGTTGAAGGGGGCGGCCGGTCTCGACGGGGCGGCCGGCCCGTCGGGCCTCGACGGTGGTGGCGCGCGATCTCCCGCCCGGGGCCGGGCGGCGTTTGACGCCCGCGGCGCGTCCGCTGCATGCGGCGCGTTCGATCCGCGCGGCGCGTCCGATGGGCGGGCCGCGGAGGGCGCCCGTTCGGTCTTCATGGTCAGCGCGATCTGTTTCTTGTCCGGCTTCACCTCGAGGACGCGCACGGTGACGCGATCGCCGGCGCTGACGATCTCCCGCGGATCCTTCACGAACTTGTCGGCGAGCTGGGAGATGTGGACCAGGCCGTCCTGATGGACCCCGATGTCGACGAAGGCGCCGAAATTGGTGACGTTGGTGACCAGGCCCGGGCACACCATGTCGGGCTGCAGATCCTTGAGCTCGTGGATGTCGGCGCGGAACGAGAACGGCACGAAACCGTCGCGCGGATCGCGCCCGGGCTTCTCGAGCTCGCGGATCAGATCGTCGTAGGTGAAGGCGCCGACCTCGTCTTTGAAGTTGCGGGCCTGTTTGACCAGCTTGACGCCCGGCCCCACCAGCGCGGAGGTGGTGACGCCGAGCTCCGACGCCAGCTTGTCGAGCGCGCCGTAGCGCTCCGGGTGGACGCCGGTGTCGTCGAGCGGGTGGATCGCGCCGGGCACGCGCAGGAACCCGGCCGCCTGCTCGTAGATCTTCTTCGAGAATCGCGGCACCTCCAACAGACCGTCGCGCGACGTGAACAGCCCCGCCTTGCCGCGGTGCTCGACGATCGCGCGTGCCAGGCCGGGGCCAATCCCCGAGACGCGCGCCAGCAGGTGATACGAGGCGGTGTTCACGTTGACCCCCACCTGGTTCACGCACGAATCGACCACCGCCTCGAGGCCACGCCGCAGGCCGCTCTCGGCGACATCGTGCTGATACTGTCCGACGCCGATGCTCTTGGGATCGATCTTCACCAGCTCCGCCAGCGGGTCCTGGAGCCGGCGGGCGATCGAGATCGCGCCACGGATGGTGACGTCCAGATCGGGGAACTCCTCGCGCGCGGCATCGCTGGCGCTGTAGACGCTGGCCCCCGCCTCGCTGACCATCGCGACCGGAACGTCGATGGCGAAGTGGCGTAGCGCCTCGCGCACGAAGGCCTCGGTCTCCCGCCCAGCGGTGCCGTTGCCGACCGCCACCGCCGAGATGCCGCCCTTCTTCACCAGCTCGGCCAGGATCGGCGCGGCGGCCGCCTTGCCAGCGGGCGTCTCCAGGTGCATGAGTCCCGACCCGAGGTAGCGCCCGGTGGCGTCGATGACCGCCATCTTGCAGCCGGTGCGCAGCCCCGGATCGACGCCCAACACCGGCTTCGGTCCGAACGGCGCCGCCAGCAACAGCTTGCGGACATTCTCGGCGAACACCGTGATGGCGGCGGCATCGGCCACCTCGCGCAGCGCCCTGTGCACCTCGGCGTCGATCGACGGCGTCACGTGCGCGCGCAGGGCCAGCCGCGCCGCGCGTTTGAGCAATGGCGCGCCGGGAAATCCGTGACCCGCGCTTGGGCAGGCCGCGTTTTCGAAAGTCGCCAGCAGCCCGTCCATCAACGGATCGGCGCAGTCGTCGCCGAGGCGCCCGCCCAACGAGAGGACCAGCTCCTCTTCCATCCAGCCGCGTCGCATCGCCAGGTAGCGGTGCGAGCTGCCGGGCTTGAGCAGCTCCTTCACCGACTCCTGATGGTCGAAGTAGTTCTCGAACCGGCTGGGGGTCTTGGCCTTGTCGCCCTTGCGGGTGCGCGCGCAGCCGCGTTCGAAATACCCGCTGCGCACCTGCTGGCGCAGGCCGGTATCCTCCGAGAGCCGCTCGACGACGATGTCGCCGGCCCCGGCCAGCGCCGCGGCCGCGTCGGCCACCCCCTTGTCCGCATCGACGAACGCGGCGGCGTGCGCCTCGGGCGTCTCACCGGCGGCGTCCCCGCCATGCCCGCAGGCCCAGAGCCACTCGGCCAGGGGGCCCAGCCCCGCCCCGCGCGCGGCTTCGGCCTTGGTCTTTCGCTTCTGCTTATACGGCAGGTAGATGTCCTCGAGCGCGACCGGATCGAACGTCGCGCGGACACGCGCCTCCAGCTCGGGCGTCAGCTTCCCCTGGCGACCGATCTCCTCGACGATGAACGCCTGCCGCTTGACGAGATCGTCCCAGCGCTCCTTGGTTTCGAGCACCTGACGGATCGCCACCTCGTCCAGGTTCCCGGTCTGCTCCTTGCGATAGCGGGCAATGAACGGCACCGTCGCGCCCCCCTCCGCCAGCGCCAACACGGCCTGCGCGCCGGCCTGGGGGCCGGTCTGCGAGAATTGCGGGTGTTGCTGGGCCAACCAGAGCGGGAACGTCAGCGACATGCGGGGCAGAGGCTAGCCGTCTTGGGCGCCGGGAGAAGCTTGAATATTTTTTAAACGCGCAGGGCTCGCCCGGGTGCCCGCGCCGGCCTGGGCGACCGAGGCCGTTCTTGCGCTTCGTTTTTGGGCGCCTCGTTTTTTTGCGCTCGGCCCGGAAGGGGGTTCAACTCCTGCCGATGGCAACAGCGGGTCTATCCCCGGAGGCGGGGCTGCGCGGTCGGCTCGAGCAGTTCGGGCTGGCGACGGTCTTGACCTTCCTCGATCTCGAACGGCGCTCGGGCGAGCTGGTGGTGATCGCGGGCGAGAAGGTGGGGCGCCTCTGGCTGCGCCGCGGCCGGGTGCTGCGCGCCCGCATCGAAGGCTCGCGCCGCCTGAACAAGTCGGCCATCTACGATCTCCTGGGACTCGATCGCGGGCGATTCAGCTTCACGCAAACCGACCTCGACGGCCTCGCCGACGAGGTCGGGGCCCCGACGACCTTGCTGCTCATGGAAGCGGCGCGCCGGGCCGACGAAGCGGCCGCCGCGGCTCTGTAGGCCGGCCCGCAACCGCGGATTTCTCCCGTCGCTTGGTCGCCGTCGACGGGTCGTCGACAAACCTCGGCGAAGTCTGGTAAATCCGTCGGCATGAATACCGGGAAGAAGCTGTTCGTCGAAGACCTGAGCACGGCTGGCAAGCGCGTCATCGTGCGCGTCGATTTCAACGTCCCCCTCAAGGACGGCAAGGTGGAGAGCGACAAGCGCATCAAAGAATCGCTCCCGACCATCAATTACCTGCGCAAGCAGAACGCCAAGGTGATCCTGATGTCGCACTTGGGGCGCCCCGACGGCAAGCGTGTCCCGGACATGAGCCTCCGCCCGGTGGCCGACGCGCTGGCGGCCCTGCTGGGCGCGCCGGTGGCCTTCGCCGAGGACTGCGTGGGCCCGGCGGCCGAACAGGCGGTGGCGGCGCTGGCGCCGGGTGGGGTGCTGCTGCTGGAGAACCTGCGTTTCCATGCCGAAGAAGAAGAGAATGATCCGGCCTTCGCCAAGAAGCTGGCGGCGCTCTGCGATCTCTACGTCAACGATGCCTTCGGCAGCGCCCACCGCGCGCATGCCTCGACGGAGGGGATCACGCGCTTCGTGGCGCAGGCGGCGTCGGGCTATCTCATGAAAAAGGAGCTCGACTATCTGGGCGACGCGCTCACCAACCCGAAGCGGCCGTTCGTTGCCGTCATCGGCGGCTCCAAGGTGTCGAGCAAGATCGACGTCATCAAGAGCCTGCTGCCGCGGGTCGACCAGCTGCTGATCGGTGGCGGGATGACCTACACCTTCCTCAAGGCGCAGGGGCTGGAGGTGGGCAAGTCGATCGTCGAGAACGACAAGCTGGATCTGGCGCGCAGCCTGCTGGCCGAGGCCGGCGGCAAGCTGGTGCTGGGCACCGACTTCGTGGTGACCGACAAGCTGGACTTCAAGGCCCGCACGGTGGGGGCGCTCGAGACGGTCGCCAAGGACGGCATCCCGGCCGATTGGGAAGCGGTCGACGCGGGGCCGGCGACGGTGGCGGCGTTCACGGAGATCTTGCTGGGCGCCAAGACCATCGTCTGGAACGGGCCGGTCGGGGTGTTCGAGATCGACGCCACCGCCAAGGGCACCATCGCCATCGCCGAGGCGCTGGCCAAGGCCACCGCCGGCGGCGCGACCACCATCATCGGCGGCGGCGACTCGGCCTCGGCCGTCAAGAAGGCCGGCGTCGCCAACAAGGTCTCGCACGTCTCGACCGGCGGCGGCGCCTCGCTGGAGTTCCTCGAGGGCAAGGTGCTGCCGGGCGTCGCCGCGCTGGACGACGCGGACGCGCAGTGAGCATCCGCACGCCGGTCTTTATCGCGAATTGGAAGATGAAC
>DASRLC010000603.1:0-3294 GCA_035648655.1 Polyangia bacterium
ACTCAGATCGTCGTCACCGGTTTGATGGGGATCTCGAGGCTGTCTTCCTTCTGCTTGCGGATCTGCCTCAGGTCCTCGAGCGCGCGTTGCACCGACGGGGTGGGCGCCTCGGCGCTGGTCTCGAGCGCGGCGACGATCCCGCCCAGCACCCGGACATCGTCGACGACCCGCTCGCGCACCGCTTGGTGCATCTCACGGAACGACGAGTAGAACTCCTGCAGCTCGTCCCCCTTGCGCAGCCCCGCCGGCGCGGTGCCGAGACGGTTGTCGCGCACGCGCCCGAACAGGCTCGAGATCTTGTAGAGCGGCCCGACCACCTTGTGCGTGATGAGGATGCCGACCGCGCTGATCGACAGCACCAAGACCAGGCCGAACCCCACGATGCCCCACAACACGACCCGGTCGCTGTTGGCGAACTGGCTTTGTAGCTCTTGCGCGGTGGTCGGATCGGCCAGGCCCGTAAAGAGGATGATCTTCGAGATCTCCCGCGTCGCCTGGTACATCTTGAAGCCGAGGCCAGCCGTCAAGAAGATCGCGACCACGACGATGGTCGCCGTGTAGCGAAGCTGTAGGCCCGCGTCGAGCAGATAGTTCCGGACCTTGCGCTTGTACGCCGGTCGTTCCGCTGCCGCTTCACCGATGGTCATGTGAAAACCCTCCCAGTCCGTCGAACCCATTCATTTTATCTGCCCAGCTCTCCGACTATCCACCTATCCACCTATCCACCTATCCACCTATCCACCTTGCGCCTTGAAAAACCGTCCGAGATCTTCGGCCAGCTGCCCGGCCGACGCCTCCAGGCAGTCGCGCCGCGCACCCACCTTGTCGCTGGGACGCGAGCCCGACTGCACGCTGGCGCCCGCGTTGGTCCAGCTGATGATGCTCTTGGTCGGCCAGCGCGCCACCATGACCTTCACGTCGCAGGAGGTCTCCGAACCGCCCGAGGCCGCCGCCTCGTCGAGGCGCGTGATGTTGCCGTCGATGTAAAATCCCTGCAGCCCCGTCCTGGCGAAGTTGTGCTGATCGGCCGCGGCCAGCGTCAAGGTGACCGCCGGAAGCTTGCCCAGCTCCCGCGCCAGCGTGTCCTGAATGATCTTGGTGGCGTCGGGGCCGGCCGACTTTACGCCCCCCGTAAAAGGACCGAAACTGAGAAAGATCTTGGCCCGCTTGCCCGCGCCGCGGGCCGAGAGCGCCGCCAGCGCCTTGATGGCCTGACTGCGCACGAACCCCTCGCTCTCCCGTTTGACCAGATCGCGCAGCGGATTGCCCGCCGACGCGTCGCCGAGCTCCCCCAGCGCCGAAGCGGCGATGCCGCGCACGGTGCTGTTCTGATCCGCGAGCGCCTTGATGAGCGACGGAACCGCCGACAGATCGCCCAACTTGCCGAGCACCAATGCGGCCTGTACCCGCACCTTGTAGTTGGGATCCTCCACCACCGCGCGACAGAGATCCTCTACCTTGACGGCGGTGCCGGCCTGGGCCCGCGCGATCAACACCCATCCGAAAAGCAGCACCGGCGCAACCAGCTGCAGCCGGCGCCAGGCGCGGTGCAAGCCCTGGGAGGCGTGCACGCCATGAACGCCAGCCGGACCAAAACCCCAAGACCGTCGCACGGGGTTACTCATGGTCGGCCCGCCGGTTTTTCTCCCGGCCCCGATGGCACCACGCGCTTCGGATGTGGTCCGCTGCGCTGCCAGCCCAGCTCGAAGACAAACGCGCATCCTTTGCCGCCGTCCAGCTCCTCTGCCCAGATCCTGCCGTCGTGCAGACCAATCACGGCCTGCGCCAGCGCCAAGCCCAGCCCGTAGGTGGCCGAACCCGCGGCGCGGCGGCTGTAGGGCTCGAAGGCGTGCATCCGCTCGGTGAGCTGAAGCGGCGGTCCCGGCGCGACCATGCGAAACCGCATACCCACGTCCGTCTCACCGATCTCGATCGCCAGCGTGCCGTGGGTCGGAATTCGCCGCAGCGCCGCCATGCCCAAGTTCAACATGGCGGCCGAGAGCAGCTCCTTGTCACCGTAGAGCGCCCGCTCGGTCGCGGGGCGAGCCAGCGTGACGGTCTTGTCGGCCATGACGGCATGACGGCGCAGCTCTTCCAAGATCTCCAACGCCGCCTCCGCCAGCAGAAAGCGATCGTGCCGCGGCACGAGCTGGCCGGTCTCGAACCGATCGTAGTCCAGCACGGTGCGCACGGTGGCCCGCAGGTGCTCGAACACGCTGCGCGCGTCGGAGACGCTCTCGTCGAAGTCCCGGCGCCGATCGTCCGCCACCGGCGGCTCGAACTTGGACAGGAAGTCGACGTTCGCCGCCAGCGCGGCCACCTGGCCGGTCAGATCGTGCAGGAAGTGCGACAGCCAGGCGCGCCGCTCGACGATCTCGCTCTTCTGTGTGCGCTGCCGGCGTTCGAGGCGTCGGTAGAGCGCGCGCGTCCGCAGCAGCGCCCACAGCCTGGCCCGCCGCTCCTGAACGTCCATCGACGGCACGAACACCGCGTCGGCCCCCACGGTGACCGCCCGCAGTCGGAAGCTGCGCAGATCATCGACCCCGCAGACGATCACCGGCACGAAGTGGGTCCGCACGTTGTCCTTGAGCCGGCGGCACAGATCGATTCCCCCATCGGGCGGGATCCGCTCGTCCACCAGCACGATGTCCGGCGGATGCAGCAGGGCCTCTTCGAAGGCCGCGTCGGCGTCCTCGGCGGTTCTGACGCTGAGCCCCTGTTCCCGCAGAAAACCGATGAGCGGCCGGGCCAGGGCCCGCCCCGGTGCGACGATCAACCCCTCGGCCTCGCTCGGCAGCGGGAGCTCGTGGTTGTTGGTAGTCCTCTCGTCGGGGAGCATCTATTCGGAGCCCGACCGCATCATAAAGCAGCCACGAATTTTCAGCCACTGGCGACACGTTGCATTATTTGTCCTACATATACCTGCATGTGCGTTTTTTGACTTCATTGGACGACATTGTAAGATAGTCCCATGCCGACGCCCTCCGACGCCCTCGCCGAAGACACCGCGAATCCCTCCGCCTCCGTGGAGTCCAACCCCGTGGAGCCGGATTCGGTTGAGCCGTCCCCCAACGAACAGCGGGCCCACTTTCGGTTCGACAAGATGTTCACGGTGCGGTTGGAGTCGCCGCTCTTCGGCGAAAGCTACTGCATCGCGCGCAACGTCTCGGCGGGCGGCATCTTCTTGGAGCTGCCCGATCCACTCCCGCTGGGCGCCACGGTGCGGGTCTGCTTCATCACCCCCGACAGCTCGGGCGAGGTGGTCGCGACCGGCGAGGTCAAGAACCACTACTT
>DASRLC010000604.1:0-6562 GCA_035648655.1 Polyangia bacterium
GCCCAGACCCCACCCTCGAAGTCGCCCATGAACCATGGGCCGCTGCCGGCCCCGGTTCCCCAAAAGCCGGTTCCGAAGAAGACGGTGTTCATCACCCCGTACACCGTGGGATCCGTCGAGACATTGCCGAAATCCCAGCAGCATGCAGTTCCGCTGTGTGTTCCGTCCGCGAGCTCATAGATACCCTGGGGATTGGTCCCGGTTGGCATGTTCTTGCCCTTGACGCCCACGGCGGTTCGATAACCCTCTCGTGCATTCATGTAGAGCGCGTAGACCTTGTGCCCGCCGACCATGATCGAGTCCTTCGTCGCACTCGACTCGAAATCCGGCATGGCTGCGTAGGTTCCCCCGCCTGAGAGGCCTGCGGGCGCCGACTTTAGATTGTTGCCGTTCCCAGACTGGTCATAGAGGACAGAGACCGTGCAGGTCGTGCCGGTGCAAAAGGTGTCCTGGGTGGCCGTGTCGGCGAAGCCACCGACACTGTCGATGTCCTTGGTCGCGCCACCAGAGCCGGTGTTCATGCTCGAGCTACCGCTTCTGACCTGGTACAGGGGGCCCGAATAGGCTTTCGAAAGAACCCGAATCATGCTGTATGCGGCAGCGCAGGGTTGGCCAGCGGCCGAATAGATGTCGCAAGGACCCTGGGCAGCCGTCGTCGCGCCACCGGCGCCGGTCGTGCCCGCCGTGCCGTTGGTGCCGGCGGTGCCGGTTGTGCCGCCCTTACCGGCGGCGCCATTGGTTCCGGCGGTGCCAGTTCCCGTCGTGCCGGCGGTGCCGGTTGTGCCGCCCCTACCGGCGGCGCCGTTGGTGCCGGCGGCGCCAGTTCCCGTGGTGCCGGCGACGCCGGTGCCGCTCGTGCCGGCAGTGCCCGTCGTCGTGCCACCGTTTTGGAGCACGATCGTGCCCGTGGTGGTCGGACTGGTGGGCTGCGGCGTCAGCGTCAGCTGGTTTCCCGCCACGCAGTACGAGTAGTTCGCCGTGGTGTCGTTGGTGAGCGTGCTGCCCGAGGTGGTGTAGTTGCCATTGGTTTGCGGATCTGCGGTCAGCAACCCGAGTCCGCCCATCTGGTCAACCGTGGCCGCGCACGTACACCCGCCACCGGTGGCGTCTGTGCAAGTGACGGAGGCGAAGCCCAGCCCTGCTAGAGGTCCGCTGATCCTCTGGCAGGTGGTGGTGGTCCCCGAAAGCTGCAAGCACCCGGCGGGCAATTGAAGCTGCGCGGTGCCCGACGTGGTCGTACCGTCGGTATACGTCCCATCCGACTTGGTGGTCCACGTTCCGGTCACAGCGAGGGAGCCCGCGATCGTCACGTTCTTGCAGCTGGTGGGATCGAGACCCGCCAGTGTGATATCCAGGTTTTCGTCGCTCAACGTCAGACAGGACGAGGACACGGTCCAGGTTCCGACCGCGTTGCCGCCGCAGGCCGTCCCATTCGGACAGGACGCGCCGCCGCCCGTGCCGCCGCTGGAGCTGCTGCCGCTGGTGCCGGCTTTCCCAGTGCTGGAGCTTCCCCCGGTGCCGCCCCCTTTCCCAGTACTCGAGGTTCCACCTGCGCCCGAAGAGCCGCTCGGGCTCGAGCTGCATGCACCTGAAATCATGACGAACGCCGTCGCTACCGCCAGCAAACCGGATTGGACCTTCATCGAAGGATCTCCTTCCAAGGGGAACTCGTAATAAAAGAGGTCTGAGGGGGCTTGTCGCTGTCACCCCGCTCTTGTCACGAAAACTGCGTTGGTTCGCGAATGGGGGCGCAAGTGCCGCGCGGACGCGCCCGTGGGCCGTGGCCGTGATCCCGCCTTCCCGCGTTCCCACCTTCCCGCCTTCGAGTTTGCAGGCCGGGCGGGCGAGCTACTTGGAGTATCCGGCGGCGACGATGTTCGCCCGGACCGCGTCTTCCGTCGCATCTGACGGATATCCGGAAACCAAGCACCCCTCATAGAATGTTTCGTCGCTCACGTTGTTGTTTGTCGCGCAGCAATCGCCGCCGCTGCCGAGGACCATGGCGCCTTGCTTCTCCATCGGGCTCCATCCCGCGGGGAGGGCGCCCTTGTAGTACGTGGTCAAGCGGCCGGCCGTCGCATCGGAGCCCTTGAGCGCGAATTCCGTCGTCCCATTGTTCTTGAGTACCGCCGTGACGAACGTGCTTGTCTGGGCCGGATCGTTTTGATTCTTGTTGGTGTTGTTCTGGGCGAAGATTCCATACTCGAGATCGGCCATCACCCACGGACCGGAGCCGGCGCCGGTGCCCCAGGACGTGACGTTGCTGAAGTTGATGGCGTCCCTCGCACCAGCAGGTCGTGCCCGAGCAGAACGTGTCCTGTGCGGCCGAGTCCGCGACGCCACCGGCGGCGACGGCGCCGATGTCCTTGGTGGTGCCGGCCGCGTTGCGGACCTGGTATAGCTTCCCCGGTCGTGCCGGCCATTCCCGTGTTGCCGGCGGACGCAGTACCTTCATCGGAGGGGCTCCTTCTAGGCAGGTAATTGCCCGCCAACCCCCTGGGTTGTCACCGAATCGACCGGCGTCGCCGACCCAAGAGAATCAGCGCGATCACGCCGAGCAAGGCGGCCGATTTCGTCGCGGCGTCCCCGCGACCGCCGACGCGACACGCGCAATCGCTGCCACGCCGACCCGCGCCGCCGGTGGCCCCGCCGGAGCCGACAGCCCCGTCGGCGTCCGTGCCACCATCGCCGACACCTGCCGCCGGCGTGATCGTAACCAGCGAGACGCCGAACCGCGGCAGATCGAAGTCGACGCCGACGGAGCCGTCCGCCGCCACCGCAACGGTGCTGTCGGGGACCAGCAATGGGGGATCCATCGCCTGCCGCAGCGCCGCGATTTGTCCGTCCGACGGGCTCGACGGCATGTCTTGCGACACCCAAACGGTGTATGCGTCGCCGTGCGACTCATCGACGCGCAGGTGTGAGACGCGCGCGTTCGGTCCGAAGCCCGCCGGCACCGTGATCGCCAGGTGCACCGGCGTGGCGGCGACGGCCACGATGTCGTCGTGATAGTTCCACACCAGGATTTGGATGGCGGCGCCGTCGAGCGTGGCCATGCCGTCGACGTCCGGTTGGTCGCGCACGCCGTTCGCAAGGACGTCGTCGAGCGGGCGTGCCCCGCTGCTGCTCAGCGGCAAGCGGGTGCCGTCCAGGCGACCAAGCAGCTCGAACGCGCTCAAGACGGGCAGGCCGATGCCGTTGGTCGCGAGCGCGCGATATCCGGCGAAGTAGGGCGTGCCCGGGAACGTGAACGCCCAGGTGAGCAGGCCGCCCAGCTCGACCCCCATCTGGGCCTCGAGCTCGAGGCTGTGCTTCATCATGGCGATCTCGTACGCACCGTAGGCGGGCGAGGTGCGGTATGCGTCGGCGGGCGTGTCGCTCACCGGGCAGGCGGCGCAGCCGTCGGGATCCGCCTCGGTGATGTAGATGGGCGTGTGCTTGAACTGAGAGAGCGCGACCGCGTCGAAGCCGGCGCGGTGAAGCCGGAGCTGGTTGCCGAGATTCATCTCGACGTGATCCCCGGCGATGGCGACGCCGCCCTTGGCGTGAAACGTCACGAGGTCGAGGCGCGTCCCGACGCCGCCGGTGACGGCGTTGGTTCCGGTCGCGCAGTGCGCGAGGAATTGCGGCAGGAAGCTGCCGCCGGCGCCCGCCACCGCCGGACCGCCGAGCGCCGTGTTCGGGAGCACGGCGTGCAGCGCCGCTTCCGTGTAGTCGTAGAGCTTCTCATAGTCGGCGAGGGTTCCGTTCCAATAACCGATGTCGGGCTCGTTCCACAGCTCCCACAGCCAGCTCGCCGCGACGTTCGGGTAACGTCCGTTCGCGTGCATGGCCCAGTTGCTGATGAGATCGGCCCACTTCGTGTAATCGGTCGGGGGATAGAAGCAGCCACCGTCGAGCGTCGTGGTGCTGGAGTTTTGGTAGGGGACCGGGTTGGTGGAGAGCGCCTCGGGCATGAACCCGATCTCCACCAACGGGAACGCGCCAGCCGCGGTGATGGCATCCATGATCCCGTCGGTGAGGGTCCAGCTGTAGATCGGGTTCCCGGCGTCGTCCTCGGTGTACACGTTGGTCGAGCCCCACTTCATCGCCGGTGTGCCGTCACCGGTGTTGAGGAGAAAATGACTGCGCACGTGGACCGGGGCGGTGTGCGCGGCGGCGATCGCGCCCAGCAACGCCTCTCCTTCCGGCGTGGTCGTGTAGTTGATCTCGTCATAGCCGTGAAACGGCCACACCCGTTCGAGCGGCGTTCCGGCGGCGGTGGCGTCGACCGACACGTTCACGACAGCGGGCGTTTGCGCCCACGCCGGGGCGGTCAACGCGAGCAGCCCGGCCGCCAACGTCCAACCCGCCCACCAAGATCCGTCGGGAGAATGGCGGGCGACAGGATAGCGGGCGGGCGGTGCCAAAATACCCGGCGCGGTGTGGGTTACTGGCCGTAGATTGAGACGATATTGGCTTGCACGGCATCGTCGGCCGCATCCGACGAGTAGGCGGAGGTCATGACCCCCTCGAAGAAGTTCCCGGTGGCGGC
Source organism: Polyangia bacterium (assembly GCA_035648655.1). Taxonomy (GTDB): domain Bacteria; phylum Myxococcota_A; class Polyangia; order Fen-1088; family Fen-1088; genus JADGRB01. The sequence continues at coordinate 4,535 of DASRLC010000604.1, forward strand.
GTTGCTGTTGTCGCCGCCGGTCCCTAGGCCGACCGCGCCTTCCTTCCTCATCGGGTTGTATCTGGTGCTCGGGCGCGTACCGTCGAACGGCGTAATCAGGCTGCCGGACTGCGCATTGCCGCTCTTGATGGTCCAATGGTTCTTGCCGGCCGCGTCGCCCTTCACCATGCCGGTGATGTAGCTATAGGTCAGCGGCATGTTGTTGTTGTAGGGGCTGACGTTCCCAGCCCACAGACCGTTTTCCAGGTCCCCCATGATCCATGGACCGTTGCCGGCTCCTTTGTTCCAAACGGTGCAACTGCCGAAATAGACGGCCTCCATCGTACCCTCGCTGTCGTCCCGGCTGGTGGTCTCCATGTTTCCATAGTCGAAGCAGCACCCCGAGTTGAATGTGGCGCCCGCGACGACCATGTACTCGGTCTCTGCGTTGTCCCCGGTTGCGGTGCCACAGGGCGTGTTGTTTCGATAGCCGACGCCGGGCACGATGTGAACGCCGTAGACCGCGTGGCCACCGAACGTGGCCGGGACAGCCTTGGCGTTGGCTTCGTTGTCCGGCGTCGTCTTGGCCATGCCGGCCGGTGCCTTGGTCAGATCGTTACCCATGCCGGATTGGTCGTAGATGATCGAGATGGTGCAGGCATCGACACCGCAGAACGTGTCCTGATCGGCCGAGCTTGCGAAGCCACCCGGGGTGAGGACCCCGATGTCCATGGTGGTGCCATCCGCTTTCTTGACCTGGTAGAGCGGCCCGCCGTACCCGGCGTAGAGAGCCCGAACCGTGCTGTGGGCCGCGACGCACGGGCCGCCGTCGGCTGCATAGATATCGCAAGGCCCTCCGGTCGGGCCGCTGGTTGGCGTGGCCACTCCGGTACAGGCGACGCCGGAGCCACCCGAACCGGTCGTGCCTCCCGAGTCCGTCGAGCCGCCCGGCCCCGTCGAGCCGCCCGAGCCTGTGGAGCCGCCAGAACCCGCGGCGCCGCCTGAGGAGCCCGCCGCACCCGAGGTGCCTCCGTTGATCGTGCAGCCCCAGGAGCAAATGCCCAAGATCGCGGCTAGGGAGAGATCAATCCCACAATTTATTCTTCTCATATCCTCGGAGGGGATTGTCTGAAAGACCGAATTTTGTCACGGTATTTTCCTCGGCCGCCCGAGCGTGGCCAAATCCGACCCATCGTCAGAAGACGCCGGTCGTCGGATCGCCCTATCCGATCGGCGGTCGCAGACTGTCACGGCTTTCCGACGAAGGTCGTGACGGATTGCGCCGCTAAGGAAGCCGAGAAGCGCCCCGCGGAAACCGAGATGGCCGTCCCCGCAGCGAGCTTGGAGCTAGAGGTCGTGACGTAGGGTGTGACGGACGCCGGCCACGCCGTGCCCGCGACGAAGAGGGACACGTTCTGAGCCCCGCCACCGTTCACCACGACGATGGCCACTGTCCCGTCCGCCTCGTTCGTGAACGCCACGACCAGAGGCACGGTTCCGGATGGTTTGGACGCCCCGCTGACGTCGGCACGCAGGTATCCCGGGCGCACGAACTTGCTGAAGTTCCCGAGCGCGTAAAGCTGCGGAGGCGGACTGCTCGCGCTCGGCACCAGGGCCTCGGTCCACCAGTAGTGCCACCCGTTCACGCCGCCGGTCGTGAACGCCGCGTAGATCATCGTCGCGATGGTGATCGGTCCTGTGTCACCCGGCGTGCACTCCGTTTCCCAGACGTGGTGCGTATTGTTCGCTGGCGGCGCCGGACGGGCGTACGTCCCCGCGCTGGTGTTGCCGTAGTCGTGGGTCGCGATCGGTCCGACGAAGGAGTTCGCCATGGAGTCGGCGATGATGGCGGGGCCGTAGCCGTCGCCGCCCCAGATGTTTCCCCAGTTGTCGGGCTCAGCCGCGAGCACCTTGACCGGCGGGCTCAGTGCGGCCAACGCGGGACCCAGCACGTCGATCCAAGCCACCATCTGCGAGGAATTGAAGATGCACGACTGATAGCTCGCCACGAAGTCCGGCTCGTTCTGCGCCGAGACGGCGTAGAGGTCC
>DASRLC010000605.1:0-6065 GCA_035648655.1 Polyangia bacterium
GGGCTGCTACTCCGGCTCCTTGGCCCTGGAGGCACCGCGGCTTGCCCACGCCGAAGAGTTTGCGCATGAGTAGGCCGAGGTTGAAGCCGGCGATGTGAATGAGCAGCCGCTTTCCAATATTGTCGTGGTGGCGCAGATGAGCGTACGCGCGTTGTTTGAGGGGACGCAGAGCAGGTTGTTTGAGGGACGCAGGGCGGCGGGAGGCTCAGAGGCCGTCGGACGGGCAGGCGTCTGGGTCGAGGAGGGCGAGGCGGTAGCGGTTGATGACGGAACGGAGGATTTCTTGAGCTTCGAGGCCAAGCCGGCCTCTCCCTCCGGCGCGTTCGATGCCGCGCTCGGAGCGGGGGTGAGCGGGTTGCGGCTTGTAGAAGGGCGGACGCTGGAGATGCTCGACGGCGGCGGCGCCCCGCGACTTCGGGTGGCGCCTCCATATATTGTAGGCGCGGACGGGGTACAGACCGAGGCGACCCTGGCGGTGGAGGGTTGCGACGTCGATACCAACCCGGCAGCGCCCTGGGGTCGGCCGGTGACGGCGCCGGGCGCCTCGACCTGCACGCTGCGGGTGACCTGGGATGATACCACGGTGGCGTATCCCGCCGTGCTCGATCCGCGCTGGACGACCACCGGGTCGATGACCACCCCGCGCCAGGGCCACACCGCGACGTTGCTGTCGACCGGGAACGTCCTGGTGGTGGGGGGGGACCAGCAATGGGGCGACCGCCCTGGCGTCGGCGGAGCTATACAACCGAACGACGGGAAGCTGGGCCGCGACCGCCAGCTTGACCGGCGCCCGGACCCTGCACACCGCGACGCAGCTCAACACGTCATCCAACGCCACCACCAGCGGCAAGGTACTGATCGCCGGCGGCCTCAACGGCGCGACCAGCCAGAACACGGCGCAGCTCTACTCGCCATCGGCGGGGACCTGGACGGCGGCCGGGAATTTGAATGCCCCCCGCCACGGGCACACGGCGACGCTGCTGGCGAGCGGTAAGATCCTGGTGACCGGCGGCTTGAACGATACCACGACCCTGAACACGGCGGCCGTCTATGATCCGACCAGCGGTGCGGGGAGCTGGACGGCGACCACCGGTCCGATGCCTTCGGCGTTGAAAGCGCACGCGGCCACCTTGGTGGTGACCAGCAACTCGCAGCTCGGCAACAAGGTGCTGGTTTATGGGGGCAATACCGGCAGCGCCACCTCGTCGGCGGTCTATCTATTCGACCCCACGTCATTGGCGTTCAGCACACTCTCCGCGATGCCCAGCGCGCGTGAAGGACACACCGCGACCGTCCTGACCAACGGCAATATCCTGGTCACCGGCGGCAAGAGCGGCACGACCACCCTGGCTACCACTGCGCTCTTCAATCCTGGGTCCGGGATAGGGAGCTGGACGTCTGCCGGAACCATGACGTCGGCCCGGCAGGGTCAATCGGCGACGCTCCTCTCGTCGGGGATCGTCGCGAATGGGCAGGTGCTGGTGGCCGGCGGCTCGAATGGGACGAGCTCGCTCAGCACCGCCGAGCTCTGGAACGGCACCAGCACCTGGACGGCGACCACGGCGATGGCCGCCGCGGTGCAGGGGCACACCGCGACGCTGCTTCCCAGCAACATGATCTTGATCGCGGGGGGGGTGAATGGGACCACGACCGTGGGCTCGGCGGCGATCTACGATCCTTCGTTTGGCGTGGCCTGCACGTCGAATAGCCAGTGCGGGACGGGATTCTGCGTGAGCGGTGTCTGCTGCAACACGGCTTGTACGGGGGCTTGCTCGGCCTGCAACCTGGCGGGCTTGGTGGGAACCTGCTCGCCCAAGGCGAACGGCGCCACTTGCACTGACGGCAACGCCTGTACTATCGGCGAGACCTGTCAGGCGGGGAGCTGCGCCGGCGGCACCGCCGTCACCTGCACGGCCGCCGATTCGTGCCACACCGTGGGCGCCTGCGTTTCGGCGACCGGCTGTCCGACTCCAATGGCGAAAGCCAACGGTACGACGTGCAACGACAGCAACGCTTGCACCAGCGGCGAGACTTGCCAGGCGGGGGCCTGTACAGGCGGCATGGCGGTTACCTGCCCCGGCGGAGACCAGTGCCACACGGCCGGAACCTGCGTTCCGGCGACCGGGTGTCCCGCAGTCGCCAACGGCACGGCCTGCAACGATAACAATGCCTGCACCGGCGGTGATTCTTGTCAGGCCGGCTCCTGCCTGGGCGGCCCGGCCGTGGCCTGCACGACCAATCCCACGATGGTGGGGAACGTCCTCGGCTTCGAAGCGGTCGGCTCTTGGGAGTTCGGGGCGGCGGGCACAATCGTCGGGCTCAACCCGAGTCACACTCAGGGCGTATCCTCGCTCGAGGTCGCGGCACAGAACTACGCACCGCTGAACAGCGTTCCGATGTCGTCGATTGGTCCCGTTGGTCCGCTGGTCCTGCTCGACCTCATGCTGCCGACCCAGCAGGGAAATCCGTTCTGGTTCGGCGCGGTCCAGATGTTCGTCAGCAGCCCGTCGCAGGGGATCAACATGGCGTACCTGGGCCAGGTCGAACTCACCGGGCTGCCGGTCGCGACCTGGCAGACCCTCGCCTTCCAGCTCACGAGCGACCTCGTCACGAAGCTCTCGACCGGGACTTACTCGGACCTGAGCTTTCAGATCGTCCTGAATGTCCCCTTCAATGAGACCGGCCACTACCTGTTGGACAACCTCCGGTTCGATCCCGACGTCGTGCCGACCTTGGACGGCATCGCCACCAATAGCTCGGGCGTCGTCGAGGCGGTCTTCGACTACACAACGACGGCCGCGCCCAGCATCAGCATTCCGTACGGCCGCGCGAATGCGCTGGCCGATCAAAATGGCTTCATCGCGGCCCCCGCGCGGAAACCGCCCGAGACGTTCACCTCCGCGACCCATGCGCCGTTCGTGGCCACGCTGAGCGGCAGCTTGTTGACCTGGACCGTCGGTAGCCACAGCGTCACCGCCACCCCTCAGTCGACGCAGCTGCCGACCACGACGCTGCCGGACGGGACCAAGGAGGCGACGCTGCCGAACGGCGAGAAGGTGAACCTGGACTCGGTGCCGCCGCAGAGTCCGGCACCGCAGGCAGAGCCTGCGGTGGGCGCGCCGTTTGCCGGCCAGTTGGCCGGTAAGTTCAGCGTCGGGCCATCCGGAGCCGCGACCTACACAGTCCCGATCGTCATTCCCCCGGGCGTCGCGGGCATGGCGCCCAATTTGAGCCTCGTGTACAACAGCCAGGGCCCGGACGGAATCGCCGGACAAGGATGGGATCTCTCCGGTCTATCGACAATCTACCGGTGTCCCAGGACCAGGGCCGACGATGGCTACGGTCGGCCGGTGACGCTGGACGCGCTCGACAAGCCGGGGGGCGGCGATACGGACGGCATCTGTCTGGATGGCGGCAAGCTCTTCGAGGATCCGGCCAACCCGGGGCACTACACCCCCGAGAAAAACGACTTCAGCAAGATCGTGATGAGCGGGAACGCCTTCACCGTCACGACCAAGGCGGGCGAGACTCGATACTACGGTCTCAATTCGCTCGACACGCTGACCGCGGGCAGCCAGGGCTCGACCGGCACTGCCATCTGGTTGCTGGACCGTGTGGTCGACAGCTGGGGCAACTACTTCGATGTGCACTATAACGAGAACAACGGCGATTTCGCGACGACCGGAATTCGAGTCTCCGAGATCGACTACACCGGACACTTGAGCGGCTCCACTACCGACGTGTCACCCTTCTCTTCGGTCAAGTTCGCATACGAGGCCAGGCAGGACCTCCGTTGGAATAGGATCGGGGCCACTCGGATTCCGAAAAATCGCCGACTGACCACGATTACGACCTCACGCGGCGTCTACACTCTGAGCTATGCCCTGGGAGGGACCGGCCCGTCGGGGCCGTTGCTGCAGTCGATCGGCTATTGCTCCGGAGCGACCTGCCTCCAACCGCTCAATTTCTCGTGGCCAAGCAACAATTTTGGCTGGAGCTCGAGCACCGGTTATGCCCTGCCGGCAGACCTGCTGCCTGGTCAGGGTCTGGGGGGAACCCAATTCGTTGATGTGGACGGGGACGGGCGTCAGGACCTCGTGATCGGGCGAAAAGACAATGGCAACAAAGTGCCTCAGCGGGAGATCTATCGAAATACCGGACAGGGCTGGCCGCTCATGTCCGGGCCAGCCGGAGCATTTCCGGCTCTTCTTGACGGCTTGAACGCAGTGCGGTTCGCTGACATGGACGGTGATGGAGCGCTCGACCTGATCCTGGACTCGGCGCAGGTCGGTTGCACGGGGACGTCGTGCATGGTGTGCGCCTCGGGACAAGCCTGCACCGGCACCGTCAACACCTTCTCCCCGGCGGTGTGGCTGAACCGCATTGGTCAGAACGGCGGGTGGGAATTTCATCCCGAGTACAATGCGCCTAATGCGACCCCACTACTCGGCCCGGGAGGACCGCTCGAATTCAACGGCAGCATTCCTTCCTTCGTCGTCGACGTCGACGGTGATGGGCTCGCGGATATCGCCCAAGCGAGCTCAGGTTCCGGGGTGGCCGACATTGGCTTCATGCGAAACCTCGGTCCGAAGACGGGATGGGCGACACCTTACAAAAAGAGTTTTTCTGGATCTCCGGTGGATGCGACCGCGGCCGGCCACTTCGTTTTTAGCGATATCAATCGCGACGGGCTGCCGGATGTCGTGAGCCAAGACTACTATGCAGCCGCCAGCCAGGTCATTTCGGCGCAGTCCGTTCTCATCAACCGAGGCCTCGACAGTACCGGCGCAATATCCTTCGCCAATGCGGTGACGCGCGGTTCGGGCGCGGGGCTGGTTCCGGCGACGCTCGGTCATCCGATACAAGCAGGAGACCTCGATGGGGATGGATTCTATGACTTCGCGGTATTCTACCCGACCCTGGCCTCGAATGGCACGTTTTCCGGCTTCGTATCGGCCGTCGGATTTGGCGACGGGACGGGCTCAGGTCTCACCGGCCTCGATTCGACGGGCTACAACGCGTCGTTGGTCGACGACGTGCCCAACTCTATCGGCAGCGATCCAGACATCGATGCCCTGCCCGAGGACTACGGCTTCGCCCTGGCCGACCTCAATGGCGATGGCTTGGTCGATCTGATCAGGAACCACTACAACCGAACGTTTGGGCCCTTCGCCCACCTGGGCGGCGGCGAGGTGAGATTCAACACCGGAACCAACTGGGGCACGAGCACCTGGCAGTTTCCCGCCGGCCCCAACGCGATACCCGGCGTGGTACCAGGCACCGAGGTGGCCAACCCAACCGATTCGGTGCCATCACACGGCAGCGCCTTTGTCGACTTGGACGGCGACGGCATTCTTGATTTCGTCCAGGAGGAGGTGCCGCGCGGATCGTGGCTCAATACCACCGTCGCGCCGAGAATTATCTCATTCCCGAACGGTCTTGCACAGTCGACGCAAGTCACGTACTCGGCCATCACACAGAGTAGTCCGACTCTTCTGGTTTACGTCGACGATCAACCCGTGGCTCCCGGCACCCGACCGTTCATCACGCCTCTGCGGGTGGTCTCGACCGTTATGTCCGAGAACGCGACCGGGGCGCTGTCCGAGACGCAGTACGTGTATCACTCGCTCCGGCAGGACCCGAACGGTCGGGGACCGCAAGGCTTCAATATCGTCCAGGCGTTCGATCTGACATCCAAGATCATCACGACCACTACCTACGCCCAGGCCTATCCGTATACGGGGTTGCCCCTTTCCGTCGGCCACGCGCTGTCGATTCCGCTCAACTCGCCTTTGGCGATGAGCTTGACCACAACCAGCTACTGCGATTCGGTCACTGGTTCGTGCTCTCCGCCCGGATTCGAGTATCCCCCGAATACGTCGTTGTTCGTGTTTCCGTCCCAGACCATCGACGCGACCTATCTGAACGTGGGTTTCGCGCGGCCGGTGTAGCGGCGGCGTGACGGCAGCGGCTCGGAGCGCGAAAAGAGCTTGAAAAAGGCTCGGCGCAAGCGCTTGTGGTTGTTATCGATGCAAACACGAACACCTACGCCGAGCACCCAGAAG
>DASRLC010000606.1:0-8276 GCA_035648655.1 Polyangia bacterium
GCGCTGCCGGTCGACGAGCCTGCGGTCCCCGCGGTCGCACCGTGTCCGCCAGCGCCCGCCACTCCCGTCGAGCCGGTGGTACCGCCAGTGGGCGTCGTGCCACCGTCGGAGGACGCCGCACAACCCACGGCTGCGAGCGCAAACCCGATGGCAGCGATCAGGAGCGGGTTAGAACCCCACGACGGGCGAGCGGCTGGCTGCATGCCAGACCAAGTGTTCTCAGCAATCCCCTCCGGCTCACGCGTCGCATAAACGCCTGAGCTGGAACACGAGCTCTTCATTTGAGCGCGGGGGGCGCGGCCCCTCCCAGGGTCCCGATTGGATCGCGTGAGCGCGGGACAGCTCCGCTGGCCCGAGCTCTTCGCGGGGGGCGCGGGACCCTCCCAGGGTCCCGATTGGATCGCGTGAGCGCGGGACAGCTCCGCTGGCCCGAGCTCTTCGCGGGGGGAGCGGGACCCTCCCAGGGTCCCGATTAAATCAATACGAGAATCGCCTCACGCTGACGTTCATGACCAGGCCCAGGGCGGCGGCGATCGTGAGGATGCTCGAGCCGCCGTAGCTCACCAGCGGGAGCGTGACGCCCACGACCGGCAGCACGCCGCTCACCATCCCGACGTTGATGAAGACGTGCCAAAACAGCATGGCCGCCACGCCAACGCACACGGTGGCGCCGAAGCGATCACGCGCGTCGCCGGCGATCTTGAGGATCCAGAGCACCAGAATCAGATAGGCCAGCAGCAGCCCGAAGCACCCCACGAAACCCCACTCCTCGGCCCACACGGCGAACGGAAAATCGGTCCACAGCGCCGGGAAGTGCCGCAGTCGAATCTGGGTGCCGTGCAAGAAGCCCTTGCCGAGAAATCTCCCCGAGCCGATCGCGTTCAGCGCCTGACGGGTCTGGTAGGCGCCTTCCGAGTTGGGGTTGAAAAACGACTCGACCCGCTTGCGTTGATATTCGTGCAGCAGGTGCTGGTAGATCGGAAACGCGGCCAGCGTCGCCAGACCGACGATGGCGCCCAGGGTCTTGAGCCGAAGCCGCGCCGTCAACATGATCGTGAAAAAGATCAGCAGCAGCAGAAAGGCGGTCCCGAAATCCGGCTGCTTGGCGATCAGCAGCGCGGGGACGCTGACGATGACGACCGGAATCGCCAGGTGCCGCCAGGTGCGCCCTTCCAGGACTGGCGAATCATTGAGGTACTTGCCCAGCGCGACGCTGGTGAGGAGCTGCATCAGCTCGGACGGCTGAACGTGAAAGGGCCCCAGCTCGAACCAGCGCCGCCCGCCACCCACCATCTTGCCAAACAGCAGCACCCCCATCAGCAGCGCCACGCCCACGCTATGCAAGACATAGCCGTAGCGGCTGATGGTCCGGTAGTCGACGGTCGCCACCCCCAAGAACACCGCCACGCCCAGCCCCAGCCAGGAGACCTGCACCGAGAAGATGTTGGCCTGCCGGTCGTGCACGGCGCTCCACAGGTTGATGAGGCCGAGCGCGGTCACCGCCGCCGCCGCCGAGGTCAGGGTCCAATCGAACCGGAAGCGCAGCCGACGCCAGCCGACCGCGCGGGTCGGCATCATCATGGCGCCGCCTCGGCCGTCGTCGGATCGGGCTCGGGCTCGGGCGTCGGGACGTGCGTGCCGCGGCGGCGCGGCAGCCCCAGGTGGGGCGCCTCGCGATCGGCCGGCGCCACCGTCTCGAAATAATTGTGGATGATCTCCATCGCGACCGGTGCGGCCACGTCACCGCCGTGGCCGCCGTGCTCCACCAGCACGGCGATCGCGATACGCGGGCGTCCGGCCGGCGCGAAACCGACGAACCAGGCGTGATCGCCCGCCTCGTAGCCGCCGTTCTCCACGTGGCGGCCGTGCACCTGCGCGGTACCGGTCTTGCCCGCCACCTCGATGTCCTTCGGGCGGACCTTGAACGCCGTTCCCTTCGATTCGTTGACCACCCCGACCAGCGCCTGGCGCACCACCGCCAAGCTCTCCGGCGAGACCGACAGATCCCGGCGCACGCGGGGCGCGAACTCTTCCAGCACCTGACCGTCGGGCGATTCGATCCGCTCCACGATCTGCGGCAGCCAGAGCTTGCCGCCGTTGGCGATCGCCGCGTACATGGTGGCCATCTGCAGCAGCGTCACGCGCGTCGACCCCTGCCCGATGACGGCGTTCAGGGCCTGCCCGATCTGAAAGCCCTCGGCCTTGGGGTTCGCGCGCTTCTGCGCGCGGTACCACTCCTCGGTCGGCAGGAAACCGCCTTCTTCTCCGTTGAGGCCGAGTCCCGTCGGCGCGCCCAACCCCATGTCGGCGCCGTACTTGGCCAGCCGATCCATCATCCCGGGGCGGGCGCCCAGCTCGTAGAAGTAGACGTTGCAGCTCTGCACGATGGCGTCGTAGAGGCCCACGACCCCGTGGGTCTTGGTGCACTTGAACCGCCGCCGCGCGATCTCGAAGGAGCCATGGCACTTGGTCTTGTCGTCGGGCGTGATGAGCCGATCTTCGAGCGCGGCGATCGCCGCGACCGGCTTGAACGTCGAACCGGGGTAATAGGTCTCGCCCAGCGTCTTGTCGTGCAGCGGGTGGTAGCGATCGGCCAGCAAGCGCTGCTCGGCCTCGGGCGTCAGGTGACCCGACATCTCGTTGGGATCGAAGCTGGGCTTGGACGCCATGGCCAGGATCCGCCCGCTGTTGACGTCCAGCACCACCACGCCGGCCGCCGAGGCGTTGCGCAACGCGCGCTCGGTGAAGCGCTGCGCATCCACGTCTAATGTCAGGATCACGTTGTTACCCGCGACGGCGGCCTGCGCGCTCGGGCCGTCGATCACATCGTGGATGTCGGTCTTGGGCAGATCGCGGCGCTCGACCAGATTTTTCTGAAACCCGGATCGCCCGCGCAGATACCCGTCCCACTGCCGCTCGATCCCGGTCCGCCCGACCAGATCGCCGGCACGGTAGCCCTCGCCCTTCTTGGCCCGCAGCTCGTCGGCCGAAATCTCATTCATGTAGCCGAGCACGTGCGCCGCCAAGGTACCGTACGGGTACGAGCGCCGGGGCGCCGACACGATCTTCACGCCCGGCAGATCGACGCCGGTTTCAATGGCCGCCATCGCCTCGCGCGAGATGTCCTCCGCCAGCAGGACCGGCCGCTCGGCCAAGTGGGCGCCGGCGCCGGCGCCGGTACCGCCCGCCGCGCCGAGCTCGCCGTTCTGGATGCGATCCCACACATCGATCGCCTCGTCGCCGTTCATCCCCAGGACCATGCGCAGGCGCGCGAAGCTGTCGGCCGTCAGCAGGCGCGGCGTCACGAAAACGTTGTACGAGGGGCGCACCGTGGCCAGCACCCTGCCCTTGCGATCGCGGATCTGGCCACGCACCGCGGGCAGCAGATCGGTGTGGACGATGCTGTCGGAGGTGACGCGGAAAAACGCGTCGCCCTGAATGACCTGTAGATAGAAGAGCCGCCCGGCGATCCCCAGAAAGCCGACCAGCACCACCAGCGCGAAATAGCGCGAGCGCCGCCGGATCTCGGGGAGCTCGGCGTCCTGGCCGGCTATTTCCACGGCGACACGGCTACTTCCAAGGCATCACGGCTATTTCCACGGCGATATATCGCTGCTCAGCGAGCGCGGGCCGCGCGCCAGACCGACGCGCGAGCGGGCGGTGTCGACCTTGCCGTCGATGTACCGGAAGAGGCCCAGGATGATCGGCCCGACCAAGCCGGTCAAGAGCGCCTCCAGCGGCGCCTGGCGCAGGCCGCCGTAACCGGCCTCTGGCGCCACCTGTGCGCGCACCAGCACGATCAACATCGACGCCAGGAGGCTGGCGACGAAGGCGGTCGCCGCCGAAAGCACGATCCCCTGCACCGCCACCCGCGTGGTGAGGCCGCGCGCGAAGAGCGCCATCAATACGAAGACCAGAGCGTGCACCCCTTGCGGCGCGCCCGATACCAGATCGAACAGGTACCCGGTCGCGAAGGCGACCACCGCCGCCGACGAGATGGTCCACTTCGAGGAAAGCCCCACGTGCAGGACCACCAGCAGGCCCAGGCTGGGCGCCACCATGTGCACCGGGGCCAGCTCGAGCACCGTCGACTGCAGAATCAGCAGCAGGTAAGCGACCGTGAGGGTCACCGCGGATCTCATTTGTAGACCATCAGGCCGCGGGCCGGCAGGTGGTGGGCCGAGGGATCGGGATCGGGCGCGGGGGGCGGCGCGACCACCACCAGAACCTCGGAGAGGCGGCTGAAGTCGACGTCGGGCGTGACCTCGACGTCCTGGTAGAGACCGACCGCGCCGGGGATGACGCGGGTGATGTGGCCGACGGCGAGGTTGCGCGGGAACGCGCCCCCCAGTCCGCTGGTCACGATCGCGTCGCCTTCCTTGGCCGGCTCGCCGCGCGCCAGGTACTCGACGCTGCAGCGGTAGCCGTTCTCACCGGACTTGCCGCGCAGGATGCCGCGTCCGCCGGTCCGCGGGATCACGACGTCGATCGCCGAGCGGGGATCGACCAGCAGCATGATGTCCGAGCTCTTGCCCGAAACCCGGTTGATGCGACCGGCCACCCCTTCGGGTGTCAGAACCGGCATACCGTGCCGCACGGTCCCCTCGCCGTGGTCGATCTCGACCCGCGCCACTCGGAAGTACGGCGAGGCGTCGACCGCTATCACGCGCGCCGCGATGGTCTCGGCCGGCGTCACGTCGCGCAGGCCCAGCAGCCGCTGGTAACGCCCGCTCTCCTCGGCCAGCCGCCGCATCTCGGTCAGCTCGGCCCGCAGCCGCTGGTTCTCGCGGGTGAGCGCCTCGTTCTCGCCGCGCACGTGGGTGAGCTCGACGTAGCGCCCGGCCACGCTGGTGATGGCGCGCGCGACCAGCGACATGGCCGATTGCGCCGGCGAGACCAGCCGCAGGATGCCGCGATCGAGCGCCGAGAGGTCGCCCGGATTCTTGGCGCTCATGCGCAGCGAGATGATCGCGATCAACAACATGACCGCCACAATCGCCGCTTCACGCAGCCGTTTGCTACCGGCTACCATTGGAGGGGGTTACTGTAGCGCTACTTCGCGAAGGAGGGCCAGTTCATCGAGGGCTCGGCCGGTGCCGAGCACGACCGCGCATTCGGGCGAGTCGCAGACCATCACCGGCAGGCCGGTCTCCTCACGCAGCAGCGCGTCCAGGTTCTTGAGTTGGGAGCCGCCCCCCGTCAGGACCACCCCCCGATCGACGATGTCGGCGGCCAGCTCGGGCGGCGTCCGCTCGAGCACCGACCGGACCGCGTCGAGAATCTGGTTGACCGGTTCGGCCAACGCTTCACGCACCTCGTCGCTGTTCATGACCAGCGTCTTCGGGACGCCGGCCACCAGGTCGCGCCCCTTGATCTCCATGGTCGTGACCTCATCGGTCGCGTAGGCGTTGCCGATCTGCTTCTTGATCATCTCCGCCGTGCGCTCGCCCACCAGCAGGTTGTACTTGCGTTTGATGTAGGCGACGATCGCCTCATCCATCTTGTCGCCGGCCACCCGGATCGACTTGGCCACCACGATTCCGGCCAGCGAGATGACCGCCACCTCGGTGGTCCCGCCGCCGATGTCGACGATCATGTTGCCCGACGGCTCGGTGACCGGCAGCCCCGCCCCGATCGCGGCCGCCATGGGCTCCTCGATGAGGTAGACCTCGCGCGCGCCGGCCGCCAGAGCCGAATCCCGCACCGCGCGCTTTTCGACCTCGGTGATGCCCGAAGGGACGCCGATGATGATGCGCGGCTTGACCAGCGTCCGACGGTTGTGGACCTTGGTGATGAAGTAGCGCAGCATCGCCTCGGTCACCTCGAAGTCGGCGATCACGCCGTCCTTCATGGGGCGAACGGCCACGATGTTGCCGGGCGTGCGCCCCAGCATCTCCTTGGCCTCCTTCCCCACCGCCAGGACCTTCTTGGTCCCGTTGCCGGAGCGCTGCACCGCCACCACGGACGGTTCGTTGGAGACGATTCCTTTGCCGCGGACGAAGGTCAGCGTGTTCGCCGTACCTAGGTCTATGGCGAGGTCGTTGGAGAAGAGTCCGTAGACCCAGTCGAGCAGCATGTATTGTCCGCCCCGCGCGCCGCCCAGGTAGAATCAATCGAAACGACCGCCGCGTCGACGGGACAAACGCTTTTATCACGGATGGGCGACCTCCGGTAGGGGCGCGCCACCCTTTATGGTAGATTCCGCCGCGCCATGCTCGAGCAGATGCGGAAAGCCTCGCAGTCGCTGCTGATCTATCTCCTTTTCTTCATCGTCATCGCGGTCTTCGTCATCAACTTCGGACCGCAGTCACGGGGCAGCTCGTGCGATCAGGTGATGAAAGGGAACGATCACTACGCTGCGCAGGTGAACGGCGAGACGATCACCCAAAACTCCTTCCGGTACGGCTTCATGCTGGCCGGCGGCGCGCAGATCCCGGCCCCGATGGCCAAGCGCGATCGGCTGAAGGAGACGGTGATGGACAAGCTGATCGAACGGGAGATCCTGGCCGCCGAGGCCGAGCGCCTCGGGATTGTGGTCACCGACGACGAGGTCGAGGACCAGATCGCCGACGCCAAGATCGTCGCCTTGGGCGCGGAGCACACCGTTCCCCGGCTGCAGAAGGACGGAAGGTTCAACTACGACTCCTTCAAGACCTTCCTGCAGTTCGAGCTGGGTGTCACCCCCAAGGCCTTCGTGGCCGAACAGAAGAAAGAGATGATGGCCCTGCAGGTGCGCGACCTGATGCGGGCCAGCGTCACCATCTCGGACGACGAGCTCAAGACCGACTTCGTGCGCAAGGGCCGCCAGGTGAACCTGGAATACCTGCGCTTCTCGGGACGGCGCTACGAGCCCGATGTGCTGCTCACCGACGCCGAGATCGCCGACTACGCCGCCAAGAACGACGCCAAGCTGCAGGAGGCCTACGAACAGAAGCGGTTCGTCTACGAGAAAGTCCCCGAACAGCGCCGGGTGCGGCAGATCCTGGTCAAGGTGCCGCAGGACGCCCCGCCGGCCATCGACAAGGCGGCGCACGTGAAAGCCGACGCTCTGAGCGAGCGCCTCAAGAAGGGGGCCAAGGCGGGCGGCAGCGAGGGCCTGACCTTCCTGGAGCTGGTCAAGACCGCCTCCGAGGACACCAAGACCAAGGCGCGCGGTGGCGATCTGGGCTGGCGCGGGCGCGGGGCCATCAACCTGCCAACCGACGCCGAGAACAAGGTCTGGAAGGCCAAGCCGGGCGCGATCGTGGGGCCGCTGCGCGGCACCGACGGCTACGTCATCACCAAGATCGAGGGCACCCGCGAGGGCAACGTGTCCTACACCGACGCCAAGCTGGAGCTGGCCGAGGAGAAGCTGCGTGAAGAGCGGGGCAACGCCCAGGCCAAAGCGGCGGCCGACGCGGCACTGGCCAAGCTCGAGGAAACACCGACCAAATCGATGAAGGATCTCTTCCCGGCCGCCACCGACAGCGAGCAGTCGGACAGTGCGCCCGACCCGACGGCGGCGCCTCACGTCGAGGAGACCGGCCTGTTCTCGCTGCGCGCGACCCGCGAAGGGATCGTGGTTGAGGGGATCGGCGTCTCGACACCGCTTGGCCAGGCGGCCTTCGCGCTCACCGCCGACAAACCGCTGGCCGGTCCCTTCGACGTCAACGGGACGTACGTGATCGCGCGCCTCAAAGAGCGCAAGGATCCCGATCTGACCGACTTCGAGAAACGCAAGCTCGAGCTGTCGACCGAGGCGGAGCTTACAAAATGGGAGCAGGTGCTCACCGACTGGCTGCAGGCCCGTTGCGTGGAGGCCAAGCAGGCCCGGCGCATCAACATCAACACCGACGTCCTGCGCTACGAGGACAGCAGCGAGCCCCCGCCCTACGAGCCCTGCGTTCCACACCGCCAGTTCGGAGGCTGAGAGAGCGCCCTTGGCCGACGCCGCACCGGCGATGGCCCTCGCCTTTCAAGACGGACGGGCGGTGCTGACGATCGCGCCGCGCGATCTGGGCCCGGTGCGGGTCGAGCGCCTGGAGATCGATTTTCCAGCGCCCCCCGGTGGCCTTTCGGTCGCCGTCGATCTGCAAAACCGCCGAGGCCAGCTGCTGGCGGCCCAGTTGGTGATCGATCGGGCCCAGTTCGTGGAGCGCGTGGCCGAGGCCCGACGTCCGTCGGGTCGGACGGGCCAGCTCGAGGTTTCTCTGGGGCACGGCGAAATCGTGTTGTCGGATCGGGCCGAGGCCGCCCGCGCGGAGCGCCCGTCGGCGAAGCTGACGCTGGGGCCCGGC
>DASRLC010000607.1:0-13021 GCA_035648655.1 Polyangia bacterium
CCGCCCCCGGCCCGACCCCGAAGTTCGTCTTCAGCGGCCTGGTCGACACCTATTACATGTACAACTTCACGCCGCAATCGGGCGCGAACTCGCTCGCCTCGGTTCAGCCGGCAGTGGGCGTGGGTCGCGCGTTCGACACCAACGCCAACAGCATGACGCTCGCGCTGGCGAAGCTGAGCATGAACGCATCGTTGGATGTGGTTTCGATGCAGCTCGACCTTGGCTATGGGTCGGTTGGTTCGATCATCAACGGGGCCAACGGCGGTTCGGTCGGGAGCCCGGTCACCGGCGACTTCCTGGTCGAGCAGGCCTTCGGCGAGATCACGCTGCCGGTCGGACTGCCCAGCTTCACCCTCGACTTCGGTAAGTTCACCACCACGGCCGGCGCCGAGGTGATCGAGGCCAAGAGCAACTGGCTGTACTCCCGCTCGCTGCTCTTCAACGCCATCCCGCTGCTCCACACCGGTGTGCGCGCCAACCTGAAGGTCAACGACAACCTCACCCTGCAGGCCAGCTTCGTCAATGGGTGGAACAACGATCCCGATCTGAACGCCTGGAAGACCGGCGGTCTGTCGGCCTCCATCACCGTCAACCCGATGCTTTCGATCGTCGCCACCACCTACTTTGGCAAGGAGGGTCAGCCGCAGTTGCCGGGCGCCGCTACGCCGGGCGACTTCCGCTTCTTGGGCGACTTGGTTGCGGCACTGACGGTCAACAGCCAGTTCGGCCTCAACCTCAACGTCGACTACATCAAGGCCTATGATGATATCGCGGCGGACTACCAGATTGGTGCTTCGCTCATGGGTCGCTACGTGATCAGCGACCGTCTCAACGTCGCGGCTCGTGGCGAGTTCCTGGCCAGCCACAACGACATGGCGGACGTGACCCTGAAGCAGGGTGAGGGCACCGTGATGCTCGGGATCGACGTGGGCAAGAACTTCGAGCTCCGTCCGGAGATCCGGGCCGACTTCGCCAGCAGCCCCCTTGGTATGGACATCTTCGCGGGGGGGACCAAGAGCAGCGAGGTCACTGGCGAGGTCGCCGCGCTCGTCTGGTTCTAGTCTCAACATCTAAAGTTAAGACTCAAGCAGCACCAAACGGGAGGCCTCGGCCTCCCGTTTTTTTTGTGCCCCCGGTCTTTTGATGGACCCTCGCCAGGACAATGACCGGATGTTGCGTCGGCTCCTGGTGTCCCTGCTCCGGCCGCCTTGTCGTGTACATGTCTCGTGTTAATATGTACATGTGATTACGAAGAAGGCGAGGGACGTGAAAAGATGGACCGTCGGCGAGGCGCGGGCCAAGCTCCCGGAGCTGTTCAAGGCCGCCGGCCGAGAGCCACAGCGGGTTTTTCGGCGCCGCGAGGCGGCCGCGGTCGTCGTCTCCCCGCGAGAATTCGAAGAGCTGAGCGCGCTCAAGATCGCGTCCTGCCAAGAGACGCTCTCGGACGCCTTCGCAGAGTTGCGCGAGCTCGACGGAGGGCTGGAGCTCGTTCCGCGGCGCGATAGGAAGAACGGTTTCGCGGACGGCGATCGGTGAGCGGGCCGTCGCCCACCCAACTGGTCGATACGAACATCTTCGGAGAGCTCTCTCGGCCCCGGCCGAACTCCGGCGTGCTCGCCTGGGCGGCGGACGTTCGGCAGATCGCGGTGAGTGTCATCACCGTCGAGGAGGTCTCCTTCGGTTTGAGTCGGCGGCCGATCGATCGCATACGCGCCTGGTTCGACCGGTTTCTCGCAGATCACTGCGAGGTCCTCGACGTCACGCGGGCGATCGCCACCCTGGCCGGCACCCTACGCGGTCAGCTCGCGTCTCACGGTCAGGTTCGAACCCAAACCGACCTTCTGATCGGCGCCACCGCCGCGCATCACGGCCTCACGCTGGTCACCCGCAACGTTCGCGATTTCGAGGGGTGCGGCGTCGTCGTATGGGACCCGTTTACCTGAGGACACCCGACGCCCCGACGACCCCCTGGGTGTGGCGCATCTGCGCGCGCGCCGCCCTCGATGGGCTCAGCCGCCGACGCGGAGCATGTCGTTGAGGACGCCGGCGGCCGTGACCGCCGGGCCGGCGCCGGGGCCGGTGATGACCAGCGGGTTCTTGCGGTAGCGGGCGGTAGTGAAGGCGACCTGGTTGTCGGTCCCCTTGAGGCCGAAGAAGGGGCTGGCGCGTCCCACCACCTGCAGCCCGACCGAGATCCGATCCTTGGTCACCGAGGCCACGTAGCGCAGGGTGGCCCCCTTGGCTTTTGCGGCGGCGCCGCGGCGCGACCAGTCGGCGTCCAGGCCGCCGAGCCGGGCCAGGAAGGCGTCGCGGGGGAGCGAGCGGACCTCGGGCGGGACCAAGGATTCGACGGCGACGTCGTCGGGCTCGCCCGGGAAGCCGAGCAGCCGACCCAAGATCAGCGCCTTGCGGCCGACGTCGGCGCCCGACAGATCGTCGCGCGGATCGGGCTCGGTGTAGCCCAGCTCCATCGCCCGCCTCAGAGCCTCCGAGAACGAGCGCCCGCGTTCGACCTCGGTCAGCACGAAGCCCAGCGTGCCCGAGAGACAACCTTCGATCTTGATGACCCGGTCGCCCGATTCGGCCAGCTTGCGGTAGGTGTCGAAGATCGGCAGGCCGGCCCCGACCGTGGCTTCGGTCAGCATGCGGCGGCCGGCGCGGGCGGCCAGCGCCATCAGCGCCTCGGTCTCCTGCCGCGGGCCGGAGAGCGGGCGCTTGTTGGCCAGCACCACGTCCATGCCCGCGCCCAGCGCTTGCCGGATGAGCGGCGTGCTCTCGTCCGCGGTGACGTCGACCAACATCGGATCGCTGAGCGCGTGCTCGGCCAGGAACGAGAGCGCCTGGTTGGGCGTGCCGAGCCGGCCACCCGGACCGTCGGCCAACGATCGGCCGTCCTTTTTCCCCGCGACCAAGGCCGCCACCAACCGGGGCGATAGGCCATTCGGATCGAAGACGAACCCGCGCCGATCGATGGCGGCCACCAGGCGCAGCCTGGCCCGCGCGGCCGCCTGTCCACCGCGCCGCTTGCCGTTCGACTTGGACATGATGCCGGCCAGCGCGCGGCCGATCTGGCCGAACCCCAGCAACACGGCGTCGGTGTAAGCGGCGCGCGCCGCGGCGCCCCCGCCGATCTTGGAGAGCTGAAAGGCTCCATGCACGGCGCGCTGGGCGGCCGGCGCGTCCTTGGCGGCCACCACGAACGAGATGTTCAGCTCCGAAGAGCCCTGCGCGATGGCGACGATGTTGATGGCGGCCTCGGCCAGCGCCGTGAACACCCGCGCCGCGATCCCCAGGTGGCCCGCCATGCCGATGCCGACCACCGCCACGGTGGCCAGACCGGAGCGCACCTCGATGCCATCGACCTCGCCGCGGGCGATCTGCTCGCGAAACTCGTCGAGCAGGCGATCGCGCGCCCGGCGCGCGGCCCCGGCCGGCACCGAGAAGCAGATCGATTGTTCCGACGACGACTGCGAGATCAGCGAGACGCTGATCCCCTGGCGGTGCAGCGCTTCGAAGGTGCGCGCCGCGATGCCGGGGACGCCCAACATGCCGTTGCCGGCTACGGTGAGCAGCGACTGCCCGCCGACCGCCGAGAGCGCCTTGACCGGATAGCGATCGAGGGTGCGCCGGGCCGAGATCTCGGTGCCGGCGGCGGTCGGATCGGCGAAGGGGCGCACGAAGACCGGAATGGGGCGGCCCGCGACGGGAATGAGCGCGTGCGGGTGCAGGACCTTGGCGCCGAAATAGGCCAGCTCGGCCGCCTCGCGCAGATGAAGCTGCGGGATCACGCGGGCGTCGGGGACCACGCGCGGATCGGCCGTCAGCAACCCGGGCACGTCCTTCCAGAGCGAGACCTCCCGCGCCGAAAGGGCGCGGCCGATCAAGGTGGCCGTCAGGTCGGAGCCGCCGCGCCCGAGGGTGGTGACGCCGCGTGCGCGCCGGTCGTCGCCCGCGCGTCCGCGCGGTGGCGGGGGGCGATCCTGGCCGTCGCCCTGCTCCTCGTCGTGCTCGTCGATCTTGGCCGCCCCGATGAACCCCGGGACGACCGGGACGATGCCCGCCATGCAAAGCGGGCGCAGCGTCTTGCGCGCGGCCAGGTCGGTCAGCATCAGGTTGGGCGAAGCGCCGCCGAACGGCCCGTCGGTGAAGATCACGTCGGTCGCGTCGACGTAGCGCGCCTTGCCGCCGGCCGCGGTGAGCGCGGCGGACAGGATCTGCGCGGAGAGGCGTTCCCCACGGCTGACGATGAAATCGCGCGTGCGGGCCGTCAGCTCCTTGAGCACCGCCAGGCTCGACAGCAGCCGCGACAGCTCCCCCATCGAGCGATCGATCTCGGCCGCGACCTCTTTGATGCTCCCGTGGGAGACCGCGCCGCGCAGAATCTCGGTGTAGCGCAGGCGAAGCGCCTCGACCTCGGCCGCGCCGGTCTCACCGTCGCCGGCGGCGGCCCGCACCGCCAGGCTGAGCAGCACGTCGGTCACGCCGGCCGGCGCGGACACCACCACCGCCCGCGGGGCCGCGCGGCCCTTGATGATCTGCACGGCGCGGCGAAAGGCCGGCGCGTCCGAGAGCGACGCCCCTCCGAATTTGTGAACCTCGATGACGGCCTTCTTAGCGCCCATTTTCAGGGGAAGATGTATCAGGATCGAGGCAGGTTCGGAACCCTCCGAGGTTTCGAGTGGGTTACTCTTACGCCATGTCCCGCTCGACCTTTCGCTGCATCACCGGCTGCCCCGGCGAGTACCCGCTCGACGAGGTGATCTACAAGTGTCCCCAGTGCGGCGACCTGCTGGAGGTCGTGCACGACATGGAGGCCCTCAAGAGCCGCAGCGCCGCCGCCTGGATCAAGCTGTTCGACGAGCGCTACCTGCGCACCACCTGGCCCTACGGCTCGGGCGTCTGGGGCAAGAAGGAATGGGTGCAGCCGCATGTGCGCGACGAGAACGTCGTGTCGATGCTGGAGGGTGGGACGAATCTGTTGTGGGCCGAGCGCTACGGCCGCGAGCTGGGGCTCTCGGAGCTGTGGGTCAAGCAGTGCGGCGTCTCGCACACGGGGTCGTTCAAAGATCTCGGGATGACCGTGCTGGTGTCGACCGTGAAGCAGATGATCGCCGACGGCAGACCGATCCGCGCCGTCGCCTGCGCCTCGACCGGCGACACCTCGGCCGCGCTGGCGGCCTACGCGGCGGCGGCCGGCATCCGCGCCATGGTGATCTTGCCGCGCGGAAAGGTTTCGACCGCGCAGCTCGTCCAGCCGCTGGCCAACGGCGCGGTGGTCATGGCCGTCGACGGAGACTTCGATGACTGCATGGCGATCGTCACCCGCTTGGCCCAGGAAGAGGGCGTCTACCTGGCCAACAGCATGAACAGCCTGCGCATCGAGGGGCAGAAGACCGTCGCCATCGAGATGGTGCAGCAGTTCGACTGGGACGTGCCGGATTGGGTGGTGATCCCCGGCGGCAACCTGGGAAACGTCAGCGCGCTGGGCGCGGGTTTTCTGATGATGAAGGAGCTGGGCCTGATTCAGAAGCTGCCGCGCATCTGCGTCGCGCAGGCCGCGGCCGCCAACCCGCTCTACCGCGCCTACAAGGCCGGCTGGGACAAGTTCCAGTCGGTGGTCGCCCAGCCCACGCTGGCCTCGGCGATCCAGATCGGGAACCCGGTGAGCGTCCGGAAGGCGATCCGGACGCTGCAAAAATTCGACGGTGTGGTCGAGCAGGCCTCGGAGGCCGAGCTGGCGGACGCGGCCGCGCGCGCCGACCTGACGGGCCTCTTCAACTGCCCGCACACCGGTGTCGCGCTGGCGGCTCTCGAGAAGCTGGTCGCGCGCGGCGAGATTCGGTCGACGGATCGAGTCGTGGTGGTGAGCACTGCCAACGGGCTCAAGTTCACGGAGTTCAAGGTGCAGTATCACGAGGGGAAGCTCCCCAACGTGCCGAACCCCCGCTACCGCAACACCCCGGTCCACCTCCCCAACGACTACACCGCCGTGCGGGACGAAGTCCGCCGCCGTCTGGACTGACGGCCCGGGCTCGCGCCTCGCGCCTCGCGCCTAGCGCTTAGCGCCTCGCGCCTAGCGCCTAGCGCCTCGCGCCTCGCGCTTAGCACGCCGGAAGTGAACCGAGCTACGTGCGGATCCCCCGTCGCCCGTTCTCTCCCGCGTCTTCTTTCGCACGTGGCTTTTCGGCGGCGCGGAGGGTGTCTTTGGAATCGTTTCACCCTCCGCGCCGCCGAAAAGCTCCGTGCGGAAGACTCCGGTGGAGCGGGCCACAGCGATCGACCCGCACGGAGCGAAGGGCGACCCACGGGCGGCGGTTCCGCCGGGGGGGTGGAGGTGGCACGCGCGAGCGCTGCGCGAAGCGCAGCCGCGAGCCCCCCGCGCCCCGGCCCCGGGCCCAATTCCATGAACGTCCGGGGCCTACAGCGTGCTACAGTGAGCCGTTTGGGAAATTCTCGGAAATCAAGCACATGAACGACCATTCTAGCCCGCCGCGTCAAGGTCTCTACGATCCTCAACACGAGCACGACGCCTGTGGCGTCGGGTTCGTCGTCGATCTCAAGGGGCGCAAATCCTCGAAGATGGTCCAGGACGCCCTGCAAATTCTGCTGAACCTGCAGCATCGGGGCGCCAGCGGATGCGAGAAGAACACCGGCGACGGCGCCGGCATCCTGATGCAGGTGCCGCACGACTTCCTGGTCGAAGCCTGCGCCGAGTCCAAGGGACGGATCACTTTGCCGGCCGCCGGTCAGTACGGCGTCGGGGTGGTCTTCCTGCCCAACGACCCGGGCAGCCGCGCCGCCTGCGAGCACCTCTTCGAAAAGGTCGTGCGGGACGAGGGCCAGCGCTTCCTGGGCTGGCGCGAGGTCCCCACCGACAACCGGATGTTGGGCGGGACGGCGCAGCGAACCCAGCCGGTCATCAAGCAGCTCTTCATCGGACGGCATCCGTCGATCCCCGACGACTTGGCCTTCGAGCGAAAGCTCTACGTCATCCGCCGGCGCGCCCGCCACGCCGTGCGTGGTCTGGACATTCCCGAGAAGAACAACTTCTACATCCCCAGCCTCTCGGCCCGCACCATCATCTATAAGGGGATGCTGAACCCCGACCAGATGTGGGCGTTCTATCCCGACCTGGCCGACCCCCGCGTCGAGTCCGCGCTGGCGCTGGTGCACTCGCGCTTCTCGACCAACACGTTCCCCAATTGGTCGCGCGCGCATCCCTACCGGATGATCGCCCACAATGGCGAGATCAACACGTTGCGCGGCAACGTCAACTGGATGCACGCGCGCGAGAGCATGTTCGAGTCGAAGTTGTTCGGCGACGACCTCAAGAAGTGCATCCCGGTGGTGGACACCGAGGGAAGCGACTCGGGGATGTTCGACAACGCCTTCGAGCTGCTGGTGCTGGCGGGGCGCTCGCTGCCGCACGCCATGATGATGATGATCCCCGAGCCGTGGTCCAACCACGAGTCGATGTCGCAGGCGCGCAAGGACTTCTACGAGTTCCACGGCTGCCTGATGGAACCCTGGGATGGGCCGGCATCGGTGGCCTTCACCGACGGCATCCGCATCGGCGCGACCCTCGATCGCAATGGCCTGCGGCCGTCCCGCTACTACGTGACGCAGGACGATCTGGTCGTCATGGCCTCCGAGGTCGGCGTGCTCGACATTCCACCCGAGCGGATCGTCAAGAAGGGGCGCCTGCAGCCAGGGCGCATGTTCCTGGTCGACACCTCGGAAGGGCGGATCATCGGCGACGACGAGATCAAACAGAAGATCGCCGAAGCTGAGCCCTACGGGATCTGGCTGAAAGAGAACATGATCGCCATCGGCGATCTCCCCAAGCCCGCCACGGTGATCGAGCCCGATCACGAGACCGTGTTGCGGCGCCAAGAGACCTTCGGCTACACCTCGGAGGATCTCAAGGTCCTGGTGGCGCCCATGGCCAACGACGGCGTCGAGGCCACCGGGTCGATGGGAAACGACGCGCCGCTGGCGGTGCTGTCGAACCGCTCGCAACTGCTGTTCGCCTACTTCAAGCAGCTCTTCGCGCAGGTCACCAATCCGCCCGTCGACGCCATCCGCGAGGAGATCATCATGGCGGTCGACACCGCCATCGGGCCCGAGGGGAACCTGCTCGAACCGACGCCCGCCTCGGCGCGCCAGATCAACCTGCCGACGCCGGTGCTGCGCAACGAGGAGCTCGAGAAGCTCCGCAACCTCGACGGCGGTAGCGGCTCGCACGGGTTCAAGAGCACCACCATTCCGGCGCTGTATGAAGTCGCGGCCGGCGGCCCCGGCCTCAAGGCGGCCGTCGAGACCCTGCGGGCGGCGGCCAGCCGGGCCATCACCGAAGGGAACAACATCATCATCCTCTCCGACCGCGGGCACGATGCGAAGCGGGCGCCGATCCCGTCGCTGCTGGCCATCGCGGCCGTGCAGCACCACCTGTTGCGCGAAGGATCGCGCACGCGGGTCGGGCTGGTGGTCGAGAGCGGCGAGCCGCGCGAGGTACACCACTTCGCACTCCTGCTCGGCTATGGCGCCAGCGCCATCAACCCCTATTTGGCCTTCGAGAGCCTGCACGACATGACCCGCCAGGGGCTGCTGTCGGGCGACGCCGAGAAGTCCGAGCTCAAGTACGTCAAGGCGGTCGGCAAAGGGATTGTCAAGGTCTGCTCGAAGATGGGGATCTCGACCATCCAGAGCTACCACGGCGCCCAGGTCTTCGAGGCCATCGGCCTCAATCACGGCTTCATCGACGAGTACTTCACCTGGACCGCCTCGCGCATCGGCGGCATCGGCATCGACGAAATCGCCGATGAGGTCCGCCAGCGCCACCTGCGCGCGTTCCCCGATCGCCCGCTGCCGGCCGACAGCCTCGACGCCGGCGGTCAGTACCAGTACCGCCGCAGCGGCGAATACCACCTCTTCAACCCGGTCACCATCCACAAGCTGCAGCAGGCTTGCCGGACCGCCGACTACGGCATGTTCCAGGAGTATTCGACCCTCATCAATGACCAGTCGAAGAACCTGGCCACGCTGCGCGGCCTCATGGAGCTGCGCTCCGATCGGCCGCCGGTGCCGATCGACGAGGTCGACCCGATCGACACCATCCTCAAGCGGTTCAAGACCGGCGCCATGTCGTACGGCTCGATCAGCAAGGAGGCCCACGAGACGTTGGCCATCGCCATGAACCGCATCGGCGGCAAGAGCAACACCGGCGAGGGCGGCGAGGATCCGGCGCGCTTCGTGCCGGACGCCAACGGCGACTCGCGCCGCAGCGCGATCAAGCAGGTCGCCTCGGGACGCTTCGGCGTCAACAGCCAATACCTGATCAGCGCCGACGAGATTCAGATCAAGATGGCGCAGGGGGCGAAGCCCGGCGAAGGCGGGCAGCTCCCCGGGTCCAAGGTCTATCCCTGGATCGCCAAGGTGCGCTACTCGACGCCGGGCGTGGGTCTCATCTCGCCGCCGCCCCACCACGACATCTATTCGATCGAGGATCTGGCGCAGCTCATTCACGACCTCAAGAACGCCAATCCGCGCGCGCGCATCAGCGTCAAGCTGGTGGCCGAGGTCGGCGTCGGCACCATCGCGGCGGGCGTCGCCAAGGCGCACGCCGACCTGGTGCTCATCAGCGGGCACGACGGCGGCACGGGCGCCTCGCCCCTCACCAGCATCAAGCACGCGGGCGCGCCCTGGGAATTGGGGCTGGCCGAGGCGCATCAGGTGCTGGTGCTCAACAACCTGCGCAGCCGGATCGTCGTCGAGACCGACGGACAGCTCAAAACTGGGCGCGACGTGGTCGTCGCGGCCCTGTTGGGCGCCGAGGAGTTCGGCTTTTCGACTGCGCCGTTGGTGGCGGTCGGCTGCATCATGATGCGGGTTTGCCACCTCAACACCTGCCCGGTGGGCGTGGCCACCCAGGATCCCAAGCTGCGCGCCAAGTTCGCCGGCAGCCCGGAACACGCGGTGAATTTCATGCGCTTCGTGGCCCAGGAGGTGCGCGAGCTGATGGCCGAGCTCGGCTTTCGGCGCGTGAGCGACATGGTCGGCCACACCGAGTGCATCGCGTTCAACAAGGCCGTCGACCACTGGAAGGCGCGGGGGCTCGACTTCTCGCAGATCCTCCACCAGCCCGAGATGGGGCCCGAGGTCGGCCGCTATCAGACCGAGGCGCAGGACCACGGCCTCGAGAAGTCGCTCGACATGACCACCATCCTGCCGCTCTGCCGGCCGGCCATCGAGCGCGGCGAGCCGGTCGAAGCGTCGCTGCCCATCCGCAACGTCAACCGCGTCGTCGGCACCATCACCGGCAGCGAGGTCACGCGCAAGTACGGCGCCGCCGGGCTGCCCGACGACACCATCAAGCTGCACTTCACCGGCTCGGCCGGGCAGAGCTTCGGTGCCTTCTTGCCGCGCGGAATGACGCTCACCCTCGAGGGGGACGCCAACGACTACGTGGGCAAGGGGCTCTCGGGCGGTAAGATCGTGGTCTACCCGCCGCGTACGGCCAGCTTCGTCGCCGAGGAGAACATCCTGATCGGCAACGTCGCCCTCTACGGCGCGACCAGCGGCGAGGCCTATTTCCGGGGCGTGGCGGGCGAGCGGTTCTGCGTCCGTAACAGCGGCGCCAGCGCCGTCGTCGAAGGGGTGGGCGATCACGGCTGCGAGTACATGACCGGCGGTCGCGTGGTCATCATCGGCCCCACCGGACGCAACTTCGCGGCCGGCATGTCGGGCGGCGTGGCCTACGTGCTCGACGACGAAGGGCGGACCTTCGCGCGCCGCTGCAACAAGGAGATGGTGGGGCTCGGCAAGCTGGAATCCACCGAGGAGATCCAGCTGGTCCACGGCCTGATCTCGCGGCACGCGCAGCTGACCGGCAGCAAGCGCGCGCAAGAGATCCTGGCCTCTTGGAATCAACTGATCCCGTCGTTCGTGCGCGTGATGCCCAATGACTACCGCCGGGTGCTGGAGACACAACAGAAGATGCGCGAGACCGGCCTTACTCCCGACGAGGCCGAGATGGCCGCCTTCGAGCTCAACTCCCACGACACCGCCCGCCTAGGTGGAAAATGAACGAATCTTCGATGATCAGGCGCGCGGCAGCGAGCGGGGACCCCGAGTAGATCATGGGCAAGCTGACCGGCTTCATGGAGTACGAGCGGCATGAGCCGCCGGGGCGCGATCCCAAGACGCGCGTGCGCGACTGGCAGGAGTTTCACGAGCACCTGCCCGAGTCGACGCTGAAAGAGCAGGGCGCCCGCTGCATGGATTGCGGCGTCCCGTTCTGCCACACGGGGACGGTGTTACCGGGGGGCGCCTCCGGTTGCCCGATCAACAACCTCATCCCCGAGTGGAATGATCTGGTCTACCGCGGTCAGTGGCGCGAGGCGCTCGGCCGCCTGCACAAGACCAACAACTTCCCCGAATTCACCGGCCGCGTCTGCCCGGCGCCGTGCGAGGGATCGTGCGTGCTCGGCATCAGCGAGCCGGCGGTCACCATCAAGAGCATCGAAGCCGCCATCATCGACAAGGGCTTCGACGAAGGGTGGGTAGTTCCCGAGCCGCCGGCCCGGCGCACCGGCAAGAGGGTGGCGGTGGTGGGATCGGGGCCGGCGGGTCTGGCCTGCGCGGCGCAGCTCAACAGTGCGGGGCACGAGGTCACCGTCTTCGAACGCGACGATCGGATCGGCGGCCTGCTGATGTACGGCATCCCGCCCATGAAGCTGGACAAGAGCATCGTCGACCGACGCGTGAAGCTGCTGGCCGAAGAGGGGGTCAAGTTCGTCACCGGCGCTTGGATCGGCAAGAACACGCCCACCGCCGATGTGCGCGGGTCGTTCGACGCCATGGTTCTGAGCGGCGGCGCCACCGCGGCGCGCGACCTGCCCGTCGAGGGGCGCAACCTGGCCGGCGTCCACTACGCCATGGAGTTCCTGCTCAAGAGCTGCAAGAGCCTGCTCGACAGCGACTTCGCCGACGGCAAGTTCATCAGCGCCAAAGGCAAAAACGTGATCGTGATCGGCGGCGGCGACACCGGGACCGATTGTGTGGGCACCTCGTTGCGGCACGGGTGCAAGAGCCTGGTGCAGTTCGAGATCCTGCAGCGGCCGCCGACCTTGCGCGGCGCCGACAATCCCTGGCCCCAGTGGCCGCGGGTCTACAAGCTCGACTACGGCCAGGAAGAGGCGGCCGCGCTCTACGGCGAGGATCCGCGGCGCTACGTGACGGTCACCAAGCGCCTGCTCGGCGACGCGGCCGGCCACGTCAAGGAGTTGCAGACCGTCGAGATCGAATGGGTGAAGAACGGCGACGGCCGATTCGCCATGAAGGAGAAACCCGGCACCGAGAAGCTCTGGCCGGCCGATCTGGTGCTGCTGGCGATGGGCTTCGTCGGGCCCGAAAAAGACGGGATGCTGGCCGACTTGGGCGTGGCGCTCGATCCGCGCGGCAACGTGGCGGTCGACGTCAGCAAGTCCACCAGCGTTCCCGGCGTGTTCGCGGCCGGCGACATGGCGCGCGGTCAGTCGCTCATCGTGTGGGCAATCCAAGAGGGGCGCGCCGCCGCCCGGGGCGTCGATCAGTATCTGATGGGCGAGACGCTGCTTCCGTAAGACGCCGCGACCATTGGGTTGACTCCCGCGCTGCGCTTCGTCGAGACGCGCCCCCTGAATGACTTTTCAAAACCCGTAGGGTACCCTTCGTGCGCAGTCAGGCTCGCTCCAAGTGTGCAGGGGGCCGAGTGGAACCGCTTAGCCGTGGAGAAAACCGAACCTTGAAGGGGCAACTTTGGGTCGTGTCTCTTGTGCTGTTCGCCTGCGGGTGCGGTAGTGCAGTTCTTGCGACGGATGCTGGAATGGCCGGAGGCAACGGCGGTGGCACGGCTGGGCGCGGAGGTAGCGGCGCGGCCGGGCATGCGGGAGCGGGATCCGGCGGCGTTGCGGGACAAGGTTCGGGGACTGGCGGCGTTGCAGGTGTCGGCGGTGTCGCGGGGACCGGCGGTGTTGGGGGA
>DASRLC010000608.1:0-4038 GCA_035648655.1 Polyangia bacterium
TCCGAGGTC
Source organism: Polyangia bacterium (assembly GCA_035648655.1). GTDB lineage: Bacteria > Myxococcota_A > Polyangia > Fen-1088 > Fen-1088 > JADGRB01. The sequence goes on from DASRLC010000608.1 coordinate 10, forward strand.
TTTCTTGTTCGCAACCTCGAAGTACCGCGGCCGGCTCTGCCCCTTCAACTCCCGCGTCCACTTTGTCACCGGCGCCTCATCAGCCCGTCGCCATCCCTTGCGAATTCACGTCAGGATGGGATCTCCACCCTCATCAATGCTAGCAAGATCTGGGGCGATCTCGCCATCAACGGGTCAGGCTGGAACGATCTGGTCAACGCCGCCCGATCGAGCGGCCTCGAGAACATTCCCGGCGTCACCGAGAGCGCTGGCGTTCCTTTGGTAGTGCCGGCAGACGGTCAAATCGACTCGACCGTCTCGAACAACTCCGCCGGGGCTCAGTTCATCCGTGATCGGTCAACCCAGCTGAGCCAGCCCGACCTACCGGTCGTCGTCGTGTCGGCGACTTCGCTCACAGATCTGGCGGACGCCTACCTGCTCGACCACTCGGTGGTCGACCGGGTGGTCGTCGTGGCCGCGCTCGGCGGTTACAGCGCACCGAATGCGTCGATGAACGCACCCAACGGCGACATGGATCCTTGGGCCGACTGGATCGTCTCGCAGCGGTTTCGCTACGTTCAGGTCAGCGCCTACTACGACCAAACCGAAGACGTCACGACGGCGGATCTCGCCAACCTGCCTCAGAATGCGCTGGGCAACCGGATTGCTACCAAGCAACCGAACATCATCCCGATTCCACAGGCCTCCGATCAGGTCGCGCTGCTTGCGATGGGACTGCCGGGCTTCACGGTTTCATTTCAGCAGATGTCGCCCGATACGTCGGGCGGATTCGATCCGACCCAAGGGCCACCGCTGGTCCCGGATCCCAATGGTAATGCCTGGGTCGTCACCCAGATTAACGCGCCAATCGCTCGGTCCCGCCTCTGGCAGATGCTTTCGGACCCCCAGATCTTCGGACCGTGACGGATCCCATCCCGACGACCTAGGCGGGGTGGGGGCGAGCGTTCCAGGTCTTGGGTAGACCAAAATTGACGCCACGCACTATTTGGCCGGTCCCACGAATTGCCCGCTATCGCACTCGAACGCGCTGGAGCCCTTCATCGACAGCTCGCCTCGCGGTACGATTGATGGACTCTTGTTCGCCATGACTCTCGAATCGAGCTCGAGCATTCGCCGTGGTCACACGCCGATCGTTCGAACCCGGGCAGGAAGCCGCTGCGCACTGGCGCTTGCTTCCGCGGTCATCGTCGGCGGCTGTACGTCGACGCTCGACGCCGGATACGGGCTCCTGCCAGTCGACCAGCGCAATCCGGTCATCCTGTTGAACGACGGTGCGTACGACAACTGGTCCGGCGAGTACGCCGTCCTAATGGCGAATGGAGGCGGCGCACCGCTGGCCGCGATTATCGTCGACGAGGACAGCGACTGGCCCGACATCCAGACGAACTTGGGCGGATATCAGGATCTGATCACCGCGGCCCGGTCGAGCGGTCTGCAGAACCTGCCGGATCCGATCTCCAGTGTCGGAGCACCGCTCGTCAGACCGGCGAGCAGCAACATCGCCGACACGCAGGCGAACCGATCGGCAGGCGCGCTCCTTATCGTGGATCTCTCCAAGAGCCTGGGCCTGCCCAATCGACCGCTGGTGATCGCGACTGGGGGAGCCCTCACCGACGTCGCGGATGCCTATCTAGTCGATCCGACGGTCACCGAGCGGGTAGTGGTCGTTTCCTCGCTCGGAAGCGCGACCAGCTCCGGAGGCGGCATGGGCAGTCCCAACGGAAACAACGATCCCTGGGCCGACTTCATCGTGGCCTCGCAGTTTCGTTACATTCAGGTGAGCGCCTGGTATGACCAGCTCACCGACGTCCCGACCTCGCGCCTTTCCGAGCTCCCCAACAACGCCCTTGGCGCCTGGATCGCGGCCAAGCAGCCCAACCTGTGGCAGTGGTCGCCTGCGTCGGATCAAGTCTCGGTCTTGGCGGCCGGCCTTCCGGCCTTCGCGACGGCGATCGACCGCGTGTCCGCGACCACCTCCGCCGATGGCGGCGCCACGACCGCCGATGGCGGCGCCACGGTCGGCCCCAATCTGGCGATGGAGCAAGGCGGCCCGAACTGGCTCGTCACGGCGTGCGACGGAAAGCTCGCGACGGCGTTGTTCTGGAAGGTTCTCCTCGGCACGCACTGAGGCGACGGGCTTCGGCCCAAGGCGCGGCTGGTCGATCGAGAGCAGCATCTTCGACCTCGCCCACCAGGATTGCGTACCTCGGGTTCTCCTGGTCCTGCCTATAATTGGTGCCAAAAGATCGGGCGTGGCAGGTATTTCGGCCGCGCGGTCTGAGTGCGCTCCTCGATCAGTTCTTGCCGACTAGACCACGCTCGGCCAACCACATGGCGGCTCCGACCCGGCCGCTAACGTCGATCTTTCGATAGGTGCGGGCGACGTGGTGCTGAACGGTCTTTCCGGAAATGCCCAGTACGAGACCAATTTCCTCATTGGTCTTACCGTCTGCCACTAACAGCAACACCTCGATTTCTCGGTTCGAAAGGTGGGGCGACCCGCCGCGCACGGATAATCGCCGGCCCGCGGCGACGTCGTCCTCCGGCGCGCGCTGCAAGACTGCGGGCGCCGTATGCAGCAGATAGTGATAGTCCTTGCCTCCACCGCCGCGCAATCGGGTGGCTCCTATCGGGTTCGCACAGAACATTTCGAGCACCTCCGTCATGTATCCCATGACGAAATGCTCGAAATAGGGATGCCATTGCGGCAGGTCGAAAGCCTTGAACTCAACGGATTCACCGTTTAGCGAAGCTTGGGAGCGGCTTCTTGTCTCCGAGAAGTAAGTATCCCAAAACCTCGGGAATGACCCTACGAATCCACGTAGGTCTTTTTGCTCCAAGAATGCCTTGCACGGTCCGTCAACCAGCGCCCAGCGCGCCGATTCCCGACCGAGCGCGAAGTGGGAACTGTCGTCGTCCTTGTAGAAGCGGCGGACGAGCTCGTCGTGAAATGCGAGGTAGTCGGACAGCGGGATCAACGATTCGGGCGTGATGAGCGACCGGAAGAACGGATGCGCCCCGGCGACATCGCGATAGAGCAGCAGCCAAGCGTCGGCACCAAACTGGCGTGTGACGATCACCTTGCGCGTCAGCATCGTCAATCCGCGGACCCTCACGGCGACGCCCATCCCCCCGCTAGCCGAAGCATCGAAAGGCTCAGCCAAGGGCGCATGCACCAGTAGATTCCCGACCAATCGAAGATCGGTGCAGGCGGGGCCACAACCGCAGCGCACCGCATCATTCCCTAGTAGATCGGTGCTCCAAAGGGGCCGCACGAATGCGATGGAAAGGGTTCATAGGACATCGCCTCTGGAGGCGATGGCGCTGAAGAACGTTTGCGCACCGCAGCAATACGGTGCGCCATTGTTGCCTCTTTGGCCTGGGTGTTGTGGCTGCCACAACAGGGTGGGGTGCTTGTCCCCGGATGAGCCCCGATCCGCTGGATATATCTGATAATTAATAGTTGGCCTGGTTACTGCTTTATACCTGCATTGTGTCGGACCGACACCTTGCGAAAAACGGCATACCCCGAGCGATCGGGCGACGCAAAGCCCACGGGACTCAGCGAGTCGGCCGGGCTACCTCAAGGGAGAAGTAACCAAAATGCGCGACTTCGGGAAGCGAACCATCCAAATCAGCTTTACGCTCGGAGCAATAGTCGGCCTGGTCGGCTGTGGCGAAGAGGCCAGCACTGTTCAGTCGGGAGGCCACGAGGATTTTGCCTTGTCCTCGATCAACGGCCTCTCGTCCATCAATGGCCTCTCGTCCATCAACGGCCTCTCGTCCATTAACGGCCTCTCGTCGATCAACGGCCTTTCATCCATCAATGGGCTCTCGTCCATCAACGGCCTGTCGTCGATCAACGGTCTCATGACGACCTCAGGCGGCCGAAAGACCACCTCTTACCTCGTCCGATGCGCACTAGCAGCCTGTGGACAATGTCCCGCGGTGACCTGAACACCTGATCAAGATCGACGGCGGATCTCGGGTCGTGCACGATGCGGCCATGGCATTGGGAAAGCGCGGCGA
>DASRLC010000609.1:0-5089 GCA_035648655.1 Polyangia bacterium
GAGCTGGCCAGATCGGGCAAATACTCCGAGTCCACCACCGGGCCGCTCAGATCGACCAGGAGCAGCGCGAAGTGGACCCCCACCACGCCGGGATCGAGCAGCGCCCGCTTGCCCTTGGTCTCCGAGATCAGCTTGCCGTCCTCGTAGACCCGAAAGTTCGCCGGCGCGAGGCCGCCCACTGGCTCGCCGGTCTTGTCCATCACGCTGAGATAGACCGCGATGTTGGCCGGCCGGGTCGCCGAGGCGGCCAACTTGGTCACCTTGAGCGAGCCCCCGCAGCCCGGGGCTGCTGCCAGGACGGAGACCACCGCTGCCACGACCAGCCCTCGACGCGTTTGGTCGATCACGGGCCGCAGAATACACCGAAGGTCGATCGCGCCTACTAAGCAAAGGACCCTCAAAGGGTCCTTTAGATCCCCCGCGGGCGAGCACCGCCGGGCCAAGCCCGTCGTCGCTCACGCGCTACTAAGCAAAGGACCCCTCGAGGCCTTCGACGTAGGGCGCGAGCGTAGCCCGGCTTTGCCGGGCGTAGCGAGGGGGACCGGGGTGTGCGAGCGGCAGCGCGCCACACCCCGTGAGATCAAGAGGCGGCGGTCTCGGCGGCCGGTTCGGGTCGGGCGAAACCCAGCCTATCGGCCAGCATCCGCAACGCCACGGTGGGCCGCCCGTGCGCGAGCAGCTCCCAGACGCGCTCTTCGATCGCGCGCCGCTCCGGCGACGAGGCCGGCAGCACGGTGATCTCCGCCAGCGTCTCGGCCAGTCCCAACGCCTCGGCGCCGGGCGTCTCTTGGCCCGACCCGAGGAGTGCCAGCAGCGTCCGGGCCAGCAGCGTCCGGCGCGCGACGCCGGCCGGGGTGTCTCCGTCGGGCGGCAGCTCGCGGGCGGCGGCCACCACCAACCGGGCCAGCGGCAGCGCGGCCGGCCTAGGCGACAGCTCCGGCAACAGCGAAGGCAGCGCCGCCAGCACCAACGCGCCGCGCGCCTCGTCCCCCAGATCGGCCAGGGTCAGCCGCTCGCCATCGACTTGCGCTTCGAATTTTCCGCCCGGGCCCACGCTGGCCGAAAAGTCGACCTCCGCGGTGAGGCCGATCCGGCGCTGCCGGACCAGCGCCGCGCCGGTCAACGACCGCGCACCCGAGGGCTCTTCGGTGAGGCGACCCGAGAGATTCACGTCGAATCCAGGCACCACCTGCGCGTCGGAGGCCGGCGAGGCCACCAGCCCCTCCAGCGCAGCGGCCGCCACCGCGTGGGCGGCGGTGACCCGGTGCTGGGTCATGCGCCGAAACACGTCCGCGCCGGTGCCGGCCTCGCGCCGATTGCTGCGCCCCTCCGCCAGCGCGTCGAGCACCGCCGACGTGGGCGGCGTTCCGCCCGCCTCGTGAAGGAGGTCCAGCGCGTGGGCGCCGATGCGCAGGATCAGCGAAGCCTCGAGCCCGGCGATGTCGTCGAAGAACCAGCCGCAGCTGGCGTACATGAGCAGCGTCGCGCGCTGCAGCTCCAGCAGCAGACGCGCGCGCGTGGCCGCCTGCCCGCCCCCCGCGGCGAGCGCCGGACGCCCGTACTCCGCCAGCGCGCGATCGCGCACCGGGCGTGGTTCGTCGACGACGGCGCCGTAACCGTCGCGCGCGCCCCACGGATCCCAGAACAGCTCGCCGGCGGCCTCTTCGTAAAAGCGCGCGGCCGCGTCGCGGATTAGATCCAGACCCCGCCGCAGCGGACCGCGCCAGGCCTGATTCCATCCCGAGCCGCCGTCCATCTTGCAGCCGCAGTCGCTCTCCCAGCGGCCGAGCCCGTGCGCGCAGCTCCAGGCCGTCCCTTCGCCGTCGGGGCCGGGCGCCAGGCGTGCCTCCCAGCTCGGCGGATGCTTGGCCAGGTAAGCGCCCAGGTTGGTCACCTCGATCCCCCGGCGCGCCGCCTCGACGTGCGTCGCGAAGGTCAGCGTCAGGTCGGCAAACTTCTTGTGGTGCCCCCACAGCTCGCCATCCGACGCGCACAGCACCAGGCGCGCGCCGACGACCTTCGAGCCCTCGGCCGACGCGCCCACGGCGTCGAGCAGGCTCTCGGCCCGGCCGGCCGCCTCGCCGAAGGCCACGGCGCGGGAGAGCGCCCCGTCGAAGACCGCCAGCGCGATGCTGCGCCCCGAGCCGTCGGGGTGCCGCCATAGATACGCGCGCCCGGTGTCGATGGTGTCGCGATCGACCTTCTGCCACAGCCCATCCGCCGAGCCCGGCGACAGCGCCCGCACGCCGTCGATCTGCTCGGGCGCCAGGATGGTGTACTTGACGCCCAGATCGATCAGCGTCGCGAGCGTAGCCGGTGAGACCGCCGTCTCGGGGAGCCACAGGCCATCCGCGTCGCGGCCGAAGCGGCGACGAAAATCTTGCAGTCCCCATAGGAGCTGGGTGCGCCGGTCGGCTGGGTCGCACAGCGGGACGATCGGGTGGGCGTAGGCTTGGGCGACGGCGCCCCCGGCGCCCAGGCGCTTGCGCTGCTCGGCGTCAGCCGCCCGCAGGCGCGCCTCGGAGGCCGGGTCGTGGCGGCCGATCCAGCGGGCCAACGTGGGCCCGAAGTTGAACGAGAGCCGGTCGTACCCGTTGACGATCGACTCGATGCGACCGTCCGCCGCGTGGATGCGCGCGAAGGCGTTGGCGCGGTAGCTCTCGGCATGGATGCGCGCGTTCCAGTCGTGGTGCGGCGCCGCCGAGGGCTCACGCGGCACCTCGTCGGTCCATGGGTTCTCGCGGGGCGGCTGGTAAAAGTGCCCGTGGATGACCAGCGCGATGGGCAGCGTCGACGACACTAGAAATTGCGCGCGCGCGTGAGCAACGTGTCCTTGGCCTTCTGAACCACCGTGATTCCCCCTTCACTGACCGTGTGCCGGAGCGAGTCGCGCGCCAGATCGTGGCCGATGTGGTCGGCCTCGGGGACGCGCACGTTCTTGTCGATGATGGCCCGGCTCACGTGCGCGCCGCGGCCGACGTAAACATTGTCGAACAGGATCGACGCCTCGACCCGCGCGCCGGCATCGACGAACACGTTGCGCCCCAGCACCGAGTCCTTGACGAAGCCGCCCGCCACGATGCAGCCGCCCGAGAGGATCGACTGCAGCGCGATGCCGCGCCGGGTCTCCTCGTCGAACACCAGCTTGGCCGGCGGATCGGGGTAGTTGGCCGTCACGATCGGCCAGTCCCAGTTGTACAGGTTCAGGCTCGGCACGACGTTCTTGAGGTCCATGTTGGCCTCGTAATAGGCGTCGATGGTGCCGACGTCGCGCCAGTAGGCGTTTTCGACCTCGTCGGACACGCCGCGGATCCGGTTGAGACCGAAGTTGTAGGCGAACACCTTCTTCGACGGCACCATCGACGGCAAGATGTTGCGGCCGAAGTCGTGGTGCGATTCGCGCTCGGCGTCGGCCCGCAGCTCTTCGATGAGCGGCCCGGGCGAAAAGACGTAGTTCCCCATCGAGCCCAAGCAGTGCTCGGGGTCACCCGGAATGGTGACCGGATCTCGCTCGGGCTTTTCCTGGAAGCCGACCACCCGCCAGTCCTCGTCGACCTCGACGATCCCGAACTGGTTGGCCTCCGACTTCTTGATCGGCAGGCACGCGATGGTGGCCAGCGCGCCTTTTTGCAGGTGGAAGTCGGTGATCTGCCGGATGTTCATCTTGTAGATATGGTCGGCGCCGAAGACCAGCACCGCATCGGCGCGGTACTCCTCGATGAGGTGCAGGTTCTGGAAGACCGAGTCGGCGGTGCCGCGGTACCAAGACTCGCCCATGCGCATCTGCGCCGGCACCACGGTCACGAAGGCGTCGTACGAGCTGCGCCCGCCCCAGGTCCGCTGAACATGCTCGGCCAACGACTGCGACTTGTACTGCGTGAGCACGTAGATCGATCGCACGCCGGAGTTGGCCAGATTCGACAGCACGAAGTCGATGATCCGGTAGCGCCCGCCGAAGGGGACCGCCGGCTTGGCGCGATCGAGCGTGAGCGGAAAGAGCCGCGAGCCTTTGCCGCCGGCCATGACCAACGCGATGAACCTCTGCTGTCCGTCCATTTTTCTCGTCGGCGATGCCGGCCGACACTATAACCATTTTCCCGCCGGTGAGCGCCGTCGAAAACCGGCTATAGTGCTGCCGCCATGACCCCAGGCGAGAAGCTCAAGAGCCACCTAACCGATCTCTCCGTCAATTTGTGGTGGGCCTGGAACCCGCACATCATCAAGTTGTTCCGGGATCTCGATCCCGAGGCCTTCCGGGCGGCCAACCACAACCCCGTCTCGGTGCTGTCCGGCTTCGCCGCCGACCGGTTCGAGAGCCTCGGCCAGGACGCCGCCCTGCGGGCCCGGGTCGACAGCGCTTACCGCGAGCTGCGCGAGTACCTGGGGGCCACGCGGACGTGGGCCTCGGTGAATGCCGGCCCGTTGCGCGTACGCCCGGTCGCCTATTTTTCCGCCGAGTTCGGCATCCACGAATCGCTGCCCATCTATTCGGGCGGCCTGGGTGTGCTGGCCGGCGACCACCTCAAGAGCGCCTCCGACCTGGGCCTGCCGCTGGTGGCGGTCGGGCTGTTCTATCGAGAGTCGTACTTCCGGCAGCGCATCGGCCGCGACGGCTGGCAGCATGCCGAGTACGTCCGCTCGCCCGCCGACCTGCTCCCGGCCCAGCCGGCGCTCGATCCGGCCGGCAAGCGGATCATCATCGAGGTGCCGCTGTCGAAGGAGACGCTGCGGGCGCAGGTCTGGGAGATCGCGGTCGGGCGCAACCGCCTGCTGCTGCTCGACACCGACGTGGAGGGGAACTCCGAGGAGAACCGCCAGCTCGCCGCTCGGCTGTATTTCGGCGACCAGCGGATCCGGATCCGCCAGGAGCTGCTGCTGGGCGTGGGCGGCGTGCGCGCGCTGCGCGCGGCCGGCATCCACTGGGGCGGCCTGCACCTCAACGAAGGCCACAGCGCCTTCGCGACGCTCGAATACGCGCGGCTCCTGATGGAGCTGACCGGCGCCGATTTTCGCACCTGCGCCCAAGAGGTGGCCCAGAACACCGTGTTCACCACCCACACGCCGGTCGACGCCGGGCACGATCGCTTCC
>DASRLC010000610.1:0-3637 GCA_035648655.1 Polyangia bacterium
GCTCTGTTCCAACACGTTCAAGATGGCGCTGAACGGAAACGACGGCAGCCCCGAGAAGAAGAGCGAGAAGCCCGAGCCGGGCGACACTTGAACCGGTGGCAGGCCGGCGCCGCCGGTTCCCGGAACCGCCGCGAAGCCATCCGTCGCCAACCCGGGGTTGGTGATGCCACCCAGGAACCGCCCGCCGGCGTCCTGATGGAAGAGGTTGATCCCCAACTGGCGCAGCCCCGATCGAGAGACCTCGGCGAACTTCACCTCGATCTGGACCTGCTGGTTGCCGACCACGTGGATCAGGTTGGCAACCTTCTCCGAGTGTAGCTGGGCGACCTCGGCGGCGCGCTCGGGAACCCGCACGTCCGAGACCTCGCCGGTGAGCACCACCAGGTCACCCGCCGCCGAGACGCCGATCTTCTCGTTCGGGAACAGCTCGGCGAGCTGGGCCTTCAACCGATCGAGGTTGCGCGTGACTTGCAGCGCGAGCACCAGCGGCTCGTCGTGCTTGTTCCACAGCGTCAGATCGGTGGTCCCGACCCCGCGCGACGTCAGCAGGAGCTGCACCGGCGTAATCACCTTCAGATCGGCGATTCGCGGATCGGCGACCGAGACGCGCCCGATGGGCTCCGACAGCACCAGCAGACGATTTTGGCCGGTCTGGAGGGCCAGGTTGCGCACCGCGCCCACCTCCCGCTCGATGCGAATCGCCGGGACCGAGCTCAACCCCGACGAATCGGCTGCGCTGGCCACGCCGGGCCCCACCACCACCAACCCGGAGAGCCACAGTGCGGAACGCAACAATCGGGATCTCACTAGCGGCCGTCTCCCTTCACGAAGTTTCGCTGCTCGAAGCGGTCGCCGCGCAAGATCTCGACCACATCCTTCTTGGGCGCCTCGGGCTGAGCGCCGACCGGGGCGGCCGCGACCTGCCGGCCACCGCGTCCGCGCCGCGCCGCCACCGGCCGCTTCGGTTGCGCGCCGGTGTCGGGCGTCTGCCCACCCGCCGGCGGCTCGATGAGCGCGTCGTCCATCGCCCCCTGGGTGTTGGTCGGTTGCGCGTCGGTCCAGCTGCGCAGGGTCAGGAGGATGCGACCTTCCTGAGAGGCCAGCGCCAGCCGCTCGGAGTCGGTCGGCGACACCAACAGCGTGGCGACCGTAGCGGGGTTGGCGTGCATGCGGGTCTGATCGTTGGCCTCGACGTCTTGACCGACCGCCAACACCTTGACGTTCTGCATGAACACCTTGGAGGTCATCTCGGAACCGGCCCGGTTGGGACGCAGGGTGACCAGCACGTCGACCCGATCGTCGGGATGAATGAAGCCCGCGACACCGACGACGTCATCGACCCGCACCGCCATGGCGCGCATGTTCGACGGAATGAGCGCGGCCAATCCGTTGCCCGCGTTCTTGGCGGCCAGCATGCTCGGCAGCACCGGCTGCCCCGCGAGCACCCGCGAGATCAGGATTCGGTCGGTGACCTCCTTGGGGTCACGGACCGCGCCAGCCGGCAGGTGATCCGCCGGCCACTCGATGAGCTTCAGATCCTCGGCCTTGATCTTCGAAGCCAGGGGCAGATCGACGGCGGCGACGATGATCTTGGCGACGGGCGAGGCGACCGTGCCGGTGCGGTGATCGAGATAGCGCGAGACGAAGAGCGCCGTGCCGAGCCCGAAGACCAGCGCGAAGGCCCAGAACAGCGCCGCGCGCGTGCCGGAGCGGCGTGCGCTTCCAGCGGCTGTGCGAAGGCGGTTTGAACCCATCGAGTCATTGATGGCCAAGGGCATCTCCTGAAATGACGTCGTTGCCCGCGCGTACCGGGCGAACCAAAGGCGTGGGAGTAGTCATCGACGGACCGCGCCGTAGGTTTAGATACATAAAAGCCAAGGACCGGATCAGGCCGCAGCATGCAAGCTCGCACGCTTGGGCCGAAGCATCAAGATTGCGGGGTCAAGCCGACGCGGCGACCCAGAACGCCACCACCGCCCCGCAGGCAATCGCCAGCGCGTAAGGGACCGAGATGTGTCCGGCCCGGTGGGAAGGCACCGACGGAAGCTCGCTGTGCAACACCGCGACCGTCAGATTCGCGCGGATGTCGGCCCGGGCCGGCGCGCGCGCCAGCGCATAGCAGACCAGGGCCACCGCCCCGCCGGCCGCGGCCGTCGCCAGCGCGAACCACGGGAGCTGCCCGAAGCCCACCCAAGCCCCGGTGGACGCGGCCAGCTTCACGTCGCCGCCGCCGATCCCCCCCATGAGCCACGGGCGATAGAGCGCGGCGACGACCAGCGCCGCCGCGCCAACGCCCGTCAGGGCCGCCAAGGCCCCTTGATCGATGCTGCGCACCACGAGCGCCGCGACCAACACGAATCCGGAGATCGCGTTCGGTATGCGGCGGTGGCGCAGGTCGCAAACGATGCCTGCCGCCAAGCCGAGGGCCAGCGGCGCGAGGTGGGGGATCGGTAACGTCATCTCATCCGATGCCGTTCCGATTCCCCGGCCCCGCTATTTGAGTCGCCTTCCCGCTTCAGATTACGGCATGGCGCTTTGTACATTATTGAACGCGTTCTTCGCCTTGTTACCGAGGACGAAGACCACGGCGATGATGAGGCCAGCGATGGCCGCAACGATGAGTCCGTACTCGACCGCGGTGGCGCCCTCTTCATCCTTGAACAACTTGATCGCATTCTTCAGCATGGTCAGTTCTCCTTCGATTGGTCAGGTCGTTCTGTGCCCGATTCAGAGCGACCATCATCGGGCGCCCTCACGTGGTGCAGAACACTAGAAATTCGTATTCAGCACTACCCACTCTCATCGACGAACGCGGAGCAACCTTTAATCAGTTTCCAAAACGATGAACCGATCACCGCAGATCGCTGAAACGTGACACGCTTGGCAATAGGCCTACGTAGGTGGCTGCAAGAGAAGGTAACCGCCACACCCACCACGTGGAGTGGGAGATTATTGGGTTACCAGCTCGCTTTGTTGTAAAGGTTATTGGTCTTGACGCCGAGAGCGTAAACAACGACCACGATGACGCCGGCAATCGCACCCACCATGAGGGCGTATTCCACGGCGGTTGCTCCCGAAGTGTCTACTAGGAGCGCAGCCAACCGTCGCGCGAGCCGTCGAGACGCCAACACCACCTTGATTGAGCGCGGATCTTCATCGCAAGTCAAATCTTCTTTGGCGCGGCAGCTTCCTCCTTCTGGAGCGTGACGTCATGACCCATGTGCATCGACGGCCTCTGGCGCTCGCCGCCGTCCTCTATCCGTTGTTCGCCTTCGGGTGCGGCCGCGTCCCTGGCCAGTTCGAGATCCTGAACGATCAGGTGCCGACCACGGGCACGTGCACGATTCCCGTCAACCCGACGCTCTACCAAGGCCAGGGGACGCTGGATCTGAGCATCGTGCGCAGTGACTTTCAGACCGCTTACCTCTTCTTCCCGCTGATCGAGAACAACCTGCCGCGCCCGACCGGCGATCTCGATTCGAACCAGATTCAGATCACCGGCTTCAACGTCGACATCAGCCCGGTCTTGCCCGTCACAGATTCGGTCGCTGCCGTCTTCGCGTCGTCCGCGGCCGGACCCTACCTGCACTATCAGGCCACCTGGTCGGGCGGCATCTCGTCGGGCGGTGGCCAGCTC
>DASRLC010000611.1:0-12111 GCA_035648655.1 Polyangia bacterium
CGGGTAAGGAGACCATCGTGGCAGCGATGGCGGCGCCATGGGTCCGGCGGGGACCAAGCGTCGGCTCGCCGGGCCGCAACATCGGCGGCGGCGTGGCTTGCGGGTCGGCCCCCGGCGCCGGCGCGACCCCATTGGCCTCCGCACGGGCTGCGAGCGCTTGGTTGACCAGCTTCTGCACCTCGGGCGAGCCGCCCGTGAACATCATGGTCTTAGCGAACCCGACCCCTTTGTTGGAGTTGGAATCGGTCGGGCTGCCGCCCGTCACCAGGCCCGACACGTCGGTCAGGAACTGCCGCATGGTCAGCGGGCGCCGGTTGGGGCTGCGGTCCATCGCCTTCATGAGGACGCGATCGATCTCGGTGTTGAGGCCGGGCGCCCGCAAGCTGGGGGGCACCGGCGCGCCCTTGAGAATCTGCTCGAGCACGGCGGCCGTGTCGACGCCCTCGACCGGCGGCTTACCCGTCAGCATGAAGGTCAGGATCGCGCCCAAGCTGTAGGTGTTCGAACGTTGGTCGACCAGCTTCCCCTCGGCCTGCTCGGGCGAAAGGTACTCGGGGACGCCGAAGATGGTGTCGGTCACCGGGCACGGCGCGATGAAGTTGATGAGCTTGACCTCATCGTCCGCCATCAACAGCACGTTCTTGGCGGACAGGTCGTGGTGGACCACGCCGACCTTCTGTCCTTCCAGCAGGGCCTCGCCGATCTGGGCGGCGACCTTCTTGGCGCGATCGAGCGAAAAGGCGCCCGAGGCCGCCACGACGCGATCGAGCGGCTGCCCTTCCACCAGCTCGGTCACGACGAACAAGGTTCCGTCCGACTCCTCGCCGAAGTCGACCACCTTGGCGAGGCGCGGGCTCTGCGCGCGCTGCAGTTGCTTGAGCTCGCGCTGCGAACGTTCGAGCACCGCCGCCGTCGACACCGCGGAGCGCGCCACGCGCTTGTACGCCACGGCCGCGCCGGTCTGCGTGTCGCGGGCCCGGAAGACCTCACCGCTGCGGGCGCCGCCCAGCTGAGCCTCCAGCTCGTAGCGGGGAGGTTGCGCTTCGGCGATGGCCTCGAGGCGCCGCGGCCCGTCCGGGGTCGCGCAGGTCTCCTGCGGACAGAAATTAGCGTCGTCGGGATACTTGGTCTGACAGTTCGGGCAGACTTTCATCCGTCTCCTGGCGTCGTGACCGGCTGCACTACCGCGTCGCCCATGCGTCGCACGACGTCAGACGGTAGTTAGCACATAGTTCCCGCGAAAAATCAACAATAGCGCCTCCATTTCAGCAGCTTGCGGGCGAGGACGTTCCGGAAATACCTCGGTCGCCGCAGAGACAGACTCGAAACGGCTGAGCCGCTCCGCCTGAGGCGGGCTATTTCTGGCCGACCGGCCCGAGGACCGCGAACAGCTCGGCGGAGGTCAGGGTCGAGTGCTTCGACTCCTTGGCCTTACGCTTCTTGCCGTTGTTCACGTGTTTGCGGACTCTGCGCTTCCAGGTCTTGCGGGTGTTCGACGCCATGGCCGCGGCTTCTTATCATAGGCGCGTCGCCGAAGCCACCCCCTCGATGGTCTCGAGATTCCGCAGGACGGTCTTGAGCTGATCGAGGTGACCGACCGTGACCTGAAAGGTATTCACGGCGCGGCCGTCTTCGGTGGTGCGGCATTTGGCCTGCGAGATGTTCACGCCGTGCTCGGTGAAGGACTTCGAGATGGCGGCCAGCAGGCCCGGGCGATCGGAGCAGGTGACCTGCACCGCCACCGGCCGCAGCGTCTTGGATTCGTCGTCCCAGGAAACGTCCACCCGCCGCACCGGATCGAGGTCGAGCGCCTTGGGGCACTCGCGGGTGTGGATGACCACGCCGTGGCCGCGGCTGATGAACCCGATGATCGAGTCACCGGGGACCGGCGTACAGCACTTGGCGAACTTGACCAGAATGTCGGCCTCGCCCTGAACCTTGATCCCGGCGATCGAGCGCTTGGGGACCGGCCGACGGGCCGCCGGCAGCTCGGGGATCGGGATGGCCGGCGCCGTGAGGCCGCTCGGCACGCGATCGATCAGCACCGCGTCGGCGGCGTGTCCCGGGCTCACCTTGCCGTAGCCGACCGCCACCAACAGATCGTCGGCGTCGCCGAGGCGCAGCCGCTGCGCCGCCGAGTCGAGCAGCCCGTCGCGCTCGGCCGAGGCCAGCGAAGCGTCCTGCTTGCGCAGCTCGCGCCCCAGCAGATCGCGCCCCATGAGCCGGCTGCGCTCGCGCTGCTCCATCCGGATGTAGTGCCGGATCTTGGTGCGGGCGCGGCTGGTGACGACGAACTTGAGCCAATCTTTGGAGGGTTTCTGGTTGGCCGAGGCCAGGATCTCGACGGTGTCGCCGTTGCGGAGCGCGTAGCGCAGCGGCACGATCAGGCCGTTGACGCGCGCACCGGAGCAGTGCTCGCCCACCTTCGAGTGGACCGCGTAGGCCAGATCGATCGGCGTCGACCCCTTGGGGAGCGCCTTGACGTCCCCCTTAGGCGTGAAGACGAAGACCTCGTCTTGAAAGAGGTCGATCTTGACCGTCTCGATGAACTCGGTCGGATCCTTGAGATCGCGCTGCCACTCCATGAGCTGGCGCAGCCAGGCGAAGGCCTTGCCGTCGTCGGCGGTGTGGGTCTTCTGTTCCTTGTACTTCCAGTGGGCCGCGATCCCTTGCTCGGCGATGCGGTGCATCTCTTGCGTGCGGATCTGCACCTCCATCCGCTCGGCGCGCGGGCCGATCACGGTGGTGTGCAGCGACTGATAGAGGTTGGGCTTGGGGAGCGCGATGAAGTCCTTGAAGCGCCCCGGCACCGGCGTCCAGTTCGAGTGCACGATGCCGAGCACCGCGTAACAGTCGCGCACCGACTCGGTGTTCACGCGGAAGGCCAGCACGTCGTAGATCTGCTCGACGTCGCGGCCGGTCTTTTTCATTTTTTGATAAATCGACCACAGGTGCTTGGCGCGTCCCGAGACCTGGGCCTTGATCTCCCCTTCGGCCAGCACCGATTTGAGCTTGTCGACCACCTCGACGATGTAGGCCTCGCGCGAGCCGGCGGTCTCCGCCAACCGCGCCACCAGCTGCTCGTACTCGAGCGGCTCGAGGTATCGGAAGGCCAGATCCTCGAGCTCGACCTTCATCCACTGGATGCCGAGGCGGTTGGCCAGCGGCGCGTAGATCTCCATGGTCTCGCGCGCGATCCGCTCCTGCTTGTCGCGCGGCATGTGCGCCAGCGTCCGCATGTTGTCGACCCGATCGGCGAGCTTGATCAGGATGACGCGGATGTCGCGCGCCATCGCGAGCAGCATCTTGCGGAAGTTCTCGGCCTGGCGCTCCTCGCGGGTGGTCCAGGAGATCTGACCCAGCTTGGTGACCCCTTCGACCAGCGACTGGATCTCGGCGCCGAACAGGCGGCCGATGTCCTCGGCTGTGGCGCTGGTGTCCTCGACGCAGTCGTGGAGCAGGCCCGCGCAAACCGACGGCACGTCCAGCCGCAGCTCGGAGATGATGCGCGCGACGCCCACCGGGTGGACCACGTACGGCTCGCCGGAGCGGCGCTTTTGGCCGGCGTGGCACTCCGCCGCGAACGCGAAGCTGCGCTCGATGAGGTCGACGTTGGCGGCAACGTCGTAGCCGCGAACCTGCGCGCAGATCTCCTGGACCGCCGTCATGTCGAGGACGCGGGCTGTCCGCGGGCCTGCGCCTGCGCCTCTTCGAGCAAATCGTGGCCATAGTGACCGCGCCGGGTTCGGGCACAGCGCGCCGCCACGTAGATCGACGACAGCTCGTTGAGCGCCGTCTCCAAGTTGTCGTTCACCACCAGGTAGTCGTACTCGGCGAAGTGCTCCAGCTCGCGGGTCGCCGTCTGCAGCCGCCGCTCGATGGCGGCCGGCGCGTCGGTGGCGCGACGCCGCAGCCGCCGTTCCAGCTCCGCCATCGAGGGCGGCAGGATGAAGACCAGCACGCTCTCCTCGGGCCACTGCCGGCGAATCTGCGCGCCCCCCTGCCAATCGACGTCGAAGAGGTAGTCCTTGCCGTCCTCGAGCGCGCGGTTGACGGTATGGACCGCGGTGCCGTAACGGCTCCCGTGAACCACCGCCCACTCGGCGAACTCGTTGCGCTCGACCATGCGCGAGAACTCGTCGTCGGTGACGAACTTGTAGTCGACATCATCGCGCTCGCCGATCCGGGGTGAGCGGGTGGTGTATGAGACCGAGAACTCCAGCCTCTCGCGCTGGGCCAGCAGGTGCGCCAGCGTGGTCTTGCCCGCGCCCGACGGCGAAGAAATCACGAGCAAGATGCCTTTGCGCGTCCCCGCCTCAGCGTCTGTCATCTAGGTAATCCTAGCATTTCCGACGGTCATTCGACGTTCTGCGCCTGCTCGCGCATCTTCTCCAGCTCCGCTTTGGCGTCGATGACCAGGCCCGCCACCTCGGCGTCCTGCGACTTGGAGCCGATGGTATTGAGCTCGCGGCCGATCTCCTGGATGACGAAGTCCAGCTTGCGCCCGACGGCCCCGTCGCCACGCAGCAGCTCGCCCAGGTGACGCAGGTGGGTCTCGTAGCGGACCAGCTCCTCGGAGACATCGAGGCGCTCCGCCATGAGCGCCACCTCCTGGGCCACCCGACCCGGCTCGAAGCCAGGTTGGTGCCGCAGTGCCGCCAGGCGCTCGTCCAAGCGGTGCGCGAACTTCTCCGGCAGCGTCGCGGTCCGACCCCGCAGCGCCTGCGCCAGCTCCTCGAGCCGCCGCCGGTGGACCGCCAGATCCGCCGCCAGCGCCTGGCCCTCCTGCGCGCGCATGGCCCGCAGCTCCTGCAGCGCGATGGCCACCGCCGGGCCCAGCATCTCCCACAGCGCCTCGCCGGCGAGGTCCGAGCGCGGGTTGGCACCCATGAAGGCCCCCACCGTCGTGAGCGAGACCGGCTCCTCGATCTCCAGCTCCTGGCGCAGGTGCTCGAGCTCGTGAAAAACCGCGCGCACGCGGGCCTCATCGACGCCCGCCGAGGTGGCGGCCGACTCGTCGCGGACGTGAACGGTGACCGCGCCCCGCTCCACCGCCGCGCGCACGGCGCGCCCGATCTCGGCATCGCAGTAGGCGTCCGGCTCGGAGCCGCGCACCTTCAGATCGAGACCGCGGTGGTTGACCGAGCGGATCTCCACCCTCAGGCGCCGCTCGCCGGCGTCCGCCGAAGCCCGGCCGAAGCCGGTCATGCTCCGCAAGCTCACGCCGCGCCCCTCGCCGCCGCCGGCGCCGCGCCGCGGGTCAGTTTCGCCTGCGGGCTTCGGCCGCAAAGTGCGCGATGAGCCCCTTGAGCGCCGGATCGGCGATCTCGCGGGACGACACCAGCGACAGCGGCGGCTCCTCTTCGTAGGCCGGATAAGCGGCCAGCGAGCGCACCGCCAGCCAGGAGGCGACCAGAACCGCGGGAACTATCCAAACGTAGCGTGCTTTTGCCGACATAAACACACATTATCCCACCTCGGTCACAGGGCAAATTTATTTCGGGATCCACGGGCAGTTCCAAGGGCTGGCGGACTTACGAATCGGCTCACGGAAGCGGAAGCCCAACCAGGCCGGCGCCGAGACTACCGCCGATCGCTCGCGGGGGCCGACCTCGCGCCGAAGCGAGGATGGATCGCCCAGCCGATCCGCCTTGGATCTCTCGAACCGTGATCCGGCAACCGCTCGGAGACGCTGGCGCGAAAGCCGTTGCCGACGAAGGCGAGGCGCCGGCCGCGGTCAGGACGGCCACCGGCCGCGCGGGGGAGGGACGGATGGGAACCAGCGTGCTCCCCGCGCCCAGCGCGAACCGGCCGGACAGCCGATCACCGTCGATTCGAAAGACGAACCCGCGCGCAGTGAAGGCGATCTCCAGACGGCGAACCGCGCCCGCGATCGGGACCGGCGGCGCCGCGGTCATGCTCGCCAGCGTCAGCTCATGCAGCGCCACCCCGCCCAGCGCGAGATCGCCGGGCTTCGCGCCGCGCAGCAATTTCTCGCCTGTGACATAGACGATCTCGCGGCCATCGAGCGTGCGGGCCACCGCCAAGACGTGCCCATCTTCGGCCGTGAGCTGGCGGAAGCGCCCGCTCGTCGGTGAAAAGGCGTAGACCTCCTGGTGCGGGTTGAGGATGAATTCGCCGGCGCCGGTCGGCGGAACGTGCAGCGGGGGGCGCTGTCGGGCCACGAAGAGCAGGCTCTCGTCGAGGCCGGTTCCCCAACGGGCCGCCGCGGCCGCCAGCGCGCGCCGGACCTCCACCATCTGCGGCTGCACCTTGAGCGCGCCCAGGTCGGCGGCCTCCAAAATCTCGCGCGCCCATGGGACGTAGGCCAGATCGACAAGCGCGCGCACCTCGGCCGTGGCCTCCCCGAAGCGCTCTTGCCGAACGAACGAGCAGGCCACGTTGAGCCGCGGCGCCAAAAAAGTCGGATCGGCCGCCTCGGCGGCGCGATACTGCGCGCGCGCCGCCTCCCACTTCTCTTGCCTATAGAGCGTCTTGCCGTCGGCGTTCAGCGCGGTGGCCTTGGGATCGGGCGGTCGAAACGGATCGACCACCCCCGGTCCGTCTCGCGCCACCGCCGGCAGGCACGACGGGGCGCCAGGAAGATCGACCAGCCACAGCGCCGCGACCAGCGCGATCACGGATCGAGCCAGACCCGCCGCAGGTCCAGATGATCGCCAATGGCGGCCACGCCGTGGACCCGCGTCCCGATCAGCGCCGGGACGTCGTAGCGGTAAAGGAAGATCACCGGCTGATCGTCGGCCAGCAAGCGGGCCACCCGCGACAGGATCGGGGCCCGCGCGACCGGCCCCTTCGCCGCGCGCGCCTCGTCGATGAGCGCCTCGAGCGCGCTCGAGCGGTAGCCGCCGAAGTTGAAGGCGCCGCCGGCCCCGTACAGCGTGGCCGGATCCTCGTCGGGCGCCCCCTCCCAGATCATCGGCACCAGATCGAAGTCGCCGTGCTTGAGCCGCGCCAAGATGGTGGCCCCGTCGGCCGGGACGAGATCGATGAGCACGCCCACCTTGCGGGCTTCGAGCGCGAAGGCGTGGGCTTCGACGTGGAACAGGCGGTTGCCGGCCGGCTCGAGCATGGTGAGCCGGATGGGCCGGCCCAGGTGGTCGCGGACCCCGTCGGCGTCCGTGTCGCGGTAGCCGGCGTCGTCGAGGGCCGCGGCGGCGCGGTGGCGATCGAAGGCCGGCGGCGGCGGATCGTCGACCAGCGGCGGGCCGCCGATCGGAATCGCCAGGTCGTTGTGCAGCTCCCCCGCGAAGCGCTGGCGATCCCAGAGGCCGGCCAGCGCCACCCGAAAGCGCGGATCGGAGAGCGGATAGTGCAGGTGGTTGACGACCAGGAACGAATAGCGCCGCGAGCGGAGCCGGATCAGCGTCGAGCCGCCGTGCAGGGTGGTCGGCTCCACCTGCTCCGGGTAGTGGACGTCGAGGACCCGCGGCAGCACGTCGATCTCGCCGCGGCGGGTGCGGTTGAGCGCGCGAACCGCGTCGGGGTCGAGATCGAAGACGATCTCGTCGAGCCCGGCCGGCGGTCCCCAATACTCGGGGACCCGTTCGAGGCGGATGCGCTTGCCGCGCTCCCAGCCGGCGAAGCGGAACGGACCGGTGCCGATCGGCTGCCGCGCGATGGGCGACGCCTCGGGCCGAATGCCGCGCACCAGGTGGTCGGGCAGCATCGGCACGTCGCACAGCGCGCGCAGCGCGAAGTCGGAGGGGCGCTTGAGCACGAAGCGCACGGTGCGCTCGGTGACCAGCTCGATCGACGCCACGTCGGCCAGCTCGGCGCGCAGGACCGGGGCATCCGTGCCGGCGCGCAGGAGCGGCTCGACCGTGGCCTGTACATCGAGCACGCCGAAGGCGCGGTGGTCGTGCCAATGCACGCCGCTGCGCAAGCGCACCGCCAGGCGCATGCCGTCGTTCGAGACATCCCAGCTCTCGGCCAGACCCGGCCGGTAGGTGCCGTCCCGGCAGTCGAGCAACGTCTCGTAGATGAGGCCGTTCGTGACCGCGGCGGCCGCCGCGTCCGACTCGGCCAGCGGCAACAGGTTGGCCGGCTCCGCGTCGAGGTGCACCCTCAGCGTTCCCCCACGCCGCTGCGGCGGCGGCACCGCCGCCGGTTCCGGCAAGCTCTCGGCCGGGGGCGGGGGCGGCCGCACCGGCGCCAAGTCCAGCACCGAGGGTGGATGCGCGCCAGACGGCGGCGCTTTCTTCGCGCGGCAGCCCCCCGCGAGGCCCGCCAGGGCCAACGCAGCGACGAGCGCGATCCGTGATAGCCGCGCTTGCTCGACGAAAATCATCGTGTTATTCAGGTTCACCCGCATCGCGCGGTGGAGGCCTTGTCCATGAAGCGACTGCCGACCGTATATCACCGGACTATTCCTTTGGCAGTAGCGCTGCTCGCCCCGGGCGGCGTTCAACTGGCCTACGGCCAGGGGCAAGAGCTGCCGCCCGTCAAAGTCGACCTTCCGCCGCCGCCGAATTTCAATATTCAACAGGCGCCCGAAAAGTACCCCAGCGGCGAGCTATCGGTCTACGGGGTGCGCAAGCACATGAGCCAGTATCTGGACAAAGACGTCCAGATCCGCGGCTACCTGCTCGAGATCTACGAGTGCCCGGCCGAGCAGCGCAAGTGCAACGACGACCTGGCGGCCAAGACGAAGAGAGAGAAGAAGAAGGAGCTGAAGTCCGGCAAGTCGGCGGCCCAGAAGGGCGGCGCGCCCTCCAAGGGCGGCGCAGGCGGACCGCCTCCGGACGAGATGAAAGGTGGCTGCCACCCCTGCGATCAGCCCCATTTTTTCATGGGCGACACGCCGACCACCAAGATCGATCACGGCCTGCTGGTGGCCGACTACCCGGTCAAGGACTGGAAGACCAACAAGCCGAAGCCACTGGTGGCCAAGGTTGGCGAGCAGTACGTGGTGACCGGAACCTTCGCGATCAACTCGATCGGCGGGTTCGCCGCCTCAGACGGCCTCATCATCCACAAGAAGTTCCAGGACGCCTCGGGCGCCGTGATCGCCGAGGGGAACGCGGTATTGCCGCCCGACGCGCAGACCATCAACCTGGAAGGCAAGCCGGCCGAGAAGGTCGGCGGCGCGCGCATCGACGACGAGGCCAAGGGCAAGAAATAGATAGGGGTCGATTAAAGTCGCTCGCCGCGGCGCCCCGGCGCCGGTTCGGCGCGGTGCCACCAGGTGCCGCGCCGATTTTATTTTGCGCGACAATTGCTCCCGCCGGTTCGGCGCTCAGTCCCCTGCCCCGCGTGCGACCAGCGGCAGGGCCAGCTCGTCGCAGGTCGCCGACGGCAGCGTGAAGGCGGTGGTCTGGTCGAGCCGCCCGAGACAGCCCTTTGGTCTGTCGATTTCGATCAGGAGTCGGTGGCGGGTGGGCGAGCTCTGCCCCGGCGGGTCCACGTCCACCTCTAATTGCAGCATCGGCGGGCGAACCACCGCAGCGTCCAAGTGGCGCTCCGGCCGCAGGTTCCCGAGCGCGGAAGCCACGCGGGTGGCGTTCGCGGCGTCGATTGGCCGTCGCGTGGTCGGCGATCCCGCCGCCGCGCCCGGCTGCGTCGCCCAGCGCCAGCTCTCGCCGTCGTCACTAACGAGCTCGACGATTCCGTCCGCAGCCGTTCGGCGCAGCCGCCTGACGTCGAAATGCGCGAAGTCGAGCAGCGGACCTCCGCGATCGCCCGACGGCGCAACGCCGGCCTCCGCAGTCGGTCGATCGCGCGAGCCCGATGGTGCGGGGACAGGCTGGGCCTCACGGTAGACCTCGGCGGGTCGATCGACGAGATCGAGCAGGTGCCGCGGCGCCACCCGAACGGCGGCCTCGCCACCGATCGCGACGAAGACCCCGCCCCGGCCCGCGTCGGCGTGACCGAAGCGGAGCGATCGGGTGCCCCCGGCGGCGTCGATCGTGAGCGCGACGGCCGCCGGAGAGAGACCGGCCGCCGCCGGCGTCGTGTCCGCCGTCCGCGCGATCTCGGCAAAGTCGAGCGCGGTCAACAACCCTTCGACGGCGGCTCTCTCGGCGGCCCAGCCAGCCGGCAACACGCGCCAGGGTGGATCGGCACCGGGCGCTTGGCGCTCCAGCGAAAACGGAGCACCGGCGCCGCGCGCGATCAAGAGGCGACGGACCGACGCGCGATCGAACCCCGCCAGCAGCGGCGTCCCCCTCCCCGACCCTACCGTACCCAGGCGATCGCGGCCGTGGCCGGTGAGCAAAAGATACGCCGCCAGCAGCGCCGCCACCGTGCCCAGGCCCGCCACCCGCCGCATCAGATCCGGCGCCGCCACCAGGTGAGCGCGCCGCTCAACAGCATAGCCATCGGCAGCAGGATGACGAACAAGCGGAAGGCCCAACTCAGCTCCGCGGCCGTGAGCGAGACGAAGCCCCGTTTCGCAATCTTGGGCGCGATTTCGATCCCCGGCCGGCTGTCGACGAGCCAGGCGATCGCCGCCCGCACCAGCTCAGCGTCGTGGTCCCGCGGCGACAGGCCCGCCAGCCGATAGTTCATCACCAGCCGCCCGGTCCCCAGGAACACCAACCGGCTGTCTGGCCGCTGGCGGCTCGCCAGGCGCTCGACCGCCACCGCCACGGTGACCGGCCCGCGGCGATCGCGCGCGCTGTCGAAGGTCAGGTCCGCGTCACCGCGGATGGTCGGCAGATCGGTCTCGCCCCAGCCGTCGGCGCTCGATTGCACGAGCCGGCTCACCAGCAGACCGACCGGGAGCTCGCGCGCCGGAGTCACCTCACGGGTGCGCGGCCAGATGGTCGACCGATCGCCCAGAGCATCGGTGATCGCGGCGGATCCATAGCTCTCGGGGCCGGCCGACCAGACCGAGGGGCCCTCGATCTCGCTGGCGCGCGTCGGATCGACGACCAGGTTCTCGCCCAGCCGGACCCCGTAGCGCGCCGCGAAGCTCTCCAGGCCGAGCGGCACGAATCGGTCGCCGCCGGCGGTGAAGACCGGCCCCACCATGGCGAGCACCCCACCGCCGCCTTCGACGAACGCAGTCAGCGCAGCGATCTCGGCCGGTGCGAAGGCGCGCGTCGGCTCGGCGATCACCAGGGCGCGACAGCCGGACTCCGTGGCGGCCGCGATCGTGCCGAGGGCGCGCACCTCGTCGCCCTCCGCGCGCAGGCTGTCGGCGAACCTCCCGTAACCGGCGTCCTCGCTCGCGTCGACGCCCGCCTCGCCGTGCCCCGAGGTGAAACAGATCCGCGGCGCCCGATCCTCGGCCACCGCCCGCAGCGCGTCGGCGAAGGCGGCCTCGCCGCGCCAGGCGCGAACGCCGGGCCGCGGCGCTCCGTCGGCGTCCAGCTCGGGATCGACCAGCGCATCCTCGGTCACCACCTTCGAACGCGCGCCCGAGGTGAAGACCACCACGGTCTGTCCCATGTCGAACGCACCTATGCCGTAGCGCTTCGCGGCCGCCTCGGCGCGCTCAGGCGCCCGGTCGGGATCGACCACCTCGAAGGAGAACCGGCCGCCCGAGCTGTGGGCGCAGCGCTCGGCCAGCTCGCGGACGAGGCCGGCGACCAGCCGCGCCCGCTCGTCGTCGCGCCGCGGGTAGACGAACACGGTCGCCGCCACCGGGCGTGGCAAGCCACGCAGCATCGCGGCGGTTTGATCGGAGAGCGCGTAGAGGCCGAGCCGCGTCCAGTCGCCCCGAACGTAGTGGCGCTCGGCGACGACGTTGAGCAGGAACGCGATGACCACCAGCAGGACCCCCGAGATTCGTGGCGCGAGGCGACGCGACGCCGGCAGATCCAGGGGAGCGGGACCGCGCAAGCGACCGACCGCCGCTGCCGCGGCCAACAGCGCCAGCGCGGTTACCGACGCCAGCAGCACAATCGGACGCGAATCGACGATCCCGCGACCGAAGTCCTCCATCATGCGAAAGGGGCTCACACGATGAAGCGCCGCCGCGACCGCCGGCGACCGCGCCGTCGCCTCCAGCGCACCCAGCAACAGCGACGCGAAGAACAGCGCGAACGACAGCGCTCCGGCGAGCACCTGGCTGCGCGTGAGCGACGAAGCCAAGAGGCCAACCGCCACGAACGCCGCGCCCAGCAGCAGCGTACCGAGATACCCGGC
>DASRLC010000612.1:0-22204 GCA_035648655.1 Polyangia bacterium
GCAGGACACGCCGAGCTCTGCGCCGCGGCTCGGCCGACCTGGTCAACGGGGCGGCCCGCCGCGCGCCCAGGCCCGCCACCATCAGCGCCGCTTGCGTCGTTTGGGCGCCGGGGCAGAGTGGCCGGCCGAGCTGCCCGCGGGGCCGGTGGCCAAAGCCGGCGCGTGCTGCCAGAGGCGCAGGCTCTCCGGGTCACGGCGGTAGCGGCGGACCAGCGCCACCAACAGGCCGAGCCCCAGCACCACCGTGACAATCCCGATGAACTGCGAGGTCGACAGGATTCCGACGTTCCCGCGCTGATCGTCGTCGCGGACGATCTCGATGAGCGGCCGCATGATCCCGTATCCCAGCACCCATCCCAAAAAGACCTGCCCCGAGAACCGGCGGTGTTTGCGGATGAGCATGAGCAGACCAAACAGGATCAGGCCGACCAGCGACTCGTAGATCTGCGTCGGGTGAACCGGGTACGACCACGCGGCGGCCCGCGAGAGGCCGAAGTCGCGCACGTGGTGCTGCCAGGCCGGGCTGCCTTGCGCCGCCAATGCGCTCGGCCCCGGAAAACGGATCCCCCACGGCAGGTTGGTGCGCGCGCCGAAGTCACAGCCGAACAGGAAGCAGCCGATGCGCGTGATGGCGGTGCCGAGCACCACGCCCGGCGCGACCACGTCGGCCCACTGCAAGAGCGGAATCTTGCGCTTGCGGCAGCCGTACCAGCTGGCCAGGAAGCCACCGATCATGCCGCCGTAGGCCACCAGGCCGCCGCGGTTGACCATGAACATCTCCGTCACGCTGTCGAAGTCCGACAGGTTGGTGAGCACGTAGAGCACCCGGGAGCCGATGATCGACCAGACCGCGGTCCACATGTACATCGTGCCCGCCTCTTGCTGGTCGATGTGATCCTGCTGCGCGAGGCGCATGACCAGGAACCAGCCGACCACCAACGAGGTCCCCAGCATCACGCCGTATGAATAGATCGGCACCGGCGTCCAGGGGTGTCCGAAGCCGGCCGCGCTGGGCGTCCACGAGCCCGACTTGAGGCCGATCAGCACCTCGGCAGCGGCCAGCAGATAGAGCGGCGTCGAAGAAAATTGCAGCTTGGGGTTGCGGCGCCGCTGGACCAGATCGCGGACGAAGAGGCCCAGCCCGACCGCGAGCGCGACGAAGAAGAGCAGCTTGGCGGGGATATTGACGAGGATGGGGCGCATGGGGGCGGAACCAGGTTCCGGCTTGTAGATATTCCGCCCACCCGGGTTCGTCAATCGGGGAGGGGCTAGCGCAGGCCGCGCGCGCCACGGGGGCGCCGCGGTCGGCCGCCAAACCAGGCGAGGATCAGGAGCAGACCCGACAGGCCGGCCCCGATGCCGGCGACGACCGTCGCGGTGGTCTGCCCGCGGCCGTCGAATACCGTCGCCAGCGCCGCCCCGGTGGCGGCCAAGATCCCCCACAGGATCTGCTGCCCACCGTAGTAGAGCATCCGCGCGTTTTCGTCGAGGTTCGGCAAGCCGACCTCGATCTCGCCGCGCAGCGCCCGATCCATGAACCGTTGCAGCTCACCCGGCAGCGACAGCGCCGACAGCGCCATCTCGCGCGAGGCCTCGAGCACGATCTCCGACCACTGCTTCTTTTCCCCGAGCAAAAACCGTTCTAAGTACGGCTCGATGATGGCGGCCGGGCTCATCTCGGGGTCGAGGGTGGTGCAAACGCCCAGCAGCAGCAACAGTGTTCGCTCCAGCAGGATCCACTCCTTGGGGATGTGGAAGGCGTCGCGCAGATCGGCCAGGCTCACGTTGAGATCGCGCAGGTCGAGCAGGCTGCCCAGGCTCTTCTCGGTATCGAACTTGAGGTCCTTGAGCGAGAAGCCCTCGGCCGACATCTGAACCCGCATCTTGTCGTGGAAGTACTGCACCACCCGATCGAAGACCTCCGGGTCGGCGCGCCGCGAGATGAACCCCATCTCCTTCATCGCCGACACGATCCGCACCGTGTCGCGCGTGATGGCCCCCTGGATGAACGACATCATCCCGCGGCGCATCGATTCGCTCACCTTGCCGGTGGCGCCGAAGTCCAGAAACACGATGGTGGGCGGGCCGTCCGGTGCGACCGGCGTGTGCACCAGCAGGTTCCCAGGGTGCGGATCGGCGTGGTACAGGCCGTCGATGAAGATCTGCTGGCAGTAGGCCTCGACGCAGACGCGGGCCGCCGCGCGCCGGTCGACCTCGAGCGCCTCCAGCCGCTCGAGATCGGCCACCTTGGGCCCCTCCATCCACTCGGTGGTGAGCACGCGCGCCGTCGAGAACGGCGCCATCACGCGCGGGAACCGCACGTGCGAGGGGGGCGTCGGGCGGGCCGCGAAGTTGGCCGCGATCTTCTGGATGGCGGCCGCCTCCAGACGGTAGTCCAGCTCGGCCAGCACCATCTCGCGGATCTCGCGGTAGATGGTGTCGAAGCCGTAGTCGGGCATGAACCAGCGCAGGATCGAAAAGATTCGCTGCAGCGCCCGCAGATCGATGCGGACGATCTCCTCGATGTCGGGATACTGAACCTTGACCGCGACCTCTTCGCCGGAGGCCAGCCGAGCGCGGTGCACCTGACCGATCGAGGCCGAGGCGACCGGCTCGGCAGAGAACTCGGCGAACACCTCGGTCGGCGGGCGGCCGCCGAACTCTTCACGCAGGCGGGCCTCGATGTCGCGGTAGGGCCGCGGTGGCACCTGATCCTGCAACCCCTGCAACCCTTCGCGGAAGGCGTCGGGGAGCACGTTGGCCATGATGCTGATGAGCTGGCCGACCTTGATGAAGAGCCCGCGCAGCTTCAGGATCGCCGCCTCGATCCGGCGGGCATTGCGGCGATGTTTGGCCAGCGTGATCCGCGCCAGCGACTCGGGGCTCCTAAACCGGCGCGAGAGCGAGAGGCCCAAGTAGGACAGCGCGACCTGGGTGGTCACGAAGTAGGCGGTGAAGAGGCGCGCGCGGCCGGACAAGACAGCAACTATAGACGAGCAACTATTATCTGGGACATTCGGGATCTGGGGCACTCGGGCGCGCTCCCAGGCCTCGGTCTCCGACGGGATCGCGGCTGGTCCGCCGGCGCCGGGTGCGATCGCCGGTTTTCGCGGTAGTCTTGCCGCATGGCCGAGGACGCGAAGATGGAGGCGAGCGGGGCCGAGGATTCGGCGCCCGAGTCGGCGGTCGACGACGAGACCACGGCGCGCGGCGAGGATCGCAGCGGGATCTCCGACTTCGTGCGGCGCGCGGTCTCGGCCGGGGTCGGCGCCGCCAGCCGATCCAAGGACGACATCATGCGCGTGGCCGCCGGCGAGGTGCGCACCTGGCTCGAGCACCTCAACATGAACGACGAGGTGGTCAAGGCGCTCTCCAAGATGGTGATTGAAGTGAAGACCGAGATCCGCTTTCGCCCGACGGAAGACGGCAAGCTGGTCACCGAGACCAGCAACGACGTCAAGCTCAAGCCCCCGGGGCGGTGATTTGATGAGGTGATTTGGCTGTAACCCCGCCCGACGCCGGTCATCCGAGGATTCAACTTTCGGATTCAACCAAGGAGGGCGTCATGTCGAAGTTCGTGGTTGCTGGAGTGACAGGTCACGTGGGGGCGGTCGTCGCGGGCGATCTGCTGGCGGGCGGTGAGAAGGTCACCGTGATCGTGCGGGACACGCAAAAAGGCGCGCCCTGGTCGGCGCGCGGCGCCCAGGTAGCGATCGGCTCGCTCGACGATGCGGGCTTCGTCGCCGCCACCGTCAAGGGCGCCGACGGGCTCTTCACGTTGATTCCGCCCAGCTATGGCGCGGCCGATTTCTACGGCGCCCAGCGCCAGGCTGCCGACGGCATCGCCGGCGGGGTCAAGGCCGGCGGCGTGCCCCTGGTGGTGTTGCTTTCTTCGGTGGGGGCCGATCGCGCCGACAAGAACGGCCCCATCAAGAGCCTGCACTACGCCGAGGCCAAGCTGCGCGAGACCGGGACCAAGCTGGTGGTCATCCGCGCGGGGAGCTTCCAGGAGAACATCGGCGGCGCCATCGCCGCCGCCAAGCAGGCCGGCATCTTTCCAAACTTCGCCCCCTCGGCCGACGCGCCGCTGCCACAGGTGGCCACCCAGGACATCGGGCATCTGGCCGCCAAGCTATTGAAGTCGCCGCCCGCCCGCGCGGAGGTCGTCGATCTGGTGGGTCCGGCCTATTCGGCGCGCCAGCTGGCGGAGAAGCTCGGCAAGGCGCTGGGCAAGACCCTCCCCGTCGTCGACATCCCGCCGGCCGGGCATGTGGCGGCGCTGACCCAGGCCGGCGTGCCGCCGCAGGTGGCCGAGGCCTTCGCCGAGATGTACGCCGGCTTCGCGGCCGGCCTGCTCACGCCCAAGGGCGACCGCACCATCCAGGCCACCACCCCCATCGATGAGGTGCTGCCGAGGCTCCTCGGGTGAGGGACGGCTACTTGGCCGCGACCTTGAGCTTGCCGCGGTCGATGTCGGCGTAGCAGACGGTGCGGTTGCGGCCTCCGTGCTTGGCCGAGTAGAGCGACTGATCGGCGCGCGAGATGATCTCGGCCTTGTCGCGGGCGTCGTCCGGATAGCAGGCCACGCCGATCGACAGCGTCACCTGGAAGGCGCCCTGCGGCGACGCGAACGACTGCTGCGCGACCTCCTGGCGGATGCGCTCGGCGAGCTGCAGGGCACCGGCCCGATCGGTCCCTTCGAGGACGATCGCGAACTCCTCGCCGCCATAGCGGGCCACGATGTCGATCTTGCGCGCGCTGGCCTTGAGGATCACGGCCACCCGCCGCAACACCTCGTCGCCGGTCGGGTGACCGTAGGTGTCGTTGACCTTCTTGAAGTGATCGATGTCGGTCAGCAGCATCGACACCGCGAAGCTGCGCCGCTCGGCGCGGCCCAGCATCGACGAGAACCGCTCCTGGAAGGTGCGGTGGTTGACCAGGCCGGTCAGGCCGTCGGTGGTGGCCTGCTCCTCGACCACCTCGTACATGCGCGCGTTCTGCATCGAGATGGCCACCTGGTTGGCGATCACGCCCAGCATCTCGCGGCGGTCCGACGGGAACGCGCCGGCCCGTTTGGCGCCGACGGTGAAGGTCCCGATCACCTCGTCCTTCACGAGCAGCGGCAGCACCAGCAGCGACTCGTAATCCTTGATCCGCATCGGGTGCGAGAAGACCGGCACGTCGCGCTCGCGCCACTCGCCCCCGGCCGGCAGCGCCAGCTTGTTCTTGGCCGCCATCGAGGCGATCGACGAAGGATCCTTGTGCGTCGTGCCGAGCAGGTGCTCCGCCACCTCGCCCACCACGCTGCGGATGGTGTGGCTGCCGCGGCGCGCGTCGTAGGTGGCGATGGCGGCCAGATCGAACTCGCACACACCGCGCGCGCCGGCGATGGCGGCGGTGTACACCTCGTCGAGGGTGAGCGCGCGGTTCAGCTCGGCCGAGGCGCGATAGAAGCGCTCGTGCTCGTCCTTCGAGCGCTCGACGGCCTGAAAGACCCGCTCGGATTGCACCACCCGCACCACCTGATCGGCGGCGCTGGCCATCAGCGCGAGCGCCGCATCGTCGAACGATCGCTCGTCGGCCCGATCTCCGATCAGCACGCCGCGCGCGGCCCGCCCCTCGACCACCGGCACGCCGATGAACGCGCCCACGGTGGCCGAGCCGCTGTAATACGGCAGCAGCGACAGGCGCGGCGATTCCAGCACGAAGGGGCGCATCTCCTTGAGGATCGCACCCAGCACCCCCTCGCCCGCGCCGATGGCCCCCTCCGCAACCTGGGTCGATTCGGTGCACAGCTCCTTGACCTTGAGCCGCTCGCCGCTCTCGTCGAGCCACAGCAACGCGCAAGTTTGTAGCTCGAGCGCCGAGCGCAGCAGATCGAGGTTGTAGTAGAGCTGCTGGTGGATGGTCTGGATCGAGCCTTGCGAAAGCTTTTCCTGTTCTTCGGCCCGGCTGCGCACGCGGCTTTCGGCCGACAGCGCGGTCGAGATGAGACGAAAATCGCGGGCCTCCTCGCGCATCGCCGCCACCTCGCCCTCGAGGCGGCGCCGGCGCTCGCGGCGCTGGCGGGCCACCTCGGCGTGCAGGAAAACCACGTTCAGCAGCGCGAAGACGGCGATGAACCCCGCGTGCCCGGGAAACGCCGCCGCCGCTTCCGGCGACGCCGCGGGCCCGAACGAGAGCACCGCCTCGAACCCGATCGCGGCCCCCGCCAGTGGCAGCCCGACCGCCAGCCGGTGGAAGGTCACCAAGAAGCTGACCACCGCGTAGACCAGCGGGTAGATCGCCGACGTCACGCCGCCCGAAAACGCCAGCAGCAGGTAGACGGTCGTGAGCAGCAACAGACCTACCTCGGCGTCCGAGATCGCCTCGCGCCGTGGCGTCCGCCGGCGTTCGGCGATGCGCACCCGCGCCGAGATCTTGTAGGCCAGCAGCGCGGTCAGCACGGCCGCCGCGGCCACCCGACGCAGATCCGCGCCGGGCAAGCGCAGGTCCGGGAACCACCCTCGCCAGAACAGAAATAAAAAGGCCCCGCAGACGGTGAACGCCAGCCCGGCGCGGACGACCCGCCCGACCTGATACCCCACGCGATCGGCCAGCGGCGCGCCGCGGAGCGTGCCGTCGCGCAAGGCCCGGCGAACCCGCGCGCGACTTTGCCGCGTCTCCTTCATGGCCGCTTCGACAGATCGACCACGATCTCACCGGGCCGCACCCAGCCCAGCTCCGCCCGGGCCACACGCTCGATGGCGACGGGATCGTCGCGCAGGGCGTCCGCCTGCCGGGTCAGCCGATCGTTCTCGGCGGCCAGCTCGCGGTTGCGGGCCTTGAGCGCGGTCAGATCACGCCGAAGCGCGATCGTGCGCGCGAAGCCCGAACGCGCGTAGAGGTGGTACGGAACGTAGGCGAGCATGAAGGCCACCACCGCGGCAGCGGCCAGGCGGCCCGCCCAAGTCTTGGTCTCCCGGCGCATGCGACCTCCCGCCTGGTGAGTATCGGGGTGCCGAGGGAGCCCGTCCATTTTCCATCTCCTGGACGGTCTCGGGCGCCGGGCACGAGAAAACCGACGCCCTCTATCCGACAGTGTCGCCGAGGGCGTCGGCCTTGGAACATCGAATGACTACGCGGGTTTATTCGCGCTGGCCGATTCGCGGCCCGAAACCGCCGAGACCGCCTCGTCGAGGGCCTCGGGCGCCCGGCGCAGCCGATCGCGGAGGTCCTCGCGCAGCTCGCGGCCCGGCTTGGGGGCGAGCATGAGCCCGATCCCGGCGCCGACCAGCAGGCCGACCCCGAAGGTGCCGAGCGCCCCCGCCAGCCACGCGCCCGTCGAGCTCTTGGTCTCGAGGCCCAAGAGCCCGAGCAGATCGTCCTTGTCCATGTTTCGCACGTCTTTGAGATTCATCGGATCCTCCTTGTTACGTTCGCTTGCTGGCCTTGTGGCCCTTACCCGCCGCGCGTCCCGCGCCGTCCCCGTCCCCATCGGCCAGCGCCTCGGCCAGCCCCGCAACCTGATCCTTGAGCAGCGGCACGAAAGCCGCCCGCACGCCGATCCGCAGCGCGAGCCGGACGATTCGCGAGGTCAGCGGCGTGAAGATCCCACCGCCCAGTACGTAGCCGATCCCCAGCGCCGCCGCGAGCGTCCCGTACGGCTGTCGGCGCACGCGCGCTTTGATGTCGATGGCGTCGCTCAGGTCCGAGAACGCATCGCGCGTCTGACCCCAGGCCTCCTGCGCGGACCCGCTGACCCGATCGAGCCGCTGCCCGATCGAATGCACGCCGTCGTCGGCAGCCCGCCCGTTGGCGGGATTCTTCTCGGTTGGATTCTTCTCCGGCGTTTCCATCTTGGCCCTCCCCATTTCCTTTTTAGGCACGCCGGGCGATCTTCCCGACGATGAAGCCGAGTGCGACGGCCCCCACCAGGCAGGTCCCGGGATTCTCTTTGATGTAGTCGATCACTTTGTCGTTGGCCGACATGAGGCGACGCTTGGCGTCCTCGAGCTGCGGGCGCACCCGCTCACCGAGCTCACGCGCGGTCGCTTCGATCTGATCTGTGATTTCCATGGTTCTCTCCTCGGTTTTTTCTGCGCCACAGCCGTCGTCCGAAGCCCGTCGTCCGAATGCCGTCGTCCGAATGCCGTCGTCCGAAACTATCGTCGGTTCCCCAACCAGAAGCCCGCCACGAAGGCGGCGCCCAAGAAAGCCGCCGGCCGACGAACGAACCAATTTCTCCAATTGGTCTGGCGCACCACCTCGTCGCGCTGCGCGACGACGGACAGCGCCACCCGCTCCCGGGTACGTTCGACCTCCGCTTCGGCGTTGGCCAGCTCGTTGATGTTGTCGGGCGTCATGCGAAATTTCACCTTCAGGGGTTTCGAGCCGGCAGCGCGTGGGTGAGCGCGTTGACCGTGCGCGCCGCCTCGACGCCAGACTCGGGCAGCAGAGGCGTCTGTTGTACGCGGTGGGTGCCCGAGACGATGGCGATCACGCCCGCGATCAGGTGGGGCACCGCCACGATCACGAAGGCCAGGGGAGCCCCGACCAGCCGGGCCAGCGCCAGCGCCCCGGCGGTCAGGCCGAACACGTACCCGATCAGCAGCAGCACGACCGCCACCGCGATCGACACCAGACCGCGCGCATAGCTGCGCGCCTCGGCGACCAGCTCGATGCGGGCCAACCTCACGTGGTCACCAACCAGCTGACCGAGACCGTCCGCCGTCTCTTTGAGCCGGGCCACGATGCCCTCGCCGTCGTCTCTGTTTTCGGGCCGCCCCATGTTGGAATTGATTCTAAGCACGACGCTACTTGGTGCAAGCGCAGGGCGGCCAAAAGGGCGGGGCGACGGCCCATCGGCTCGGTGCCCCAAAAGCCGCAGGCCGCCGGCGCCGATCGACCGGACGGCCCAAAAGCCGCTGAATTGTTCTGGTCAGGCCCGGGAATCGGGTCGCGCCCGGGGACCCGACGCCACCAAGTCCAGCGGACCGGGACAGAGATCGCGCAGCTTGCAGCCACCGCAGGCCGCCCCACGCCAGACGTGATCGAACATCTCCTGGGCCCGATCGAGGAGACCGTCGTCCGACCCCGCGAAACCCAGCTCGAAGTTGCGGCGCCCTTCGCCCTTGGCGCCCAAGCCGGCGCCGGTCCAGTTGGCGCTGCCCAGATAAACGAACGCGCCATCCACGATGACGATCTTGAAGTGGACGCGCGGGCAGGCGCGCAACGCCAGCGCGCGTTTGAGACGCGTGCTCTTGGCCAACGTGGCGCGAAAAGCCCGCGACGGGGCCGAGGCGTGGAGGATGCGCAGCTCCACCCCGCGCGCGGCCAGATCGTCGAACACGTCGAGGATCGACCGGTAGGCGCGCGCCCCGCGTCCGCCCGCCCGCATCGAGCGCCGCCGGCCGGGGACCGCCCGATGATCTTCCACCATCAGCTCTTTCAGGTTGGCGGTGGCGATCCAGACGCTGCGGCGGGCCTCCATCGCGGCGCGAACCACCCGCTCGTAGTGGCCGCGTCCGCCCACGAGCTCGAGCGCGAAAGCCCGCGCCGGCTCGACGAAGTCCACGGGGCCTTTAGCCCCCTTCGTCGTTGGTGGGCGACAGCGCCAGCGCCGAGGACAGCGGGAGGGTCGGCGACAGCGGGAGTGTCAACGTCGGTTGCGGGAGTTGCCGCCCGCGCGCCCGGCGTTCGGGCGGCGAACCACTGGCGGCGCGCACGTCGATCTCGTCGATCTCGACCAGATCCTTCTTCCCGCGGGCGTCGAGTGCCTCCAGCCGTCGCGCCGACACCGTGACCCGGCCGTTGAACGAGCTCAACGCCTGGTTGAAGTGTTTGACCGATTGATTGAGCGAGCCGCCCAGCTCGCCCAGGTATTCCAGCACGGTGGCGATCCGGCCGTGCAGGTTCCGCCCTTCGTCGCTGATCCGCTGGGCATTATCCGCCAGGCGCTCCTCGCGCCAACCACAACTGGTGGTCAGCAGCAGACCGAGCAGCGTGGTGGGGGTGGCGATGAGCACCCGCTGCGCCACCCCGTCTTCGATGAGGCCGGGCATCTGCTCCAGGGCGACATCGTAAAATGATTCGCCCGGCAGGAACATGACGACGAACTCGGTCGAGCCGGCGAAGCCCTCCCAGTAACTCTTGGACGAGAGCTTGCGAATGTGGGCCTGCACCTGCGCCGCGTGGTGGCGCAGCTTGGCGGTCCGCGCCCCCGGGTCGGCCGTCTCCAGCGCCTCGAGATAGGCACCGAGCGGCGCCTTGGCATCGACCACGATGTTGCGTCCGCCCGGCAGGCGCACGACCATGTCGGGACGCAGGCGTCCGTCCTCGCCGTTGGCGGTCACCTGCTGCTCGAAGTCGCAGTGTTCGAGCATGCCGGCCAGCTCGACCACCCGCCGGAGCTGCATCTCCCCCCAGCGCCCGCGCACCGACGGGGTCTTGAGCGCGCTGACCAGGTTGCCGGTGGCGTCGCGCAGCTTCTCCTGGGTCTCGGAGATGCTCTGCATCTGCTGGCGGAGGGCACCGTA
Source organism: Polyangia bacterium (assembly GCA_035648655.1). Lineage (GTDB taxonomy): Bacteria > Myxococcota_A > Polyangia > Fen-1088 > Fen-1088 > JADGRB01. Next base: position 10,518 of record DASRLC010000612.1, read on the forward strand.
GGCGGTGCCGCGCTCGCGCTCCATGGCGCGCACCTGCTCGTCCACCTTTTCCAGCGAGGCGCGCACCGGCCCGACCATCCCCTCGAGCACCTTCTGCTGAGCCTGCTGGCGGAATTCGAGCTCGGCGGAGGTCTCCTTGCGCACGGCGCCCAAGCGCTCGGTGGCCAGCGCCAGAAAATCTTCCTGGCTCGCGCGCAACGCCTCGCCCGCCAGCGCCTGGAAGGTGTCGCCGAGTTGCACCTTGGCCGCCTCGAGCAGATCGCGCTGCTCGTCCAAGCTGCGCGACAGACCCTCGGCGCGCTCCCGCTCGGCGGCGCGCTGGCTGTCCACCTGGCGCAGCGCCGCTTCGAGCCCATTGGCCCGACCTTCGGCCTGCTGGGCCTGTTCGCCCAAGGCTTCTGCGCGCGCCCCCGCGACCGCCGCCCGGGTCTCGACCTCCCGCAGCGCGGCATGGGCGATGCCGCGCGCCCGCGCCGAGGCCAGCAGCCAGGCCACCATCCCCATCGTGACCCCACCGGTCAGGAACGCCGACGCGCCGATCGCCAGCCAGGACTGCTCCATGGCGCGATACTATCCACCCGTTCAGGTCGGGGCAAGAAAAGCCACTCTTCGGGCACAGGGAGCCATGAAACCGTGACCAGCCTCCCCGGAACGGCCGACCTTTCAATTTTTTTTGAAAAAACTAGTGGTCGCTTGCCCGTCCCGGCGCAAAGGTTCTATACGAAAGGGCTGCATGGCGGACGGCGGTATCAGTCAACGCAAGGCCGAACACTTGGAGATCGCGGCCTCGGGCGCGGCCGACTTCCATCGACCGACCCTGCTCGACGGCGTGCACCTCTTGCACTGCGCGTTGCCTGAGCGCGCGGCGGCCGACATCGATCTGTCGACCGCGCTGCTGGGCCGAACGATCCGCGCGCCGCTCATGGTGACCGGCATGACCGGGGGCACGCCGGCGGCCGGCGAGATCAACCGCGCGCTGGCCCGAGCGGCGGCCGCGCACGGCATCCCCTTCGGCCTGGGCAGCCAGCGCGCCATGCTGCTGCACCCGGAGCTGGCGTCGACCTATGACGTCCGCGCCGCCGCCCCGGAGGTCTATCTCTTTGCCAACTTCGGCGTCGTGCAGCTGGCCGCGCTGTCGACGGCGGCGGCCCGCGAGATCGTCGACCGGGTGGGCGCCGACGCGCTCTGCATCCACCTCAACCCGGCGCAGGAGATGGCGCAGCCGGGGGGCGATCGCGACTTCCGTGGCGCGCTCGACGCCATCGCGCGCGTGACGGCCGAGCTCGGCAAACCGGTGATGGTGAAGGAGACCGGCTGCGGGATCTCGCCCGCGGTCGCGCGGCGGCTGGTGGCGGCCGGGGTCCGCGCGATCGACGTCGCGGGCGGCGGTGGCACCTCCTGGACCGCCGTCGAATCGCACCGCGCGCAGGGGGCCGACAAGGCGCGCGGGCGGGAGCTGTGGGACTGGGGCATTCCGACCGCGGCCGCCGTGGCCTGGCTGGCGGCCGAGGGATTGCCGGGGGCCGGGATCGACGTGGTGGCCTCGGGTGGCATCCGAAGCGGCCTCGACGTCGCGCGGGCGCTGGCGCTCGGCGCCCGGCTGTGTGGGCTGGCGCAACCGGCGCTGCGCGCGGTGCAAGAAGGCGGCGCGGCCGGCGCCCAAGCATATCTGGGCCAGGTGATCGAGGGGCTGCGGGCGGCGGCGCTGCTGACCGGCGTGGCGCGGGCCAGCGACCTCGCCTCGGCGCCGCGGGTCGTCACCGGCGAGTTGGCGGGGTGGCTCGCGCAGAGGCCGCGATGAGTGCGCCCGGCCCGGGCGACCCCGGCACCGACGGCCCCGTCGTCGGTCGCGGGTTCGGACACGGCAAGGTGATCCTGGTCGGCGAGCACGCGGTCGTCCACGGCTACGCGGCGCTCGCGGTCGGCATCTCCACCGGAATCTCCGTCGAGGCGCGCGCCGGCTCGGGCCGATTGAGCGTGCCCGCCTGGTCGCTCGAGGCGACCGCCGGAGACGGCTCGCCGGTCGGGCGCGCGCTGGCCGCCATCGTCGGGCGCCTCGAGACACCGGGGCTGGATTTTCAGGCCGACGCGCAGATCCCATCGCGCGCCGGGCTCGGCAGCTCGGCGGCGCTGGCGGTGGCGCTCGCGCGCGCGGCGGCGGCGGCGACCGGTCGGGCGAACGACGGAGCCGCCATCGACGACGCGGTGGCCCGGGCCGAGGCGGTGTTTCACGGCAACCCCTCGGGCATCGACGCCGCGGCCGCCCGCACCGGCCTGGCGGGGACCTTCACGCGGGCCGACGGCTGGCGGCCGGTGCCGGTCCTGCAGGCGATGACCCTTTGCATCGGTCTGTCGGGGCGGCCGCGCGACACCGCCGCGCAGGTGGCGGCGGTGGGGCGCCTGCGCGAACGCCTGTCGGTCGCGGGGGACATCCTGACGTTGCTGGGCCGGCTGGCGGACGACGCGCGGGTGGCGCTCGGCAAGGGCGACGTCGATGGGCTGGGGCGCATCTTCGACGCCGCGCACGGGCTGCTGGCGGCGCTGCGGGTCTCGTCGCCCGAGCTGGAGATCTTGGTTCACAGCGCGCGCGCGGCCGGCGCGGTCGGCGCCAAGCTGACCGGCGCCGGTGGCGGCGGGGCGGTGATCGCCCTGGCGCCCGGGCACGAGCGCGACGTGCTGGCCCGCTGGCGCGCCGCGGGCCACTCGGGGTTCCTGGCGCAGATCGCGGCGGCGCCGGGCGGTGGCGCGACGGGCGGGCCCCGGTGACCGCCGCCACCGCCACCGCCGGGACCAACATCGCCCTGGTCAAATACTGGGGGAAGCGCGACGAGGCGCTCAACCTCCCGGCCACCGGCAGCCTGTCGCTGACGCTCGATCGGATGGGCACCCGCACGCGGGTGGCCTTCGACGACGGCGATGGATCTAGCGATCGGGTCACGCTCGACGGCGCGCCCGCCGACAGCCAGGTGGCGCTTCGCGTGTCGGCCTTTCTCGATCGCGTGCGCGCACGCGCCGGCATCTCGGCGCACGCCACGGTGGTCACCGCCAACAGCGTGCCGACCGCGTCGGGGCTGGCCTCGTCGGCCTCGGGATTCGCGGCGCTGGCGCTGGCGGCAACGCGCGCCGCCGGCCTGGATCTGCCACCAGCGCAGCTCTCCGAGTTGGCGCGGCTGGGATCCGGATCCGCGGCGCGATCGATCTTTGGCGGCTTCGTCGAGATGGATCGCGGCACGCGCGCCGATGGCGCCGACGCCGTCGCGCATCCGCTCGCAACGGCCGGCGATCCGACCTGGGACGTGCGGCTGGTGGTCGCCATCACCGCCGCCGGCGCCAAGGCCCTCGGCTCGACGGCCGCCATGAAGCGCACCGCGCAGACGTCGCCGTTTTATCCGGCCTGGGTCGCGGGCGTCGACGGCGATCTGGTCGCGGCGCGCGCCGCCATCGCCGGCCGCGATCTGCCGGCGCTGGGCGCGGTGGCCGAGCGCAGCGCGCTGCGCATGCACGCCTCGGCGCTGGCCGCCGACCCCGCCATTCTGTATTGGAACCCCGCAACCGTTGCCGCGATCGCGCGGGTCCGCGCGCTGCGCGAAGAGCCGTCGCCGATCGCCGCCTTCTTCACCATCGACGCCGGGCCGCACGTCAAGGTGCTGTGCGCCGCCGCCGACGCCGACCGCGTCGCCGCCGCGCTAACCGCCGTGCCCGGTGTGCTGCGCACGCTGGTGGCCTCGCCGGGCCCGGGCGCCCGCCTGGTCGAGACCGCGGAGACCAGCGCATGAGGCCGGCGGCCCCCTGGATCAGCGCGCCCGGCAAGGTTTTCTTGGCCGGGGAGTACGCGGTCCTGGCAGGCCACCCGGCGGTGGTGGCCGCCGTCAATCGCCGGGCCCGGGGTCGATTCGTGGCGAACGCCGACCCGTCGACGCCGCTCGTCGCCGAGGCCCTGCTGGCGGTGCGCGAGCACCTGGCGCCATTCGGGATCTCTGCGCCGGCGGGTGCGCCACTGATCGACAGCTCGGCGCTGTCGGACGGCGCCGAGCTGTCCGGCCGCGGCGCGGGGCAGGGATCGCGGGCCCAAAAGCTGGGGATTGGATCGAGCGCGGCGGCGGCGGCGGTGGCCGTCGGGGCGTTGCTGGAGGCCGCCGGACGCGACGCCGAAGCCGACCGAGCGCTCACCTTCACGCTGGCCGAACGCGCCCACCGGGCGGCCCAAGGCGGGCGCGGCTCGGGCGGCGACGTAGCGGCGGCGGTCTTCGGCGGCGTCATCTCGTTCCAGCGGCCCGGCGACACGGCGCCGGTCATTCGGCCGCTCGGCGCGGCGCCCGGCGAGCTGGTCCTGTTCTCGGCGGGTCCGCCCCGTGCGACCGTGGAGGGCATTCGCGGCGCCGAGGCGCTGGCCGGACGCAACCCGGATCGCTACCACTGCCTGATGCGCGAGATCGGCGCCGCCGCCGACGGCCTGATCCGCGCCTGGCAGGCGGCCGATCGGCCGGCCGTCGTGCAGGCCATCCGCCAAAGCGGCCTGGCGCTGGACGCCCTCGGACGCAACGCCGAGCTTTCGATCTGGACCGAGCCGGTGCGGGCGGCGGCCGCGCTGGCCCAGGGGCTGGGCGGCGCCGCCAAGCCCTCGGGCGCCGGCGGAGGCGACGTCGGCCTGGCCTTCTTCGCCGACGCGGACGCCGCGCAAGCCTTCCGCGCGCGCGGCATCGGGCTTGGCCTCGGAATCCTGAATATACTGATCGACCCCCGCGGGCTCGCCCGGGGGGACTAGAAAGGGACCCGTCGCATGTCGGATGAAAGCTCGCGCATACCCGGTTTCTATCGGCTCTCGGTCGCCGAGCGGCGGCAGCGGCTGCGGCTCTGCGCCGACCTCGGCGAAGAGGATCTGGCCACGCTCGAGCACGGCGGGCTCGACACCGCGGCGGCCGACAAGATCGTCGAGAACGTGGTCGGGATCTACGCGCTGCCGCTGGGTGTGGGGCTCAACTTTCGGGTCAACGGGCAGGACGTCCTGGTGCCGATGGCGGTGGAAGAGCCCTCGGTGATCGCCGCCGCCTCCAACGCCGCCAAGATGGTGCGGCAGGGGGGCGGCTTCCTGGCCGAGGCCGATGCGCCGGTCATGACCGCGCAGATCGAGGTCGTCGGTGTCGAGGATCCGTTGGCCGCCCAATCCCGCCTCGAGGCCGCCGCCGAGGAGCTGATCGCGCTCGCCCACGCGACGCTGCCGCGCCTGGTCGATCGCGGCGGCGGCGCCCGCGAGCTGGAAGTACGGGCGTTGCGCGCGCATCCCCACCGGGTGATCGTACACGTGCACATCGACTGCCGGAACGCGATGGGCGCCAACATGGTGAACACCGTCGCCGAGGCGCTGGCCGCCCGGGTGGCCGAGCTGGCCGGCGGGCAGTCGGGCCTGCGCATCCTGACCAACCTGTGCGACCGGCGGCGGGTCCGCGTGACCGCGCGGGTCCCGGCGCGGGCGCTGACCGCCGGTCCGCTCGACGGCGCGACGGTGCGCGACGGCATCGTGGCCGCCTCGCGCTTCGCCGAGGACGACCCCTACCGCGCCGCTACCCACAACAAGGGGATCATGAACGGGGTCGATGCGGTCGTGATCGCGACCGGCAACGACTGGCGCGGCGTCGAGGCCGGCGCGCACGCCTTCGCGGCGGCCGACGGGCGCTACCGGCCGCTGTCGATCTGGCGCGCCGAGGGCGGTGATCTGGTCGGACGCCTCGACATGCCGATGGCGGTCGGCACGGTGGGCGGCACGCTGAAGCTGCACGCCGGCGCGCGCCTGGCGCAGCGGCTGCTCGGCGCCGTCGACGCCACGACGCTGGGGATGATCGTCGGATGCGCGGGCCTCGCCTCGAACCTGGCGGCGCTGCGGGCGCTGGCCACCGAGGGGATCCAGCGCGGCCACATGGCACTGCATAGACGATCGAGTTTGGGACCCTCGGAGGGTCCCAAGCCCCCCGCGTTGGGCTCCGGCGAGCAAAGCTCGCCGGAGCCCAACCGATCAGCCATCCTAATTACCGGAGGACATCGAGGATGATCCGGCAGATTTTGCGGGGAGGGCGTGAGGTGGACGAGAGCGGGGCGCCGCCGCTGGCGCCGGTCTCGCGGCCGCCGATCCGCTGGCTGGATCCGCCGCCCGGCCCCTGGACGGTCGAGCGGGCCTACGCCTACTGCGAAGAGTTCGCGCACGCCCACACCGAGAGCTACCCGGTGGCGTCTCGCTTCGTGCCACCCGAGCTGCGCCCGCACTTGGTGGCGCTCTACGCCTTCGCGCGCAGCGCCGACGACTTCGCCGACGAGCCCGAATACGAGGGGCGGCGCGCCGAGGCGCTCGATCGCTGGGAAGAGCTGCTGGTCCGCTGCTCGCACGGTGAGGCCGACCACCCGGTGTTCGTCGCGCTCTGCGACACCATCGAGAAGCGCGATCTGCCGATTCCGCCGCTCGAGGACATGCTGATCGCCTTCCGGATGGACATGGACGTCCGCCGCTACGCCACCTTCCAGGCGCTTCGCGGCTACACAGTGCGCTCCGCCGATCCGGTCGGACGGCTGCTGCTGGCGCTGTTCGGCTACCGCGATCCGACGCTGGTCCGCTACGCCGACGAGCTGTCGACCGCGCTGCAGCTCACCAACTTCTGGCAGGACGTGGCGGCCGATGCCGCGCGCGATCACATCTACCTGCCGGCCGAGGATCTGCACCACTTCGGCGTCTCCGAGGCCGACGTCAAGGCGCTCAAGCTGACGCCGGCGCTGCGCGATCTGCTGCGGTTCGAGGTCACGCGCACGCGGGCGCTCTATGAGCGGGGCCGGCCGCTGTTGGAGAGAGTCGGCAAAGATCTGCGCATGGAGCTGACGCTGATCTGGCTGGTGGGCACCACCATCCTCGACAAGATCGAGGCCGCCGGCTACGACGTGTTCGCGCACCGGCCGTCGATCCGCCGCCGCGATCAGGCGCTCATCATGGCCCGCGCCGCCAAGGAATGGGCCACGCACCTGGATCTCGGCGCGCTCCGCGCCCTGTGGCCGTAGCCGAGCCTAAGCCCGCCGCTCGGCTTGGCGCGCCGCTTCCGGATCGCCGTCCGGCGTGGACGGCGGCCGCAGGGTCGCCGCCCAAACGCGCACCGGAATCAGCGACAGCAGGAAAAGCCCGCTCAGGATGACCAGCGGGAATCGGCGGCCAGGCGGCGCGAACAGCGGCCACCAGTCGATCGTCGCGTAGTCGTAGGGCTCCCGAATGTCGAAGGTCAGCGAGGTGTAGCGCGCCCAGGGCGCGTCGCGCTGCGCGACCCGCCAGTCGTCGCGGGCCAGCTTGTGGCGCAGCAGCCAGGCATGACCCTCGATGGGTTGCATGGAGGGCAGCCACTCGACGGAGTACAGCTCGTCGAAGCAGGAGAAGCAGGGGTACGGCGCCATCATCGAGCCCCGCAGATCGGGCCGACCGAGCCAGGTGTACTGCACCCGCCGCGCGATCGAGATGAAGTCGTCCCAGTAGAACGCCATCCCGAGGCCCTGCACCGCCAGCCCGGCCAGCAGCGCGCCCACCAGGCCGAAGCGTCGCCATCGCCGAAGCGTCGGCAGCGGCGTCGCCGGATCGACCAGCTCGGCCACGGGAATGATCAGCGCGGGCAACGCAAACACCAGATAGCGAGGCCCCCACCCCCAGTCGCCCGACCAGAACAGGTAGCGCGCGTAGACCAAAATCAGCGGGAACACCGTGAGCGCGATGGCCAGCGCCACCGCCGGTCGGCGCTTCACGAGTCGGCGGATCCCGAACAGTCCTAAGATCAGCGGTGGAGAGAACAGAAACAGGCTGCGCCCCGGCGACAGCAACTGTCCCCACAGGCCGAAGAACACGCTCTCGCGCCAGGCGCCTTCGGTGACCGCCCCGTAGCCGCTGTTGGCGATCGAGCCCCAGCGCACGAAGTTGTAGGCGGCCAGGGCCGCGATCCCCGGCGCCAGGCCGACCGCGGCCCACCGCAGCCCGGCCCGAAGCTCGCGCGGACGGATCCGGAGGCGCAGGAACAAAAACATCAGCGCGCCCGGCAGACAAGCGAAGTAAACGTTCTTGGAGTTCACGAGCAGCGCGACCGCCAGCCCGAGCCGCACGAAGCACGCTCGGGTGGGTGTCTCGGCCGCCCGCAGCAGCGTCCCCAAGAAGAGCACGAAGCAGACGGTCTGCACCGCCTCCGAGTACGGGCGGTGCGCGTAGACCCAAACCGAAGTGCCGGCCCCCAGCAACAGCGCCGTCCAGCCCGCCTGCCGCCGGTCGTACCCCGCCTGCAACAGCAGGCGGAAGAGCAGCGCCGGCGTGAGCGCGCCCAGCACCACCGGCCCGAGCTGCGAGGTGAGCACCGAGAGCTGCGCCGCGCGCGCCGGCGCCGCGGCGCTCAAGATCGCTTGCAGGATCGCGCCCGGCACGTGGACCAGACAGGCCAGGAGCGCCGACACCGGGTAGGAGTGACCACCGCGGCCGAGCGGGGCGTTGACGGGCCAGCGCGTGGCGATCGCCAAGCTGCCATGGCGCACCAGGCTCTGGGCGGCCTCCCACATCGGGATCGCGTCGCCGAGCGGCGGCGAGCGACCGATGGTGAGCAGGTAGAGACACAGGAATCCCACGAACACGTCCGAGGTCTGGAGCGACCGGCGCGACGGCGAGATCCCGGGCAAGCCGTCAGTATAAAGGACACCGCCTCAGCGCCCAACCGCAGGGTCGCTCGCATCCCGATCGATCGATTGCCCGCGCGCGGTGCGCGGCGACCGGATCGGCCGAGTCGACGGGGTTCGAGCGCCCGCCGCGCACGCCGTGGGCAGCGGGTTTGACAGCGCCGTCGGGCGGTGCGGAGATCGGACGGGCGACCGTGACCGTTTCTTCGTCGAGCCTCACCCGCCAGGGCTTTTCACGCACCGCCTGGGTGGCGGCGTCCGCGATCGCGCTCGGCGCGGCGATCTTCGGGGCGGCCACGTTGCGCCGCACCGGCGTGACCATCGACGAGCCGGCCCTGCTCTATGCGGGCGATCGAACCCTTTACGCTCTTTGGCACCCGCGACAGCCGGGCGTGCTCGACTTCCGCGCGGGCGATCCGCCCGGCTTCCATTCGCACTTCCCGCGTCTGCCCGAGCCGCAAGATCCCGAGCACTACCCGGTGTTACCGGCCCTGACGGCGTCGGTCGCGGACGCGACCATCGGCCGCGCGCTCGGGCTCGGCCCCGTCGACGGCCACCACCTGGGCCTCGGTCTGCTGGCGGTGGCGGCCCTGTTTCTCTACACGCTCTACGCCTGCCGCTTGCTCGGCGATCTGGCCGGCGTCGCGGCCGGACTGGCGCTGGCCTGCTTCCCGACCGCGGTCGCACACACCCTCAACGATCCCAAGGATTGGCCCTGCGCGATGTTCTACGCGCTGACCGTGCTGGCCGCCGGCGTCGGCCTCCGCGAACGACGCCCGCGCCACCTGTGGCTGGCCGGTGTCTATCTGGGCCTCGCGCTGTCGTGCAAGCAGAACGGCGTCCTGGCCGCGGTGACCGTGCTGTTGGCCGCGCCATTTCTGTTCCGGCGCTCGTCGCGCGAGCTGCGGCGCGAAAACCCGCGCGAAAATCCGGACGCGCGCCGGCTGATCGCGCCGTTGTTGCTGCTCCCCTATCTGGGCGCGGCGATCTTCCTCCTGGCCTGGCCTTGGCTCTGGTGGGCCGGACCTTCGCAAGCGGTGGCCCGACTGGGCGACTTCATCGGCTATGCACGCACCGCCTCACTGAGCAGCCGCGCCGGTTGGTCCGCGCATCCCTTTCGCTGCCTGGTCTGGCTGACACCGCCGGTGGTCCTGCTGGCCGCCGCCGCCTCCACCTGGCCCGGCCGGCGGCCGAACCGCGAAGGGCTGGCCGTTCGAATTCTGCTCTGGATCTGGCTGCTGTTGCCATTGGTGCGCATCGCGCGGCCGCACGCCAATTTTTACGACGGCAACCGACACTTCATCGAGTATGTCCCCGCGCTGTGCGCGCTGGCCGGTCTGGGCGTCGCGGAGCTCTGGCGTGGGGCTCGGCCCGTCGTGGCGGCGGCCTTCGGCGCAGCGAGCACCCGCGGTGTCGCCGTGGCCGCGATCGCGGCCGGCGCCCTGGCGCTCATCTGGCCGCTCGTCGCCTACCACCCGTTCGAGATCGCCTACTTCAATGTTTTGGCGGGCGGCCTCGGGCGGGCGCAGCGCGACGGGCTGTTTCGATCGGCGTCGACCCCGCTGGCCAACGGCACCGAGGGCGACTACTGGTCGAGCTCGCTCCGCGACGGGATGCGGGCGGCCGCGGCCGCGGCCCCACCGGGTCGACCGATCGGCGTCTGCGCCTGGCTGCCGGCCTTGGCGGCGGTCGACAGCGACGGCGACGGCCCGCCACCGGCGGTGACGACCGAGACCGGGCGCGCCGACGTCGCGGTGGTCTACGTCTCCCCCCGCGAGAAGCGTTGCTCCTGGAAGAAGGTTCACGAGCTCGAACGGCAGCGCACGCTGCGGGCGCGGGTCGAGCGCGGCGGCGGCCTCATCTACGAGATCCTCGGCCCGCGCACGGCAACCGAGCACCCGGCCATCTCGGCCCCCACTGTCTATGACCCCTGACCAGCCGCGAAGCAGGGACAGCGAAAGCGGGTAAAACGATCTAATCTTTCGCCCTCCGACGGTTCTTCATGCTGATCGTGTGCTTTCCATCCCGAATGCCGCACCCGCCAAGGCGGGAGCCGACGCCATGAGCTCCGCCGTCCGGCGCGTCGCGGTCACCGTCGTCGCGCTCGGCGTCCTCGGGGCCGGCGGCGTCGGCGTCATGCGCTGGCGCAACGCGCATCGCAAGCCACCGGTCGAGTTCGACACCGCCAACGTCGATCGCGGGCGGATCGTCGCGCGCGTGACCGCCACCGGCACACTGTCGGCGCTGGTGACGGTCCAGGTGGGAACCCAGGTCTCGGGGACGATCCAGAAGCTGTTCGTCGACTTCAACTCGCCGGTGAAGAAAGGGCAGCTGATCGCCAAGATCGATCCGCAGCTGATCTCGGCCTCGCTCGAGCAGGCGCGCGCCAACTTCGAAGCGGCGCAGGGCAACCTGGTCAAGGCCGAGGCGCAGGAGCGAGACGCCGGGCGGCAGTTCGAACGCTCGAAAGGCCTCCTCGACCGCAAGCTGATCGCGCAGGCCGACTTCGACACTGCACAGGCCAACATGGAGGTGGCCCGGGGCGCGACCGCCGCCGCCCGCGGCTCGCAGGCCCAGGCCAAAGCCGCGCTCTACCAGGCACAGATCAACCTGGACATGACCAAGATCGTGTCACCCACAGATGGAACGGTGATCTCGCGCAGCGTCGACGTCGGGCAGACCGTGGCCGCTTCGCTGGCCGCGCCCACGCTGTTCGTGATCGCCAAGGACCTGCGCGAGATGCAGGTCGACACCTCGGTCGCCGAGGCCGACGTGGGCCGGCTGGTGGCCGGCATGGCCGCCACCTTCACGGTCGACGCCTTCCCGGGCGAGCACTTCCGCGGCCAGGTCCGCCAGATCCGCAACGCGCCGACCACCTTGCAGAACGTCGTCACCTACGACGCCGTCATCGACGTGGCCAACCCCGATTTGAAGCTGCGCCCGGGGATGACCGCCAACATCACCTACATCGCGGCCGAGAAGGACGACGTGCTGCGGGTGCCCAACGCGGCGCT
>DASRLC010000613.1:0-9505 GCA_035648655.1 Polyangia bacterium
CCTCTGGGCCTCCGTCGACCTGTCCGAGCGCAACGCCTTGCGGCGGTTCCGTCGTCGGCAGCTGGACCGTGGCGTCGTCGTGTCTGGCCCTTTCGGGTGACATGGACGTCTCTCTGGCAAGCCTCGGTTGCACGACCGTGCCGGTGGCTGGCGCCCTCCACGTGACGGGCACGTGGAGCGCCAACAGCGACGGGACGTACACGGACAACACGGTTACCACGGGCTCCATTACGTTTCCGTTGGCCCCCATTTGCCTATCGGTATCGTCGGTCAACGTAGCGTGCGAAAAGGCGGCCGGAGCCCTCACGGCGCTCGGCTGGAGCAGCGTCACGTGTGCCAGCGACGCGGGCGGCCAATGCAACTGCTCGGCGACGGCCGACCAGAGCGGCGGTATCGGTGTGGTCTCTCCGTGGGCAGCGGCCAGCGGCAACTACACGACTTCCGGTTCCGGGCTCAATATCGACTCCACCGTCGATTACTCCTACTGCGCGGGAAGCATGCTGACCCTCATCCCGAAGCCGACGATTCTCCCCATCGCGGGGACGGTCGTCCTCCAAAAGGGCGCGAGCGGCTCGGGAGGGACCACCGGCTCGGCGGGAGTGACTGGCTCGGGGGGGACCACCGGTTCGGGTGGAGTGACCGGCTCGGCGGGGACCACCGGCTCGGGTGGAGTGACCGGCTCGGCCGGAAGGGGCGGCGCGGGCGGGAATCCTGGCTCGGGCGGTGCCACAGGCTCGGCTGGCAGCGGCAGCGGTGGGACCAGCTCCAAAGGCGGCACGACCGGGACAGCGGGCGCGGCAGGGTTGGCTCCGTGTGATATTTACGCGGCTGCCAACATCACGTGCGTTGCGGCTCACAGCACCGTGCGCGCTCTCATGGGCTCGTACGGCGGCAGTATCTATCAGGTCAAACGCGCGTCGGATGGAATGGTCAAGGACATCGGCGTCGTGAGCCCAGGAGGTCTGGCCGACACTGCCACACAAGATACGTTCTGTGCCGGAACGACGTGCACCATCACGATGGTTTACGATCAGTCTGGCCACGGCAACTTCGTCGAAGCCGAGACGCCGGATAGTACCGTGGGCGGTCACACCGGCATGACCGCCTCGAACGCTACTCAAGAGGCGCTGACCCTCGGAGGCCACAAGGTCTACTCGCTCTACATGAAGACCAGCCAGGCCTATTGGAGGGACGGCTCGAAGTCGGGCATGCCGACCGGCAGCGCGCCGCAAGGAATCTACATGGTGACGAGCGGCAAGCATTACGGCAGTGGGTGCTGCTTCGACTATGGCAACGGCGAAACCGGCCGAATGTACGTTGCGGGCCCGTCGATGGATGCCGTCAACTTCAGCGATTGCACGATCTGGGGGACGGGAGCCGGTTCCGGTCCCTGGGTCATGGCCGATCTCGAGGGTGGGCTGTTTTCGAAGGGTGGTTCCGGCCAGAACACCAGCGATCCGAGCCTGACGTACACATACGTCACCGCCATGGAGAAGAACAATGGAACGGGAACGTTCGCCTTAAAAGGTGGCGACGCGACGACCGGCAGTTTGAGCACCTTTTATAGCGGCGCGGTGCCTCCAGGGTACAATCCGTCCAAGAAGCAAGGGGCGATCGTTCTCGGCAGCGGTGGCGATTGCTGCTACAGCAACAACACCCTGAGTCAGGGGACCTTCTACGAAGGGGCCATCGTGTCGGGCTATCCATCCGACGCCACCGACGCGGCGATTCAAGCGAACATCGTGAGCGCCGGCTACGGCAAATAGCGCATCGGGTACTCAGCGTCCGAGTCGCGAGATGCGGATTAAAACGTCCGCGTCATTCTGATACTCCAGCATCGTCTCGAGCCTTCGCGTCGGCCAGATGTCATACCCCGGTAGCGGGCTGTTGGTGGACGACCGGATCTGTTGCACGACGTAGACGTCGTAGAAGAGGTATCGCGCGAAGGCGTCGAAAAGAAAAGGGTCCTGTCTGGCGGTCTCGAAGCTCATGGCGCCGTATTCCATGATGGTGAAGAGCTCGGGCCGATCGGTGATGATCAGAATGCGCTTTTCGTGCAGGTTGGCGAAGAAGCGCCAGGCGGTGGCCGTCTCTCGCGTCTGCGTCAGCCGGCTCAGCATTCGGTGCTGCCCAGCGATGGGCACCTGAATCGCCAGAACCGCGGCGCCGATCAGCATTGCGACGAAGGGGCGCCATCGGCGGAGTAATACCGTCAGGGCCCAGGCGGCAAAGAACGAGAAGAAGGTGTCGACGGCGATGAACAGGCGGGCAGCCGAGGGAGCCTGGGCGCGTCCCCATACGTAGCTGAAGACGACGATCACCTGAAGAAGCATCCAGGCGCCCACAAAAATGGCGAACCGCAGTCCCGGATTGCTCCAATCGGGCGCGAGCATGCCGCGGCGGTGGGATTGCAGCCAGAGCAGGCAGCCAACGAGACCCAGCGCGATGACGATCCCCGCGTGCGCGGGGTAATCCTGCAAGGGTGACACGACCGGCTTGAAGTACTCGCGCGCGTTGTCGACGAAGTGTTCGAAGCTGAAAGGCGTCACCCCAGGCTCTTGCTCCGGCACGCTTCCGCGTAAAGCAGCCTGCCAGATGCGGGGCGACAGATAGACCGGCGTCAGAGCATAGATGAAGGCGTAGGGACGCAGGAGACTCCAGTTGACCAGCCGAAAGGCGAGCAGCAGCGCCACCACCGGCAGGATGAACAGCGCACTCTCGTAGCGGATCTCGGCGAACATGCACAAATTCATCCAGAGGATCGCCAGGGTCGCCGCCGTGGGCTGGCGGACGTGGTCGAGCAGACTCTTGATGACCAGGAGCGAGAAAAAGAGGGCGACGAAGTCGAACCCGCCCGAACGGACCGCGATGAGGGTGATGGGATGCGCGACCACCAGCAGCGCCGCAACGACCCCGAACGTCTCACCGCCGATGGACTTTGCCAGCCGGTACGACACCAGCACGAACGCGGGCAGCAGCAGCAGGTTGAACAGGAACACGTTCTCGAACGAGTAACCGCGCACGATGTGGACCAGGCTGACCAAAAACGGGAACAGCGCCGGGCGACGATCGATGGCGACATCGATGTCCCAATAGCTGTCGTAGTAGTTCTTGCCGGAGACGGTGAAGGTCGCGGTCCTAGAGGCAAAAAGATTCTTGGAAGTTCCCACCAGCGTCGCCTCGTCGGAAAGAATGCGCAGGGCGGGATGAATGGCCAGTGCCGCGATGACCGTCACGACGCACGCGATGACCAGCCCAGGCCAGTTGTCGTGTGTCCAGGCGGCGATCGCTTCTCGGCGCACGTCCCGGCCAGCGTGAAGATAGACCCCGGCCCAGCAGAGCACCGTCGCCATCAGGAAGTAATACGTCGTGTAAACGAAGAGTGTCTGCGCGTAGCCGATGTCCGCCAAGCCGACCCCGAGCAAGGCGAGAAGCGCCAGCGGCACGAGCACGAGAGCGACCTTCCCCGGGGTTACGATCGGCGTCTTCATGGTGCCCGCGCGGCGCCTCAGAAGCGATAGAGACGGTACCCGCCGAGCTCGAATGCGGGCCGCTGGGCGATCTCGGCGGGCCAGGCAACCTGGTCGCCCGGGTCGAGCAAGAACCAGCGAAGGCCGAGCTGGTGCGCGGTCGTCGCGATCGCAGCGGCATCGTGGAGCTCCATAAAGGTCTCGACGGCGGCGATCCGTTGCTGCAGCAGATCGGTGTTGGTGCTCATGATCGTCAGGGTGCGTGCGGCGTAGGTTCTTCGCTCGGCCAGCGCCGCGACGGCGCAGGTGCGATCAAACTGCGAGTCCTGGAAGATGTCCTGGCGATCGCCGTGATCGCGCATGTACCCGGCGGCGCCCACCAAGCCGACCGGAACACGGACGGGAGAAAACATCCGCATGGCCCACATGTGCTGAACGCCCGAGCCCAAAAACGCGGGCACGGCCAACAACAAGACCGCCAGGCCGATCAGCGCGGGGCGGGCGAAACCCCCAAGCCGCCGGGATTCGAGTAATAGCAGACCGGCCGCCGCGCCGACCCACGCCACCCCCGCAAAATAGACGATCATGAGAGGGCGGTGCGACAGCTCGTCGGGCGTGCTGCTACGAAAGTCGAGGGCCAGGCCCAGGAACATCGCCATGAAATTGGCGACGAGAAGCAGGGGGAAGACGACCAGCACGGCCGGCGTGCGTTTGCGTAGGTGGATTGCCAGTATGACCAGCAGCGGCGCGAAGAGCCCGAAAGCCGATAGCAGCACATAGCATGGGCCAATGGTCAGGTTCGAAATCCAGGCTTGCCCCACCCCGAGATGACCGTCGAGGAAGTCGCGCAAGGAGCCTCGCTGGGCGAACTGTTTGATCAGCGTGAAGATCTCGCCGACGCTCGATCCATCGAACCGAATCGTGGGAACGCCCGGCACCCGCTGCACGGCGACCAGGGTCAGGGCATAAACGGCGGTGGCCGACAGCGCCCATAACACCCGCTTGCGAACCCCGAGGGGCCTGCGAAAGAACAGCGCGGGAACGAGCAAGAGCGGAAGAGCGCTCGCTATGAAGAAGTGAAGCTTGTAGACGGCCAGGATTGCTGCGATGACCCAGCCGGTCACGAGTTGGAGCCGACTACCCTGCGTGCACCCGAGCAGAACGAACAGCCAGGCCACCGCTAGCAGAGCCAACCCGTAGCTCGCGCTGGGCGAGATTTGGGTCAGCCAGTGATACGACATGAAGGTGTTCTGCATCCCCTGTTGTGCGCCGTCCGGCAGCAGGAGCAGCGCCGCAGCTGCCGCCAGCCCGGGCCACTTTCCCCAGAAGGACCCGAAGAGGGCGTACGCCCCGAGCCCCGTAAGAAACACCCCCATGGGGGCCAGGATGCCGGCGAAGGCTGCATACGAACGAATTCCTGCCGCCTGCCTGATGAGGGCTGGCGTCATGTAAGCACCATAGTGGTAGAGGCGTGCAGAGACTCCGGCCATTCGAAAGTCCTCGATGGTGGACGCCCCCCGCGCGCCACCGAAGATTCGGAGGTGTACCGCATGATAAAAGCCGTCGATCCACGGCTTGAAAACGACGGTGTTCCCTTCGACAGAAACCGGGTGGAGCGAGTCTTGGCACCAGAGCGTTGCGGCGGCCAGGGAGAGGCCGACGACTACCAAGCCGACCGAATTCTCTCGCCGCTGCTGCCGGAAAGGTCTGGCGGCGACGAACAGCGCGACCGCGACCGTCGACACGATGCCAAAGTTGGCGACGATGCCAAACGGAGACAGCCAAGCCAGCACGAGAAGCGTGGTATTGACGGCGGCGTACCCCATCAGCAAGCGCAGCGGTAGATCGAAGAGGGCGCCCGCCGCGAAGGGTCCCCAGGCAGCGAAGAGCGAACCGACCAGGTAGAATGCCAGGAACGCAGCCTCGCACACAACGAGGGCGCGACCCGAGAACTCCCCCCCGGCGGCCGCCGACCAAGCAGCGACGGCCGCCGCCGCCAGCGATGCCGCCGCCAGGTCCGACAGACTGTAAGCCAGCATCAGGTTCGGTCGACGCACCAGAGGTGAACGTTCCCTGTGCCATTCGCCGTCGCAACCGCGCACCATTTTACTGGAGCATGCGACGCCGTGGCTACCTCCGGGAAGCCTCCGGAAGGGGGATGTCGAGCGCTGAGCCATTGCGCTGGAAAAGGGGGGACGGCACGAGGCCCATTCGATGCAGCCGGTATTGTACGGCGGTGGTGCAGCACAAGATTCCGTATCGCAGGCTTTGGCGAAAGCCGATGCTCGACGCTTCCGCGAAGTACCTCGTCGGGCAGGTCAGCTCGGCAATTCGACAGCCGAGCGCGTGTGCTTGCACCAGAACCTGGTTGTCGAAGATGAAATCGTCCGAGTTGCGGTGATAAGGAATACCTTCCAAGACGTGGCGCCGATAAGCGCGAAAACCGGTGTGGTACTCGGAGAGTTTCTGCCCAATGACCAGGTTTTCGAACAGTGTGAGCGCGCGATTGGCGACGTACTTGTAGATAGGCATCCCGCCCACCAGTGCCCCGTTGCCGAGGATGCGCGAGCCGAGCACGATGTCGTAGACGTCCTCGACGAGGACGCCGACCATGGGGCGTATCAGCTTGGGCGTGTATTGGTAGTCGGGATGCAGAATGACGACGATGTCTGCGCCCAGGTCGAGGGCCTTGTCGAAACAGGTCTTCTGGTTGCCGCCGTAGCCGCGATTGTGGTCGTGTTTGATCACATGCTTGACCCCGAGCGCCGTGGCGATAGCCAGCGTGTCGTCGGCGCTTCGGTCGTCAACCAACACCACCTCGTCGACGATATCGACCGGAATCTCGCGATGAGTCTGTTCTAGCGTCCTGGCGGCGTTGTAGGCCGGTAAGACCACGACAATCTTGTTCCCGAGCCACATCGTCGACCGTCCAATCTACCGTAGCAGGCCATCCGACGGCTGAAACTTTTCGTCGGTGGACAGGAAAAGAAAACGGAGCGGGCAGTTTCGTGCCGGGTCGGGGTGATGTGCTTTTTCATGCACAAAGACTGCTCTGTAGGCAGTTGATAACCGAAGCGTGACCTATTCGATGATGGTGCACCGAGTGCTTCCTGCCGACTGATCGTGTGAGCCTGCGCTTTTTCCGAGGAGGAGAAGGCGATGGCAAACGAGGTGCGGCGGCTTCGAGCGAGCCTGGGGCGGATGCGGCCGGGGCAGGGCGACGGTACGGGGCTGGGATCCGCGATCGGATTGCGCGTGTGGTGAAGCAAATGCGCGAAGGCGGCGCGAGCTGGCGGGACGTGGGCGAGGCGCTCGGAGTGCCCCTGGAAACGGTGCGGCGGATCTGCGTCGAGCGCGACGGGTCCAGAGCCAAGGCGGCCAACGCTCGGCCTGTCCGTGTCGAGAGCCTCGACCGAGCGTGACGAACGCGAGCTTCCGTCCGAGGTTCCAAGCGTCCTGCATGCCCGTATTCATCCCTTGCGCACCGACCGGGCTCTGGATGTGTGCGGCGCGCCGAGGAACACGCGTCTTTTGCGATATTGGCGTTTGGTGGTGGCGGACCTTCGTCACTGGCCCGCGGGTTCCGATGGGTTGTCGCTACCGGCAAGGCGATGCGGTCTCTTTTTGCGACACGGACAGATGATTGGAGGGCACGACGGAACACCCCGGGACCGAGATCTCGGCCCGTGGCGGCGCTTCCGCCCGCAGCGGCGCACCACCGGGCCGTGGTTCCCGCCGGAGGCCGTGCCCGCCTTCGGGCCGCCGGCGCCGGCGCAGTCCAAGGAGTGCCAGCCACCAGATGCTGACCGGCGCGATGAGCAATCGAGAGCTCAGGCTCCCCTTTGGAGGAGGAGCCCATAGCCTTCGACTCGCGCAGAGCCTACTGCAACGCGAACGCCTCGCCGTCGTCCTCGAACAGCATTGTGCCGTTTTTGCTCGACTTCAGCACCAGCACTGCGGTGGTGCCGGAGGCGGGGGCGGTCACCGTGGCGGTGACGGTCGCGTGGCCGGCCAGGGGTATGTCGAGCTGCATGGTTCCCTGACCCGACATCGCTCCGGTCGCTGTGTCCTGGTGCATCTCCCAGGAGACGTCCACCCCTGTGCCGGACAGGGTGTCGTTGAACACCATCAGCTGCCGGCTCACCTGCGAGCCCTTGGTGATGGCCGGCTTGGAAATGGGCCACGCCCCGGACTGGTTGGACGCGTGATTGGCGTCCCAGTAGGCCGTGTCGATGACGGCGACCGGATTGAACGCCTGCTGAACGCGCGTAATGATCGGGTTCGACCAGGGCATGGACAGGTTGTCCTCGGTGTACAGCGGCGGCCCACCCTGTTCGATGGTCATCATGTTCGACTTCACGCCGGGGACGAAGCTGGCCCATGATGACAGCAGCGTGTAGGGGCGAATATCCGACGGGTCCTTCTGGCGCAGCGTCACCGTCGACGTCGCGAACCACATCAAACCTTGCGCGCTATTGTCCGCCGGCCAGATGAACTCACCGTCGCCGTAGGGGTGCGTGGTGCTGACCGCGACGTCGTGGGTATAGGCGCCGAACCCGCTCGGGTAGTGTTCGAAGGCGGTGAAGTTGGCCGAGGTGATGCCGTAGCCGTTGAGGATGTTCGGCCCCGACCCGCTGGCGTCGGCGCTGACAGGTCGGGTGTCATCGGCCGCGACCGCCGTCTGATAGAGCTGCTGCTGGAACGCGCTGGAATTCGTGCTGTCGCCCTCGGGCTCGTTGCACTGGCTCCAGCGGATCACGCACGGGTGGTTGCGGTCGCGGTGGATGAGCGCGTTCAGGTGGCCCGTCATGTTCGACACTCCGGCCTGGAAGTCCTGGTCGTTGTTGCTGCCGCGGATGGCGCTCTCTTCGATGACCATCATCCCCATCTCGTCCATGACGTCGAGCATATAGGGTGTCACCGGCTCCTGGTGCAGGCGGGCCACGTTGAAGTTGAGGCGCTGCCAGTTATCCACGGCCTGCGGCCAACCCGGATTGGTGGCCGACGGCGGCAAGAACCCTGGGAACAGGTCGTAGGCGTCCGAGTTGTCCTTGGCGCCGGCGGTCTTGATGCTGTCGTAGTCCGCGCCCTGGACGTTGTCGCCGCGGAACTTGATCGCCACGCCGTTCAGCTCGTAATGCGCGGCGACCTGGAGGATCTGGCGGAAGCCGAAGCGAACGGGGATCGAGTGCGCGGCGGTCGCGCCGCCCCCGGCCGCGTCCGGCGTCACCGTCACGCGTGCCACGTGCAGCTTGGCCTGATAGCCCTGCACGTAGGGCACGTTTGGCCACCAGTACGAGCTCGGCCCCAAGCCCCACGTGACCGGACCCAGTGTCACCTTGACGGTGCTCCCCGCGCCCACCGAAACGGGCATCGAGGGAACGCTCGGATAGATCGTCCCGTCGCAGGTCCAACTCGAGAGCGCGACGTCGACGGTTCCGGTGGCGGTCGAGGCGCCGTCATTCTTGACCCACACGTCGATGCTGAACTGGTTGGCCGCGACGTCGGTACGCACCAGCGTTTCGAAGACGTGCAGCGCGGGGACGACGTGCAGCACGGCCGACCGGAAGATCCCCTGCGACACGTTGGCCGACCATCCCGCGGCGTCGGGCACCAGCTTCTTGCCGCTCGCCCCCTTGAGCGCGTTGCGCCCTTTGACGTCCACGGTGAACGTGTGACTCGTTCCCGGCTGCGCCACCGCGGTCACGTCGAACACGGACGGCGTGAAAGAGGTCGTGTTCGTCCCTACCATCGTGCTGTCGACGGTCAGGGTGGCCTGATGGTTGATGGCCCCGAACTCGAGGTAGGTGGCCTGGGCGCGTCCCAGGTTGGGGACCATCGCCATGCGTTGATACGTCGCTTCATTGGTGCTCCGGAAGCCCTGGGCAACCCAGCCGCCGCCGGGGACCGTGATGGTCGTGGCCGCCGCGCCCGAGGGCGTGAACGTCCAGGTTCCCGCGAGCGAGGTCACCATTTCGCCGGTGGCGGCTGGGTTGCCCAGGGCTTCCGGAGCACCAATGAAGCGACGTATCAAC
>DASRLC010000614.1:0-16373 GCA_035648655.1 Polyangia bacterium
GCTGCGCCATTTGCTACCACCGACGGCGATGGTCGCTTCGAGCTCTCGGTGGCGCCGGGCCCGCACCGCCTCGAGATCCAGCTGGCAGGCCAGGCGACGCTCGACGCCCGGGTCGAAGCGCGCGCCGACTTGCCGGAACAGACCTTCCGGATGACGCCGGGCCTCACCGCCGATCACCACGAGACCGTCGTCCACGCCGGGCGTCCGGAGCTGGCCAAGATCACCCTCTCCGGCGATGAAGCCCGTCAAACTGCTGGGACCTCCGGCGATCCGATGCGCGTGATCGGCGCGCTTCCTGGCGTCATCCAGATCGCCTGGCCGGCCGCGCTCTACGTGGTGCGCGGCGCGAACCCCGGGAACACCGGATTCTTCGTGGACGGTATCCGGGTGCCGGCCTTGTTTCACCTGGCCCTCGGTCCGTCGGTCATCCACCCGTATTTGATCGACGGCGTCGACTTCTATCCCGGCGGTTACCCCGCCAACTACGGCCCTTACGTCTCGGGGATCATGACCGCGCGGACGGCGGCGCCCCCGGCGGATCGGGTGCACGCTTCCGTCGACGTGACGTTCTTCGACGCCGGTGGCATCGTGACTTCGCCCTGGGACGGCGGCCGCGGGACCGTCGCCGTGGCCGGCCGCTATTCGTACACGGGAGAAATTTTCTCGCTCCTGCAGACCAACACGACGCTGCGCTATGGCGACTACCAGCTGCGGGCCGACCACCCGTTCGCGGGCGGCCAGGCGACCCTGTTCGCATTCGGATCGGTCGACAGCCTGGGCTGGACCGACCTCGGCGCGGTGGCGCAACAGTACGGCTCGCTGCAGTTCCACCGTTTGGATCTGCGCTGGCGCCGCGCTCTCGCGGGTGGGCGCCTGCTGATCGGCGCCACGGTCGGCGCCGATTGGACGCAATCGACGTTGTTCAACGCCCCCATCAAGGTCCGGGCCCTCAGCGCGTCGCCGCGCCTCGTCTACGACCGCGCGCTCGGCGGATCCGCGGATCTCGAGATCGGCGCGAGCGCGGACGCGGAGACCTTCGCGACCGCCAAGCCCTCGTTCGAGACGCAACAGGGCGATCTCGGCAGCTCGCGCCAGGCTTTGTCCCAGGCCACGTTCGCCACCCTCTCGTTCCGGCTGGGGAGCCGCCTGGTGGTGGCGCCCGGTCTGCGCGGCGATCTCTTCGCCGAGGAAAATACCCAGGCCTTCTTCGTCGAGCCTCGCCTGGACATCCTCTACAAGTTGACCGACGCCGTCGCGCTCAAGGCCGATGGGGGACGATTCGCCCAGATGCCGAGCCTGCCGGTCAGCGTCCCCGGCTTCGAGGCGTTCGGGCTGGCCGACCTCGGCGCTCAAACCTCCATCGGCGAATCGCTCGGGGTCGAAGCGCGACTGCCGCGCAGCTTCACCCTGGGCGTCACCGGCTACTATGAAACCCTCCGCCTGACCGACGTTCGCAACATCGACCTCATGAACATCCAGCCAACCGAGGCAGACTTCCTGGTCTCGCGTCCTGGCCGCGCCTACGGCGCCGAGATCTTACTCCGCCGGGCAAACGAAGGACGCCTCTTTGGCTGGCTGGCCTACACGCTGTCGTGGAGCCTGCGGGCCGATGACAGCGGCGTGTACGGGCGGTCGGACTGGGACGAGCGCCACGTCCTGAACCTGGTGACCGGGTACCGACTGCGGGGGGGCTACACCGTCGGCGCGCGGTTCCACCTCAACACGGGGCGCTGGTCGCCCGTCATCGGCAGCAATGGCGAATACCAGCAGCTCGCCACCTACTATCAGATCGACCTGCGTGCCGAGCGACACTTCGTCTTCGACCGTTTCACCATGGACCTCTACGCCGACGTCGCGAACGCCACCTTGGATCCGGAGGTGCTACAGCTCAGCGCGGGGTTCGATCCGGTCACGAATCAGCCGACCATCCAGACTGGACAGATCCTGCTGATTCTGCCGACCATCGGCTTGCACGCGCAGTTCTGATCTGCGAGCGCTGGAAAGCGATCGCCGCAGCTCACCCCGGACCGGACGTCGCGTGCAGAGCGGCGGTCGACGCGGTTCGACGTCGCCGAGCACCCGTCAAGCAGTCCTACCGCTTTTGGGGGAGCAGATCGGTGATCGTGCCGTCGGCGATCTCGGCGGCGAAGAAGATCGTCTCGGACAGAGTTGGGTGGGCGTGGATCGTGAGGCTGAGGTCTTCGGCGTCGGCGCCCATCTCCAGCGCCAGCACGGTCTCCGCGATCAGCTCGCCCGCGTTGATGCCGACAATGCCGGCGCCCAGGACCTTCTTGCTGTCCTTGGCGAACAGCATCTTGGTGAGGCCTTCTTCGCGGCCCATCCCGAGCGCGCGGCCGCTGGCGCCCCAGTTGAACACCGCCTTGTCGTACTCGACGCCCTTGGCCTTGGCCTCGGTCTCGGTCAGGCCCATCCAGGCCACTTCGGGATCGGTGTAGGCCACGCTGGGGATCGTGCGGGCGTCCCAGACGTGGTGGCTCATCCCGGCGATCACCTCGGCGGCCAGCTTCGCCTCGTGGGTGGCCTTGTGGGCCAACATCGGCTCGCCGACGATGTCGCCGATGGCGAAGATGTGGGGCACGTTGGTGCGCATCTGGTTGTCGACGGGGACGAAGCCGCGCTCGTCGACGTTCACGCCGGCCTTATCGGCGGCGATGTTCTTTCCGTTGGGACGGCGCCCCACGGCCAGCAGCACGCGGTCGTAGACCTCGGGCGCCGGCGCGGGCGACTTTCCGTCGGCGCTCTCGAAGGTGGCGCGCATCCCCTCGGGCAGCGCCTCCAGCCTCGACACCTTGGTCTTGAGCATGATCTTCTCGTAACGCTTCTCGATGCGGCGCGAGAGCGGGCGCACGATGTCGGGATCGGCGGCGGCGATCAGGCGATCCAGGAACTCCACCACCGTCACCTTGGACCCGAGCGCGTCGTACACCGTGGCCATCTCGAGGCCGATGATGCCGCCGCCGATGATGAGCAGCCGCCTGGGGACCTCGGCCAGCTCGAGCGCGCCGGTCGAGTCCATGAGGCGCTTGTCATCATAAGGAAAGCCGGGGATGCGCGCCGACTGCGATCCGGCGGCGATGATGCAGTAGTCGAACGATACGGTCTTGATGCCGTCCTTGGTCTCCACCGCCAGGAGATGCGGCGACGCGAGCTGGCCCCGTCCCTCGACCACGGTCACCTTGCGGGCCTTGGCCAGCGCGCCGAGGCCGCCGGTCAGCTTGTTGACCACCCCGTCCTTGAACTTGCGCAGGCCGTCGAGGTCGATCTTGGGCTTGCCGAACGAGAGCCCGAAGTGGTCCCCTTCCTCGGCGTCCGTGATCACCTTGGCGGCGTGCAGCAGGGCCTTGGAGGGAATGCAGCCGACGTTCAGGCAGACGCCGCCGATGCGCGGGTAGCGCTCGACGAGGACCACCTTCTTGCCCAGATCTGCGGCGCGAAACGCGGCGGTGTAACCGCCCGGGCCTGAGCCAAGCACCAGCACCTCGGCGTGGAAGGTTGCGTCGGGGTGCTGGGCGGCGCCCGTCCCGGGCGCCACGGCCGGCGCGGCGCCGGGCTTGGCCTCGGTGGCCTGCCCACCCGGCGACGCCGGCTTCTTCTCGGGCGCGGCGGGCGCGGGCGCTTGGGCGGCCTTTTCGTTCGTCGTCTGGTCGGTCCTGTCGTTCTGGTTTGGCGCGGACGTCTCCGCCTGGGCGCCCGCGGCCGCCGCCGCGGCGCCTTCCACCACCTCGAGCACCAGGATCACCGAGCCCTGCGAAACCCGGTCACCGATCTTGACCTTCAGCTCCTTGATCGTCCCGGGCTCCGGCGAGGGGACCTCGACGGTCGCCTTGTCCGACTCGAGCGTCACGAGCGCAGCGTCCTTGGTGACGACGTCGCCCGGCTTCACGAAGATCTCGATGACCGGGATGTTCTTGAAGTCCCCGATATCGGGGACGGGAATCGCGCGGGTGGCCATGGCCTAGAGCATGACCCGACGGATGTCCGCGATCACCTGTCCGAGATAGGTGATGAACCGCGCGGCCAGGGCGCCGTCTACGACGCGATGGTCGTAGGAGAGCGACAGCGGCAGCATGGTGCGCGGCGCGAACTCCTTGCCGTCCCACACCGGTTTCACCGCGGACCGGGAGACGCCCAGGATGGCCACTTCGGGCGCGTTGATGATGGGGGTGAAGGCGGTGCCGCCGATCCCGCCCAGCGACGAGATCGTGAAGGTCGCGCCCTGGATGTCGTTCGGGCCCAGCTTGCCTTCGCGCGCCTTGGCGCCGAGCTCGGCGGTCTCCTTGGCGATCTCCAGGATCCCCTTCTTGTCGACGTCCTTGATCACCGGCACCACCAGCCCCTGCGGCGTGTCGGCGGCGAAGCCGAGGTTCCAGTACTGCTTGACGATCAGGTTCTCGCCGTCGAGGGAGCTGTTGAGCGTGGGGTGCTTCTTCAGAGCCGCCACGACCGCCTTCATCAGGAACGCCAGCGGCGATACCTTGACCCCGGCCTTGGCGTTCTCTTCGTTGACGTGCGCGCGGAAGGCCTCGAGCTCGGTGATGTCGGCTTCGTCGAACTGGGTGACGTGCGGGATCATCACCCAGTTGCGCGCCAGCCCCGGCGCCGAGATCTTCTGGATGCGCGTGCGGGCCTGGACCTCGACCGGTCCGAACTTGGCGAAGTCCACCTTGGGCCACGGGGGCAGGCCCAGCTCAGATAGGCCCCCGCCGGCGCGCGCGCTCACGCCACCGGACGTCGACACGGCCTGCTTGACGAAGGACTGGATGTCCTCCTTGAGAATCCGGCTCTTCGAGCCCGATCCGGTGACCTGAGCGAGGGGCACACCCAGCTCGCGGGCGAACCGGCGCACGCCGGGGCTCGCATGGGCGATGGCGCCATCCTCGGCCGCCGGCGTCGTTGCCGGCGGAGCGGCGGCGGCCCGAGCAGGCGCAGCCGCCGCAGGCTCGACGGCCTTGGACGCCGGCGCAGCCGGCGCGGGCGCAGCAGCCGGCGCTGGGGCTTTGGCCTTGCCGTTCCCGTTGGTCACGGCGGGAGCGGCGCTCCCCTCCATGAGCGCGACCAGCGTCCCCGCGCTTACCTTGTCACCGATCTTGACCTTCAGCTCGGCGATCACACCCGCGGCAGGCGCAGGCACCTCCATGGTCGCCTTGTCACTCTCGAGAACCAGCAGCGAGTCGTCCTTCTGGACCGTGTCGCCCGGTTTGACGAGCAGCTCGATGACAGGGATCTCTTTGAAGTCCCCGATGTCCGGGACCTTTACCTCCGTGGCGGCCAAAAGTCTCTCCTCGAATGGTGATGGATGGTGCTCATGTCAGATCCGTCGTCGTTGCCCCAATTTGCCAATGTGCAAGGTGGATGGAGGGCGCCTGTCAAACCGTCCAGGGCGCGGGCTTCTCGGCGTCTATCTCGTACTTCTTGATGGCCTCGGCGACCTTCGCCCCCGGCACCTCGCCGTCGTCGGCCAGCGCCTTGAGCGCCGCGACCGTGACGTAGAAGCGGTTCACCTCGAAGAACCGTCGCAGGTTCTTGCGCGAGTCGCTGCGCCCAAATCCATCGGTGCCGAGCACCTTGTAGCGGCGGGGAACCAGCTCGCGGATCTGATCGGCGAACTCGCGAACGTAGTCGGTGGAAGCGACCACCGGTCCCTTGGTACCGGCGAGCTGCTGGGTCACCCACGGCACCCGCGCCTTCTCCGTCGGGTGCAACATGTTCCAGCGCGTGACCGCGCGCCCGTCGCGCCCCAGCTCGTTGAAGCTGGGACAGCTCCAGATGTCGGCCGTCACGCCCCAGTCGTTCTTGAGCAGCTCGGCGGCCGCGATCACCTCGCGCAAGATGACGCCGCTGCCCAGGAGCTGGACCCGCGGACCTTTACCCGCGCCCCCGTCGGTGAGCTTGTACATCCCCTTGACGATCCCCTCGCGCGCCGCGTCCCCTGGGGGCAGCGCCGGGTGGGGGTAGTTCTCGTTCATGAGGGTGATGTAATAAAAGACATCCTCCTGCTCCTGGACCATCCGGCGCAGGCCGTCCTGAATGATGACCGCCACCTCGTACGCGAAGGTCGGGTCGTATGCGACGCAGTTGGGGACGGTGCCGGCCAGGACATGGCTGTGGCCGTCCTCGTGCTGCAGCCCTTCGCCATTCAATGTGGTGCGTCCCGCCGTTGCCCCCAGCAGGAAGCCACGGGTGCGCAGATCACCGGCCGCCCAGATGAGGTCGCCGACCCGCTGCATCCCGAACATCGAATAGAAGATGTAGAACGGGATCATCGGCACGTCGCTGTTTGCGTACGACGTCCCAGCGGCGATGAAGGAGGACGTCGCGCCGGCCTCGTTGATCCCCTCTTGAAGGATCTGGCCGGTCTTGTGTTCCTTGTAGAACATGAGCTGGTCCGAGTCCTCTGGCTCGTACAGCTGGCCGACCTGCGAGTAGATGCCGAGCTGGCGGAAGAGCCCTTCCATGCCGAACGTCCGCGACTCGTCCGGAACGATGGGGACGATCCGTTTGCCGATGCCCGGGTCCTTCACGAGCCCGGTCAGCAACCGGACGAAGGCCATGGTCGTGGAGATCTCGCGCCCCTCGGCCGTCGCCTCGAGCAGCGGCTTGAACGGCTCGACCTTGGCGGGCTCGAGGCCGACGCTCTTGCGCCGGCGCTGCGGCAGCGGCCCCCCCAGCTTCTCGCGCAGCTCACGGATGTACTTCCCCTCGATCGAGTCGGGCGTGGGCCGGTAGTACGGAATCTCCGCCAGCTTGTCGTCGGGGATCGGGATCTGGAACCGGTCGCGGAACTGGCGCAGGGCCTCGATCGGCATCTTCTTTTGCTGGTGGGCGATGTTCTTGCCCTCGCCCACGGCGCCCATCCCGTAGCCCTTGACCGTCTTGGCGAGGATGACGGTCGGCTGCCCCTCGTGCTTGGTGGCCTGGGCATAGGCGGCGTAGACCTTGTGCGGGTCGTGGCCACCGCGGTTGAGGCGCCAGATGTCGGCATCGGACATCTTGGCCACCATCTCGCGCAGCTCGGGGTACTTGCCGAAGAAGTGCTCGCGCACGTAGGCACCGTCGCGGCTCTTGAACTTCTGGTACTCACCGTCAACGGCGTCTTCCATCCGTTTGAGCAGGATCCCGGTCTTATCCCGGGCGATCAGCGGATCCCAGTAGGCGCCCCAGATGACCTTGATGACGTTCCAGCCGGCGCCGCTGAACTCCGCCTCCAGCTCCTGGATGATCTTGCCGTTGCCGCGCACCGGCCCGTCCAGGCGCTGCAGGTTGCAGTTGATGACGAAGACCAGATTGTCGAGCCCCTCGCGCGGCGGGAGGCTGAGGGCGCCCCGCGACTCGGGCTCGTCCATCTCGCCGTCGCCCATGAACGCCCAGACCTTGCGGCCGGCGGTGTTGGCCAGGCCGCGGTCGTGCAGATAGTGGAGAAACCGCGCTTGGTAGATGGCCTGGAGCGGCCCGAGGCCCATCGACACGGTGGGGAACTGCCAGAAGTCCGGCATGAGCCAGGGGTGCGGATAGGACGAGATACCCGTGCCGTCGACTTCCTGACGGAACATGTCGAGCTGATCTTCGGTGAGACGGCCCTCGACGAAGGCCCGGGCGTAGATGCCGGGCGACGAGTGCCCCTGGAAATAGATCAGGTCGCCGCCGAAGTCCTTGGTGGGGGCGCGCCAGAAGTGGTTGAACCCCACGTCGTAGAGCGTCGCGGCGGAGGCGAAGCTGGCGATGTGACCGCCGAGATCCAGGTTGCGTTTTCCGGCCCGCAGGACCATCGCGACCGCGTTCCAGCGCACGAACGAGCGGAGGCGGTGCTCGAGCTCGTAGTCGCCGGGAGAGCGCTCCTCTAGGTGCGGCGGGATCGTGTTGAGGTAGGCCGTATTGGGGCTGTAGGGCAGGTACGCCCCGTCCCGCCGCGCCTTGGCGACGAGCTGCTCGAGCAGGTAATGGGCCCGTTCGGGACCTTCTACCGCGAGGACGCTCTCGAGGGCGTCGAGCCATTCGGTGGTTTCGAGGGAATCGGTGTCGAGCTGACGGTGCATGAATTTGCGTATGTTACTTCGAAAGGTGGCCGAAGGGTGTGGCCGAGTCGCATAGGCGGGCGCTTCTCAGATTCCCCTTGGCGTGAGCGCCACCGGGCGGTGCGCAGGCCGGGCGGTTGCCCTACGCGCAAAACAGGCCCAAACTCTCCCGGGCTGGCGCAGCCGATGGCCAGTCGGATAGAGAAAGGGGCTGCTCGATGTTGACGGTGAAAGACATCATGACGAAGAAAGTCTACACGGTGGAGTTCGACGCTTCGGCCGGAGAGGCGGCCTGGGGACTGACGAGCCGCCAGATCGGGGCGGCTCCGGTGAAGAACCGAGAAGGCGAGCTGGTCGGAATCTTGACCAAGGGCGACCTGGTAGACCCGGAGCCGAAACAGTGGATCAAAAAGGAAGCGACGGTCGGCGACCTCATGGACCCGGAAGTCATCGCGGTCTACGAGGACGACGCGGCGCTGGTGGCGGTGCACGAGCTTGCCAGCAGAAATCAACACCGCTTGGTGGTCTTGAACACTGAAAATAAGCTGGTCGGGATTGTGAGCACGATGGACGTCGTACGTGCCCTCGACAAGGGGCTGCCATTTGCCATCTGAAATGGGGCGGGGAAATGGGGGGATTTTCTCTTTCTAATCTGAAGATCGCGACGGGAACCACCTTCTGCATCCGTTGCGCATCGCCGGTAACAGCCCAGTCCCACGCTGGGCGGTCTCGTGAGGCCGCCGCCGCACCGGTGCCGGCGCGGCGACGCTCCGGTCAGCCTGGAACTGGGCTTGGCGAGATGCTCCAGATGTCGCGCGCGTACTCGCGGATCGTCCGGTCACTGGAGAAGCGCCCCGAAGCCGCGACGTTGAGCAACGCCTTGCGGGCCCAGGCTTCGGGATCCGCATAGAGCTGCCCCAGACGCTCCTGGGTGGTGGCGTACGAACGCAGATCGGCGAGGTGCATGTAGTAGTCGCCGTCGACGAGCAGGCGCCGCCGGATCGGCTCGAAGATACCCGGCTCTTCCGGGCTGAAGTGATTCGAGAAGAGCAGATCGATCGCTTGCCGGACCTCCATGTCGTTCCAGTAGTGCCAGGTCGGCTGGTACCAAGGGCGGCTGCTCGCCACGTCGTCCGCCGTGAGGCCGAAGAGGAAGAAGTTGTCCTCGCCCGCCTCGCGCGCCATCTCGACGGTGGCGCCATCGCGCGTGCCGATGGTGAGCGCGCCGTTCATCATGAGCTTCATGTTGCTGGTGCCACTGGCCTCGAAGCCGGCGGTCGAGATCTGCTCGGAGACGTCCGCCGCCGGGATCAGACGCTCGGCTAGGCTGACCCCGTAGTCGGCCAGGAAGACGACCTTGATCCGCTGACGCACCTCGGGATCGGCATCGATGCGTTCTGCCACGTTGTGGATGAGCTTGATGATGAGCTTCGCCAACGTGTAGGCCGGCGCCGCCTTGCCGGCGAAGAAGAACGTCCGCGCCGGCACGGCCGGCGCCGGAGACCCGCGGAGACGCTGATACAGCCAGACGATGTGCAGCACGCTCAGCAGCTGCCGCTTGTACTCGTGAATGCGCTTGATCTGACAATCGAAGATGCTGTCGGGATCGACGACGGCCCCGGTGGTCTCGGCCAGCCAGCTCGCGAAGCGCAGCTTGGCCTGGCGCTTGGCCGACCGGAACGCGGCGCGGAAACCCGGGTCGGCCGCCAGGGGCTCGAGCTGTCGCAGGCGCTCGAGGTCGGTGATCCAACCCTCGCCGATGGCGCCACTCACCAGGCGGGCCAGCTCGGGGTTCGCGACCAGCAGCCAGCGCCGCGGCGTGACGCCGTTGGTCTTGTTGTTGAAACGAGCGGGGAACACCTCGGCGAAATCCGGGACCAGGCGCGTCCGCAGCAGCTCCGAGTGCATCTCGGACACGCCGTTGGTGCTGTGCGAACCGACGATCGCGAGGTGCGCCATGCGAACCGACCGCACCGGATGCTCCTCGATCAGGCTCATGCGCTCGAGGCGGGCGCCATCGTCGCCGATTCGCCCGCGCATCTCCGCCAGGAAGCGTGCGTTGATCTCGTAGATGATCCGCAGGTGGCGCGGCAGCAACGTCTCGAACAGCTCGATCGGCCACTTCTCCAGCGCCTCGGGGAGCAGCGTGTGGTTGGTATAGGCGAGCGTGCGCACCGTCAGATCCCAGGCCACCTCCCACGACAGGTGCGCCTGATCGAGCAACAGGCGCATCAATTCGGCCACCGCCAGCGCGGGGTGGGTGTCGTTGAGCTGAATCGCCACCTTGGCGGGCAGCGCGGTCCATTCGTTGCCGCGCCGGCGAAAGCGTTTGACGATGTCGTCCAGGGAGCAGCAGACCAGGAAGTACTCTTGCATGAAGCGGAGCGACCGCCCTTCGCGCTTCGAGTCGTCCGGGTAGAGCACGCGGGTGAGCGACTCGGCGATCACCCGATCGGAGACGGCGCCAAAGAAATCGCCCCCGCTGAATTCGCTGAAGTTGAAGCTGTCGGGAGCGGCCGCGCCCCACAGGCGCAAGGTGTTGATGGTCTTGGCGCCGAAGCCCACCACCGGCCGGTCGAACGGTAGGCCGATGAGCTGCATCGCCTGGCCGGTCACCGGAACGATCTGCCCATGTCGCAACACGAACGACGTTTCGAGCCGCACGGTCGCGCACTGGTGGGGGCGCGCCACCTCCCACGGATCGGCGTGGCGCAGCCAGTTGTCGGGGCGCTCTTGCTGCCAGCCGTGGTCGATGGCTTGGCGGAAGATCCCGTAGTCGTAGCGCAGCCCGTATCCCATGGCCGGATATTCGAGGGTGGCCAGCGACTCGATGAAGCAGGCCGCCAGGCGACCGAGCCCGCCGTTCCCCAGGCCGGCGTCCGGCTCCTCCCGGGCCAGCTCGCGCCAGTCCTGTCCGTCGGACCTCACGTCCTGCTCGACGAAGTCCCGCACGCCCATGTTGATGAGGTTGTTGGTGAGCGAGCGGCCGATGAGGAACTCCATCGAGATGTAATACAGCTCCTTGGCGTTGGCCCTGTCCTGGGTCTGTTTGCTGAGCACCCAGCGCTGCATGAGCAGGTCGCGCAGCGTTCGCGCCAGCGCCTCGAAACGCTGGCGCTTGTGCGCCCGCGATCGATCGACGGCGTTGTCGAACATGAGGTGGCGGTCGTAGAGGTCGGAATCGCGGAAGCGAAACGGTCCAACCTCGAAGCGCCTGAGGTCGACCTGGTCGGGCGGTGACCCGGGCGGGGGTGCCCCCGTCGGCGCGGCGCCCGGTGGCTTGGAGGAATCGTCGGGTGGTGGCGACACAACCATGCAGTCACGCCTTTCGCGGCGAAGTTTCACAAACAGCAGAGCTGATCGCGCGCGATCTTACTCTCTCCGACCATCTTTGGGTCTCGCGCGTAGCGCGAAATCGCGGGGATTGCTGACGGGCAAAAGGTCGGCACGAACTGGCGGCGATCAACGGCAGGAAATGCACGGAGCCCGTTCAGCTTTCACCAGCACGGCGGCGCCGCCGACCCGCAACCCGCCGGAATCCCGTGAGGCACACCGGTTGCACGAGGTCGGCTCCGACGATGAGATCCGTCGTTTTCGCTCTGCTGGTCGCTCTGGCCCTCGGGGGGCGCTCTGCGCGTGCGCAGGAATCACCTCCCACGGCGCAACCTGTTTTGCCCCCGTCGGCGCCCGTGTGGTACGGCTGGCAGATTCTCATCGCGGATGCCGCGGTGGCGGGCACCTGGATCGCCGCCGACGAGACCGGCAGTATGAAGCTCGACGCGCTCGGCGCGCTCGGCTACCTCATCGCCGCGCCTGCCATCCATGGCGCGCACGGTCGCGCCCGGTCTGTGGCCAGCAGCGTTCTGCTACGGCTCGGCGCGCCCCTGGTGGGCGCCCTGGTTGGCTTTCTGATCGCCTCGGGTAGCTGCAGTCAGCCGTCGTCGCCCGCAAACGCGGAGATCTCGGACAGCGCCTGCGAAGGCCAGGGAGCCTACATCGGGCTTTTCACCTTAATGGCCGCAGTTTCGATCTTCGACATCGCACGCGCCTGGCAGACGCCGGGCGAAATCGATTGGCAACCCAGCAGAGCTGCCTGGACCCCGGCGGTCGCGCCGACCAGCTCGGGAGCTATGCTCGGGATGGTCGGTCGCTTTTGAGCGGCGGCACCGACCGACCCCGTGGCGGCGAATACCACGGCCTGGCTCGATTCCGGCTCCGTTAGAAAACGGGTATCTCGAGCACGTCGAGGAGCGCCGTGACCCGCCTGGCAGCTTTCGGACAGCCGAAACTGAGAGCGTGCTCTCCGGGATTACCAAGGCCACCCGTGACGAATCGCCACGAGATGTCGCGTCACCGCCGGCGCCAGGCGGACGCCGCTCACCTGCGGGATCGCCACGGTGAACGGCCAGATCACGGCCGTGCAAGACTTCCAGTAGAGGCCAGGCCGCTCTCACGGGCCGAGGCCAGCAAAACCACTCTTCTTGGGGTGCTTGTCGATCCACTTGTTCAGGGCCCGGAAGGCCTTCGCGCCGCCGTGAAGGAAGACGGTTCCAAATCGGTCGAGATCGTGGCGGAGGTGGTGAAACCCGGCCATCGGATCGTCGGAGAACCCCGGGTACTGCCCCTCCTCCGAGATTCGTTCCAGCGCCCGAACACCCCGGACCAGCTCTTGGTGTGAGAGCGACTCCTGACCGAAGTGGTACCGGACCAGACCCAGCGAGGAACGGACCTGCAGCTCGAGCCGTCGGTCGTCGCGACGAAACTCACCGCCGGCGAACGCGCCGCCACCGTCTACGCCGTCCTCCGTCCCGACGAACTGGAATCCAGCCGGGCCGAGCACCTCGGCCAGCTTCGCCACCCCCCGTTCGAGCAGATCGACTGGCGATGGCGGAGCACCACCGTTGGTCGACATCGGCTCACGTCCCTTCGAATTTTTGCTCACAGGACGAACGATACCTCCTTATTAGCCGTGACCAAGGAGCCGTCCGACACCGATCGCCGCGGTGCCTCGTTTCCGTTGGCGGTAGAGTCGGAGCAATTCTCTAGGGCGACGCGGTCGTCTTTCCGTGGCGGACAATCACGATTGACAGCGCCGCCATCGCGAGGGCAACCAGTACCCCAGCGCCGAAGAGAACCCGGAGACCGAGCCCGGCGCCGTCGTGCAAAGGACCGACTCCAAAGGCGGCCATGCCGTAACCAATCTGGTAGGAAGCGATCAGCTCGCCCGGCGGAGCCTCGGCGCCACCAAAGCTGATGGTCAGTGGGAGAAGGGCCGAACAGCCGAAGCCGGCCAACGCGAACGCCGCCGCTCCGAGCCAGGGGGTGGAGGCCGGAATCAGCGCGGTCACCACGAACGCCAGCCCGATCAGCCAGGGAAGCGCTCGGAAGACATTCCGCGACGGAAGCCAACGCGCAACGCTTGCGAACAGGACCCGCCCCGCAGTCGCCGCCGCCCAAAACAGCGCCAGCGCCAGCGAGGCGAAGCCGGCCGACGCCTGCAAAGCGCTCTTCATATAGAGGATCGCCCAGTTGCCATTCATCGTCTCGGCGACGCCATAGAGCAGCGCGAACCCGGCAAAGATCCAAAAGCGGCCCGTCGAGCGCCGCAGCCCGTGGGCCGGCGCGTCTCCCGCGGTGAGAGAAAGACAGGAGATCCAACCGATCACCACCGCCAGCAACGCACCGACCACCAGCGGCAGCCCCCACCAGAACCCGAGGCCAACGAACAGCGCCACCAGCGCCGGCGCCAACGCCGTGCCGAGACCCAAGAGCGCGTTCATCGCCAACACCGCGCCGTCGACCCTGCGCGGAAACAAGATGCCCGCAAACGTATTGAGTGCCGGAACCGTCAGGCCGAAGCCGATCCCCATGAGAGTCGTCGCGCTCAAAAGAAGGGCGAAGGCCGCCAAATGTTGGCCGAGAACGAAGCGACTCGCCAGCAGGGCCGCCATCGAGGATAGGTCCGCGAGCAGGCCCAGGAGCAGCACGCGCTTTTCTCCCCAACGTCCGGCGAGCTTGCCGCCGATCAACGAGGCGACGACCGCCAGGATGGTCTGCGGGACGAAGAGGCCGCCATACTCGGCGTTCGACAGCCGGTAGGCCTGGGGGCTGGTGAGGACGGCGCTGGCCGCCGGGAAGGTGACCAATGCCAGCCCCTGCAGCAGTCCGGCGCCATAGATCGCGCCGACTTTCGAGCGCCTCACGTCGGTACCGACGGCCCGAATGTCATCGCAGGCGTTGCCGCAGATGATCTCCGACCCGCAACGCGTTGGCCATGGTGGTCAGGCCCGGGTTTACCGCACCGATGCTGGGGAAGAAGCTGGTATCGACGACGTAGAGGTTGTCCAGCTCATGCGCTTTGCAGTTGACGTCCAGCACCGAAGTCGCGGGGTCGGTGCCGAAGCGACAGGTTCCGGCCTGGTGCCCAACCGCGCTCAAACCCATGTCGCTCTTGAGGTAGAGATTTCGCGGAAGCAAGTGATCCGGGTGCATCCCCAGGTGGCTGAGCATCGACTTCAGCTTTTCGTACAGCTTCTTGGTCGGGACCTGGTTGGTCGGATCGTAGCTGAGACGGATCCCGCCATCGCTTTCGAGGGTGACCCGGTTGTCGGGACGCGGAAGATCCTCGGTGGTCAACCAGAAATCGACCGCGTGACGGGCCAGCATGTCGAGCGACCACAGCGGGGCCAGCTTGGCGAGCGCCGCTTCCCCGCGAAACATGACCGCCTGCGACTTGCCGACCATCTGGATGCTGCCCATGGGAAATTCGAAGTCCGGCGAACCGAAGTAGAAGTCGTTCAACCCCAGCGTCTTCTGGTATTGCGTCGGGTTCGGCTCCTTCGAGATCGCCAGCACCGCGGTGCTGTTGTGGAACATGTAGTTGCGACCCACCTGGTCCGATCCGTTGGCCAAACCCCGCGGGTGCTGGTCGTTGGCCGACGCCAGCAGCAGGCGGGCCGAGTTGGCAGCCCCGCAAGACACCACCACGATGCCACCGCGATAGATCGCTGGGGTGCCATCGTGGTCGACGACCACCTCGGTGACGGCGGTGCCGGCGGCATTGGTCCGAAGTTGGGTGGCGCGTGCCTTGGTCAAGAGCGTCACGTTCGGAAACTGCAGCGCCGGCCGCACCGCGATCACCTCCGCGTCGGACTTGGCGTGAACCAGGCAGGGAAAACCGTCGCAATCTATGCAGCGGATGCATCGGCTGAAGGGCCGGTTGCCTTCGTCGAGCAAGATACCGCAGGGCGAGTGAAAGGGCTGGTAACCGGCGCGCGCCAAGTCGTCGGAAAGTTGCTGGATGCGCGGCTCGTGCGAGACCGGCGGACAGGGATAGGGGGCGCTGGCGGGCGGCTCGGTGGGATCCTCGCCCCGGGCGCCGTGGACTTGGTAGAGGTTCTCGGCCCGGGCGTAGTACGGCTCCATCTCGGCGTAGGAGATGGGCCAGGCGGGAGAGAGGCCGTCGTGGTGGTGCAGGTCGCCAAAGTCGCGCTCCCGCAGACGGTAGAGTGCCGCGCCGTACATCTTGGTGGCTCCCCCGACGAAGTAGTGCGCCCCGGGTTGAAAGGGCCTGCCGTCCTTATCGAGCCAGGTTTCCTTGGAGACATATCGATTCTCGACGAAGACGTCCCCGGGACTCCAATTCTGCTTCTCGCGGGGCAGCCAGTCGCCCCGCTCGAGCAGTAGAATGCTCTTCCCGAAAGGCGCCAGCTCGAGAGCGAGCGTTCCGCCGCCGGCGCCCGAGCCGATGATGATCACGTCATAGGTCTCAGCCACGGCGCTTGTTTGGCTCACTTCAGCTCACTTCGTGCCGAGATCGTGCCCGGCGAAGCTTATGACCCTCTTGATGCCGGACGGCGGCCCCAGCAACAGCCCGGGGCAAGCTTCGGGCGCATAGCGACCGGTAATCAAGGCCGCCAGAGCCTGCGGCCAGCGCAGATGAAACTCGCTCAGATCGGCGACCGCGGCGTCGAACGCGTCTGGTCCGGCGTTTACCGTTCCGTAGATCAGCTGATTCTTGAGGACCAGGTTCCGCATGATCAGATCGGCCTCGATCTCGACGCGCCCCTTGTGGCCCGGCACGCCGGTCAGGATGAAGACGCCGTTGACGCCGAGAGCCTCCATGGCCTTGAAGGCGATCTGAGAGGCCCCGGTCGCCTCGTAGATCAGGTCGATGTTGCCCACCGTCTCGGCCAACCGATCGATGGGGACATCTTTGGCCGCCAGATACTTGCCGCCGACCGATTGGACCCACAGCGCTTTGGGGCTGCCGTCCGGCTCCAGCGAGTAGACCCAGGTCTGAAATCCGCGACGCAGAAGGGCCATCGCCCCCAGTAGGCC
>DASRLC010000615.1:0-20351 GCA_035648655.1 Polyangia bacterium
CCACGTCGGCGGTGGCGCCGGCCGCCGCGCGGACGCTGAACGCCTGCGGATCGAGCGCCGAGAGGAACAGGTAGCCGCGGGCGTCGACCACGCCCGCGCTGGGGTCGGCGGTCGTCGCGGCGGCGCCGAACCCCACCTTGGTGAATAGCGGCAGCCAGCCGCCCGCAAAGCTGCCGAGGCCGAAGTCCGCCGACGGCAAGCTGGGGACGGCGTTCACCGCGCGCAGGCTCGCCGCGCTGCCAGCCAGCGCGGCGTCGTCCGCCAGGACCGCCAGCGCCAGCGGCGCATCGCCTCCGCTGGGCGCGAGCGCGCCGGCGACCAGCAGCGTGACGGCGGCGTTGGCGGTGAAAGGGGCAAGGTCCGTGGCGTCCGGGACGAGGGGCGACGCGCAGGAAGCGGCGCCCGCCGCCACCAGCCGGGCGTCGTAACGGCCGGCGTCGACCGGCAGGTAGGCGCTCACCTGGGGGTACGCCAGGCTGGCGGCGACACCGCCGTCGGCGTTGGCCTGCCCTCCCAACAGCGGTCTGCCGTAATCGGCGGTACCGTGCGGCGCCAGGCAGAAATCGAAGGGCGCGAGATCGGGCGCCAGGTGGGCGAGGCGGACCTGCGCGGGTGGTCCGGGCGCCACGGCGTCGGTCGGTGCGCCCGCGTCGGTGGCTACCCCAGCGTCGCCGGGCGCGCCGTCGCGCAGGCCCGTGCCCCCCGCGTCGCGCGCCGTCCCTGCCCCGTCGCTGGCCGCGTCGCGATCGTCCCCCGCGCCGCTGGCGCCGCCGGTCGCGTCGCCCTTTCCGGCAGCGCCGGCGGGGCCGACGGCGGCGCTGGAGCTGCACGCCAGGACCGCCGGGGCCAGCGCCCCCGCCATCAGGCACGACAGCCAGAACGACCGGTTCGTCGAAGAGGATCCCTTCTTCAAAGCAGGTGCCTCATAGGCTGCGCAGATACTCGAGCAGCGCCTGGGTGTCGGCCGCGCTCAGGGTGGGGGGCGGCGTCCCAGCCGGGACGCTCGCCCGCAACATCACCGGCAGCACGTCGGCCAGGGTGGCCGCGCTGCCATCGTGGAGGTAGGGCGCCGAGTCGGCCAGGCCGCGCAAGGCCGGCGTGTCGAACGCGCAGGCCGGCCGCGGGTCGCCGTCGATGTCGTCGTGGACGACGTCGGGCCACGCGCCGGTCGCCACGCAGGTCCCGACGTCGTGGAGCAGAACGCCCCCCGGCGTGGAGGTTGCGACCAGCGGGCCCGACAGCGCCTGCGCCGCCTGGCCCATCGCCAGCGCCGTGTTGCCCATCCCCGAGTCGGTCTTGGCCGGCCCGAAGTGACAGGTGGCGCAGCCGGTGGCGTTGAACACCGCCTCGCCCTGGGCGACCAGCGTCGGATCGGTGGTCGGCGGGATGGGGGTGGGGATGGCGTGGTTCACGAAGTCGGCCAGCGCGTTCAGCTGCTGGAGCTGGGCGGCGTTGTGGATGTCGAAGGTGCCACCCTGTTCGACATCGATGGTCTTCCAATAGTCCTGGACCTGCGTCCGGTCGGCGGTGCGGAACAGGAAGCCGGTGTCCAGCATCCCGCCCGCGTTGGTCGGCGTGTCGCGCGGCCCCTGCGCGAACAGCCAGGTCACGGCGTCGCTGCGCCCCTCGAGGTGGCAGCTGGCGCACGCCACCCAGTGGTTCTTGGTGATCGGCAGCTCGTCGCTGTTGGCCGAGTAGAACAGCTCCTGCCCGAGGCGCAGATCGGCCGGCATCGGATCGGCCACCAGGGTGGGGAAAGCGGGGCCGTCGGGCGTGATCGTGAGGCCGTTCGCCGTCTCGGTGCCCTTGAACGCGGCGACGTCCTCGCTGTTGCGCTCCTGCACGTAGAGCTCGCCGTCGCGCCAGGCGATACCCTCGGGCAGGTGGCCGGGAAGCGGGCGGACGATGGTCGCCTCGGTGCGCTGGACGGCGTCGATGGCCAGCAGGTCCTCGCTGTCTGTGTCGGCCACGAAGGCGTATTTCCCGTCGTCGGAGAAGGCCAGCGCGCGTGGGCCCGAGGTGACGTCACCGAAGGCGCCGTCGTCCCCGGGCGCCGCGGTGCTGGTGGAGACCGACAGGCGCGCCAGCTGGGTGCCGCTCGGTCCGTCGAGGATCGAGAGCGCCGGGAAGACCGTCATGTTGAACGCCAACTTGGGCTGCGGCGTGTCGGTGCCGAGCATGAGGTGGGCGACCCACACCTCGTCGGTGCCTGGGCGCGCCAGGACGTCGTAGAGGCCGCGCACTTGGCCGTGCGCCTCGGTGGGGTCGACCTCGGGGACGCGGTCGGGGACGCTGTAGGTCGCCGTCAACGATAGGGCCGGCGCGGTGGCCAGCGCGCTCACCCCCGGACCGAGAAGGTGCGTCGCCAGCAGGGTGGTCCCGTCGGGCCCGAAGGCCAGGGCCCACGGCTTGCGCGGGGTGGCCACTTTGGCGGTGACCGTCAACGACTTGGCGTCGACGGCCACGATCTGGTCGTCCTGGGAGCAGGCCACGAAGACCTGGCTGTCGTCGGCGCTCACGGCCACGCCGACCGGCTCGGCGCCCACCGCCACGCTCCCTCGGATGGTCCCGCTGCCGGCGTCGACGGCGTAGAGCATCCCCGAGCGCTGGCCGGTGACGTATAGGGTGGTACCCGCGCCGTCCAGCACCAGCGCGCGCGGCGCGACCGCCGGGTCGTAGCGGCCGGTGGTCGAATCGGCAGCCGGGTGCGCGCCGGCGAGCAAGATCTCGTGCGCGATGGTCCGGGCGTGGGTGTCCAAGATGGTGACGCTGTCGGCATCCGGGTGGACCACGTAGAGGCGCGCGCCGTCGGCGCTGACCGCGATGGGCCCGCCGTGCGACGGAAGCCGGGCCGCGGGGGGCCCGCCGCCGCCACAGCCCGCCAGCGACGACGCCAGCGCGACGACGCCGACCGTCCAAGCGCGCCGGCGCATCATTGCAAGATCTTTCCCTCGTCGGTGTCGAGCGACCACGGGTGGAGCGTAAAGGTGACCGAGTTGGCCAGCGCGGAGGGTAGCCCGGCGGCCGAGATCTCCGGGACGCAGTCGTGCTCGCGATCGGTGGTGGCCACGCGCGGCATGGCGGCGGTGGGGGCGGTATCGGCCAGCGAGCCCGACTCGCCGGAGAGCACGCGCTCGGCCATCTGCAGCGCCCCCTTGCCCATCGGCTGGCCGTCGGGACCGGTGCCGATCTGCGCGCACTCGCTCGGCCACTCGACGAGCGAGTCGTTGTCGCGATCGTCCCAGCCGTTGAGGACCAGCTTGTCGAGGCGCGCCACGCGGTCTTCGATCTCGCTCCGCATGGTGTCGTTGCCGGGGAGCAGCGCGATCAGCTCGTAGGTGTCGCGCAACGATCCTTGCAGCAGGCCGAACCGGCGCGGCGTGTAGGTGACCGACAGCGACTTGTCGCCGGCGGTCGTGCGGTAGATGCGCGCGCGCTGGTCCCAAAAGGCGGTCTCGAGCCGCGTGAACACCGCCTGGGCGCGGTCGCGGTAGCTGGTATTGCCGGTTGTCAGGTAGGCGATCAGCAGGCCACGCAGGGCCGCCGTGTGGGCGTCCAGGCTGCTCCCTGCGTCGGTGGGCGCGCCCTTGGTCAGGTCCCAGCCGGCGTAGGCGACGCCGGCGGTGGTGGTGAGCTGGTCGGTGAAGACCTTGGAGAGCTGGGCGACGAGCTGGTCGAGCCGGGCGCCGAACGGCTGGCCGTCGAGCATCCCGAAGCCGTCGAGCGGCGAGGGGATGCCGTTCTCGTCGGGCGTGGTGTTGCTGTAGAGCTCGAGCACCGAATCGCAGCCGCGGCGGGCGGTGCGCAGCGCCAGGAGCGCGTAGGCGGCCACGTCGGCCGACAGCGTGGTCCCGCGCACCGGCGTGCCGCCTGTCAGCGCGACGTCGTCGACGAAGAGGCCGGTCTTCGGATCGATGTGCAGCCGATCGATGTTGGTCACCAAGACCTTGATCATCGCCAGCGCGCGATCGTGCAGGGTGGGCGCGCCGGTCGGCGTCTGGTTCTGGACCGGGAACGGATCGCCGTCGAAGTAGGCCAGGGCCGGCATGCTGCCGCCCACGTCGGGGTTCGACTGGTCGGTCAGCGCGTAGATGCTCGAGAAGGCGCCCAGGAGCCCGGCCTGATCGAGAAGGTGGCTGTCCGGCGAGGCGATGGCATATCCGGTGGGGAGCGGGAAGCCGCTCGGGTCGCTGGTCTCGGTCACCGCGATTGAGCCCGGGAACCAACGCAGCGGCGTGGTCGTGTCGTAGGCGAGAGCGTCGCTCAGGCTGGCGAAGCCGGCGAGCGTCGAGCCGTCGGTGGTCGTGAGTTGCGTCAGCCACTGCTGCGCCTGGTTATCGAGGATCTGGAAGAAGTTTCCGGCCTGGAACCCCTCGATGTCGCTGGAGCCGAGGTAGGTGCCGGTCAGCGCCGGTCCGCCGCTGTCCCCGACGCCGAGCACGATGTTCCCCGAGGTCCCCACGTCGCCGAGCTGATCGGTCGGCACGGTGTCGATGGGGTTCTCCTGGCTGTCGTGCATGACCTGCAGGTAATTGAGGGTCCAGAGCGCCTCTTTCCAGCCGGCCCAGCCCGAGGAGCCTGGGTCGATGGTCATCGACTTGATCTGCGCCGTGCGGTTCGGCAGGTGCAGCGAGGTGTAGTCGCACTCGTAGTCGTTGCACAGCAACGAGCCGGAGGCGCCGGGGTCATCGTCGGAGCTGATCGAGCAGCCGGTCGAGGCGTTGCTGGCCGCGATAGTCGGATCCCAGACAGCGTACGGCTGCAGCGTGGGCCACAGGCCGGGCCAGCCGAGCGGGTTGTTGGCCGTCGCGTCGGGGGTCACGAAGCGGCTGACGGTGTTGGCCTCGACCGCCAGCTTCTGCACCCAGCCGCGCAGGAGCGCGGTCGCGTCGGCCCCGCTGGCGCCGGTGGGGTTCAGCAGCGGGCCGAACGCCAGCGAAGTGCCGGCGCCCGACTCGAAGGCGATGTTGTTCATCGGCTGCTTCGAGTATTCGTACGACTCCACCGCGCTCGCGAAGCCCGGCAGATCGGGGCGGCTGTTGGGGCCACCGGCCGTCCCGCCGTTGAGCGCGGGGTCGAAGTAGATGCTGGGCGAGCAGGTGTCCGACTGGCAGACGAAGTCTCGGCTGTAGCCGCCGAGATCGCGCCCCATCGCCTCGGCGAACGGCTCCCCGGAGATCTGCATCTCGACCGCGGCCATGAAGTGATCGCGGGTC
The DNA here is from genome assembly GCA_035648655.1 of Polyangia bacterium. Classification (GTDB taxonomy): domain Bacteria; phylum Myxococcota_A; class Polyangia; order Fen-1088; family Fen-1088; genus JADGRB01. The sequence goes on from DASRLC010000615.1 coordinate 5,217, forward strand.
ACGAAGGTGGTGTCGACCGCGCCCACGGTGAGCGCGTAGGAGGTGGTCGCGGACGGGCCGCCCCCGCCCCCCCCGCAGGAGGCCCAGACCGGAACCAAGACCAACATGGGAGAAGCGCGAAGCAACCACGGGCGAAGAAGACGCATCGAGGAACCCCGGAGTGAAATTGATTTTCACTTTCATAATCGATACGAAAATTTCCGACAAGCGTTTTTCCGCGGCGCCGGCCGCCGGTACGGACCGACATCGAATCTAGTTGATTTTGAGAATTACTTTCAATATCTTCAGGTCGCTTAGACGGAGGTGTCTCTTGCTGGTCTGCCCCTGCAACCGAGTCAGCGATCACGCCATCTGCGATTCGATCCGCGATGGCGCGGGTTCGATCGATGAAGCGGGCCGTCGCTCTGGGGTTGGGACCCGCTATGGCTGCCATCGCCTCTTCCAAGCGATCGTCGAACCGTTTGCCCTCTCGCTGGCCAGCTGAGATGGATGCCATGCGTGGATTCGGAAAGACGCTCCCGCTCTTTTTCTGCCTGGGCCTCGGCGGCGGGCTGTCGGCCGGTGGCTGCGCCGCCAAACAGCCCGAAGCGACCGACGGCACCGTCTTCATCGCAACGATCTCGGACTTCCAGGACTTCCAGAGCTGGCACTCGGCCCCCGCCATGCCCGCCACGACGCTGCCGCCCATCGACGGGGGCGATGGCGTGGACGCCGGGACGGTCACGCCCGATGCCGGGACGGTCACGCCCGATGCCGGGGCCGTCCACGTGCTACCGCTCACCGTCTACTGGAACAACCCGCCACCCCACGGGAGCACGACGTTCCCGGTCGGCACGATAATCGTCAAAGAGACCTCGGAGACCGATCCGACGGCGCGGAAGATCTTCGCCATGGTCAAGCGCGGCGGCGACTTCGACCCGAACGGCGCCGTCAACTGGGAGTGGTACGAGCTGTATTTCGACGCCAACGGAAACGTGGACGCCAACTGGTATGGCGTCGGGCCCAACGGTGGTTCCACCGATCCGTATGCCGCCAATCCCAACATCTGCAACGCGTGTCATTTGAAGGCCGCGGCCAACGACGACGTCTGGTCATCGGCTCTGCAGCTTTCGAACTTCTGACGTCCCACCCGAAGAGGAAGCCATGTCCGTGTCGTTTCGTCGCGCCCTGGTGGGCGCTTTCGCCACCGCTCTGTTCGCCGCCGCTCCGTTCGCCGCCGCGCCGGCGAACGCCAACCCGCGCCCGCTGCCTTACACGTACATCTACGAGACGCTCCCCAAGGGGGACGCCGAGATCGAGCTCTACTCGGACCTCGAGCCGCTGCGCGTGAACGAGTCCGGATTGAGCGCCGGCAATGGCGCCCAGACCTGGTACCTGGCGTCGCAGTTCCAGCTCGAGATCGAGTACGGCCTCACCGATCGCCTCGAGCTCGGCCTCTACCTGACGCTGGCTCCGACCGATCCGGCGCTGCAGAACCTCCCGCGGATGTCGGAGGGGACCGGCGTCAAGCAGCGCCTCCGCTACCGTTTCGCCGACGCCGGCCAGTGGCCCATCGATTTGGCCGTCTACGGCGAGGCGACCGAGAACCAGAGCGAGATCGAGATCGAGGGGAAGATCATCCTCCAGCGCCGGGTGGGCGCCTTCCGAATAGCCGCCAATGCCTGGGCCGAGCGCGAGTACTACTTCAGCGGCGCGCACGAGTGGGTGCTGAACCCGGCGGCTGGCGTGGTCTTCGAAAAGTGGATCACCGCCCAGCCGGGGATCGAGTACTGGATGCACGCCGAATACAGCGGAACCAACCTGCAGCTCGGCCCCGATCACTTCCTGGGGCCGACCGTGATCCTCCAGCTCGGCAAGATCTGGTGGTCGACCGGCGTCTACGCCCACCTCAACGGTCTGAACACCCTGGCGCCCAGCCTCGCCGTGACCGGCGATCCGTTCGGCGGCCCGATCTGGGTCCGGACCATCGTTGGGATCAGCTACTAACATGGTTCGACCTCACGAACGTCGCCGACGACACCGGCGCGATCAATTGCGCGGCTAAGGTCCCAAGACCGGGGCGGCCGACGTCTACGGCGGCAATCCGCATGTCTGCAACGACGGCCATAAATCGCAGTCGCCAACGACCAGTGCGGTCGGCGGCGCTACAGCTCTCCAATTTCCGAGCCACGCCCACTGCTAAGAAAATCCGGAACTGGCAGTTGATTGACCGCAAAATCGCTGATCCGCTCAAAAATAATCCGTGTGCATGGCCACAAATCCTTGTTTGTGAATGGATCCTGGTTATTATCCCCGGCCATGACGATTCGTACGCTGATCGAAGACTTCGCCAACAAACTGAGCTCGCTGATGGAGGGGCAGGCCTTCGACCGCGCGCGCCTCGCCGTCGAGAGTGCGCTGGGCGTCAGCAAGCCCCGCCGTGGCCGCCCGCCGAAGAACGCGGTCACCGCGACCGCCGCGCTGGCGGTCGTTGGCCGTAAGAAGCGCAAGAAAGGTCCCAAGCAGCTCTGCCCGGTTCCGGGTTGCAAGAATCCTGCGGCGCCGGTCTTTGGCATGGTGTGCTCGAAGCACAAGGATTTGCCGAAGGCCCAGATCAAGAAGTTCCGCGAGGCCCGCCGCGCCAAGAAGCAGGGCGCCAAGAAGTAGCCCGATTCCGTCCAAACGCCACGGTCGCGGTCGCGGTCGCGATCGATGGATCGCTGCGGCGCTGCTCTCGATGGCGAGCGGCTGCCGAATTTTCGGGGCGCCGGTAGGGCCAGTCACCACCACCGCGCCGCCGGCGGTGGTGGCGCGATACGCCAAGTGGGAGCTCGAGCTTGCGCCGCGCGATGTGCGCGGCGCGGACGAGCCTTTCGTGGATTTCACCGCGCCCTCGGGCCGCGTCTGGCGTGTCGTTGGGTTTCCTTCGGGCGGCCGTTGGAAGGTTCGCTTCGCGCCGTCCGAGCTGGGTGAATACCGATATCGGGCCGGGCCGATCTCGGACCGGGGCCGGATGGTGGCGGGTATCTTTCAGGTCGCGCCCAGCGCCGATCGCGGATTGGTGCGCGTCGATTCCGCCCACCCGCACCGGTTGCGCTTCGACGACGGCACGCCCTTTTTCCTGCTCGGCGAGAATCGGATCAACATCTACGATCCGACCTGGAACTACCGCCACCAGAGCGCGGCGGCCTATCTGGCGACGATGGCCAGCTACGGCATGACCACGCTCCGGGTGTTCATCTTCGCCGATTGCCACGCCGAGGGGACCCGCGATCACGCGCAATTGGGTTGCCTCGAACCGAAGCTGGGCCAGTTCGACGAGAAGGTGGCCCGCAGGTTCGACCAGATCTTCGAGGCCGCCGAGGCGCACGGCATCTACGTCGTGCTGACGGCCTTCGCGATCGGATTTTCGCCCGGCGACCCTTGGAAGAACTGGGCCGACAACCCCTACAACGTCGTCAACGGCGGGCCGGCCCACGGCAACCAAGAGGTCTTCACGCGCGATGATCTCCGCGCCGCCGCCAAACGCAAGCTGCGCTACCTGTTGGCGCGGTATGGGTATTCGAGCCACCTGCTGGCCATTGACCTAATCAACGAACCCGAGTGGGACGGCCAGATCCCGGAGCGGATCTGGATCCCGTGGGCGCTGGATCTGGCGCACGATTGGAAGCAACACGATCCCTACGGCCATCTGGTCACGGCGGGCTCGATCGGTCTTTCGACCAACATCGACGGCGACGAGCGTCCGCTCTATGCCAGCCCGGACATCGATTTGATCGAGTGGCGTCTGTACGGCGCCGCGACCTACGCGCCGCGCGCGCTCGCCGACGAAATGGCCCGCCGCGTGCGCGAGACCTGGGCGTTCGGCAAACCGATCTTCTGCGGCGAGTTCGCTTACGGCGGCGAGGATCCGGCGCTGTACGATCACACCCATACCGGCATCTGGGCGGCGACCTTCACGGGCGCCGGCGCGCTTTCCCACTCGGCGCCGCCGTTTCACCGCGACTCCGACGAGCCGATGACGCCGGCACGCGGGCACCATTTTCGGGTGCTGACGGATTTTCTGGGCGGCCTCGATCCCAAGCGGCCGCTCGATCCGGATCCCAGCGCGACCGCCGAACCGGCCGGAACGGCGGTCTGGGCACTGGGGCAAGGCGACTACCGCGTCCTGTGGGTGGTGGGCGCCGCCGCGGGCTATGGCCAGCCGATCGACGGGACGCTGGTGAAGCTGCGCGACGTCCCGAGCGGGGGTTATCGCGTGGAATGGCGGGACGACCTGAGCGGCCGGATGTTGGCGACGACCGACGTCGCGGCCGCCGGCGGCGACCTGACGTTGAAGGTACCGACCTTTACCCGCCACTTGGCGGGCAAGCTCTTCCGCGCGCCCTGAGGCCGCGGCCCGCGGCGGCCGCCCGCCGCGCGACCGTGTGTTAACCTCGGCGTATGTCGATCGTCGAGAGCCTGCGCAAGCTGGTGGATCCGGTCGAGGCGCAACGTCGCCAAGAAGAGCTGAAAAACGAACGCGAGCTTCCGCGGCGGGCGCAGGCCGGCGATCCGCCGCGCTTCGTCTGTCGCATCTGCGGGCACCTCGACACGCAGGGCGGGTACTGCCCGACCTGTCTGGCCGACACCATGGAACGGCAGGCCAAACCGCCCGGCGTTCCCGACGACGTCGGTTAACCGCCAGCGCGGGTGGTGGGTCAGCGGGTCATACGCCCGATGCGGGCGGCGTGCTCGGGATAGCGCGCCGCCAGCTCGGGGCCCGCGGCCAGCTCGAAGTCGGCGAAGTCGAACCCCGGCGCGACGGTGCAGCCGAAGAGACAGTGGGGGACGCCGGCGGCCAGCTCGACGCCGAACCAGGTACCTGCCGGAATCACCAGTTGCGGCCGCTCGCCGGCGGCCACGTCGAGGCCGAGGCGGCGCACCTCGCCGGCGCCGTCCGGCGCGAGCATCAAGACCTCCATGGGTCCGCCTTCATATAGATGAAAGAGCTCGTCGGACCGCAACCGATGAAGGTACGTCGAGGGCGCCGTCTGGGTGATCAGGAAGTAGATCGCGGTGCTGGCGGCGCGCGGGCCACCGTGCGGCAGCCCCGCCAGCGCCAGCGGGGCGCGGTAGCTCTCGACGTAAAAGCCCCGCTCCGGGTGCGGCGCCATCCCGAGTCGATCGATGAGCTCTTCCGCGCGATCCATGGGACGACCATGCCACGGGTGGGGCCTGGGTAAAGCGATGGCCGATGGCCGACGCCGAGATCGACACGGACACCGACGTCGGTACCGGCGGGCTTGACCTTCGGCCGGGGGCGCGGGATCGCTACGTCTGCCATGACGACCTCTACCCTGAAGGTTCTTTGCGCCGGCACGCTGGCCGCCTCGCTGCTGTGTCTGGCGCTGCTCCGGCCGCCGCCCGCGCAAGCCGCCCAGGGCGACACGCCGGCCGGAAGAGTCACCGCGATGGCGTCGGCCCCGACCGCCGCCCAGGTCGACCAGCGCACCGAAGCGCGGGTGGAATCGATACTGGCGCGCATGACGCTGGACGAAAAGATCGACTATCTGGGCGGCGTCGATTCGTTCTACGTGCGCGCCGTTCCCCGTCTCGGCCTGCCGGCGTTCCGGATGGCCGATGGCCCGTTCGGCGTCCGCAACGTGGGTCCCTCGACCACCTACGCGGCGGGCATCGCGCTGGCGGCCTCCTGGGATCGCGATCTCGCGAACCGCGTGGGCGCCGCGATCGGCCGCGACGCCCGGGCCCGCGGCGTGCACATCATGTTGGCGCCCGGCGTGAACATCTACCGCGCGCCGATGTGCGGCCGGAACTTCGAGTACTTCGGCGAGGATCCGTTCCTGGCCGCGCGGATGGCGGTCTCCTACATCGAAGGGATGCAGGCGCAGGGGGTGAGCGCGACGATCAAACACTTCATCGGCAACAACTCGGAGATCGATCGCCACCACACCAGCTCGGAGATCGACGAGCGCACGCTGCGCGAGATCTACCTGCCCGCCTTCGAGGCCGCCGTCAAAGAGGCCCACGTGGGCGCGCTCATGACCTCGTACAACTTGGTGGACGGCGTTCACATGACCGAGAACGCCGCCTTGGTCGACGGGCTGCTCAAGAAGGAATGGGGCTTCGGCGGCATCGTGATCTCCGATTGGGACGCCACCTACGACGGCGTCGCGGCGGCCAACGCGGGCCTCGACATCGAGATGCCGTCTGCCAAGTTCATGAACCGCGAGACGCTGTTGCCGGCCCTCAAAAACGGCCAGGTCCAGGTCGCGACCATCGACGACAAGGTTCGGCGCATCCTGCGGGTGGCCGTCGAGCTCGGCTGGCTCGATCGCCCGGCCACCGATCCGGCCTCGCCGCTCTTCAGCGAAGCCGGACGCGAGCTGGCCCTCGAGACCGCGCGCGCCAGCATCGTGCTGCTCAAGAACCAGGGGAACCTGCTACCGCTCGACGCCCGCCGGGTGAAGTCAATCGCCGTGATCGGGCCCAACGCCTACCCGGCCGTGCCGGTGGGTGGCGGCAGCGCGCAGGTCCGGCCATTCTCGGCGGTGGGCTTCGTCGAGGCGCTGGCGAACCGCCTGCGCGGAACGGCGACGGTCTCGGTCAACCACGGCGTCCCGACGCTGGCCGAGATCTTCGACTCGACCGACTTCGTGACCGCGGCGGCCGGCGGCAAGCCAGGTCTCACCGGCGAATACTTCAACCAGCGGAGCCTGGCTGGGACGCCGGCGCTCACGCGCATCGATCCACACGTCGACTTCGCCTGGGACAAACCCAGCTTCTGGCCCACCGGCCAGCGCCCGGCCTCGGCCGCCCGCTGGAGCGGATTTTTCATTCCGCCCACCTCGGGCGACTACCGCTTCGCCGCCTTCAGCTACGGCCTCGACGAATACCGGCTCTATGTCGACGGTCGGCTGGTGCTCGATCGCGCGCGTGGCCCGCAGCCGATCAACCTGGCCACCTTGCCGCTTCACGCCGGCCACGCCTACGCCGTGCGCTTCGAATACCTACACGGCGACCACCACGCCCGCGTCGGGTTGGGGGTGCGGCGCGCCGATCAATTCGTCGATCCGGCTGCCAAGGCCCTGGCCGCGCACGCCGACGTCGCCATTGTGGTGGCCGGGTTCGATCCGATGACCGAGAGCGAAGGCTACGACCGAACCTTCCAGCTCCCCGCCGGTCAAGACGACCTGATCGCCGCCGTGCGCGCCGCCAACCCGCGGACCGTCGTGGCGATCACCTCGGGCGGCGGCGTCGACATGACCAGCTTCGTCGATCGGGTTCCGGCCATCCTCGAGAATTGGTACCCGGGCCAAGAGGGCGCGCCGGCGCTGGCGGAGGTGCTGCTGGGCGACGTTGCGCCGTCGGGGAAGCTACCGGTGACGTTCGAACGCCGCTTCGCCGACAGCGCCGTCCGCGACAGCTACGCCCCCCAGGCCGACGGCAAGGTCATCTACAGCGAGGGGGTGTTCCTGGGCTATCGGCACTTCGATCAGACCGGCCGCCAGCCGCTGTTCCCGTTCGGCCACGGGCTCTCTTACACCCGCTTCAAGTACGGCGCGCTGACCGTCGCGCCCGAGGCCATGCCCGCCGACGGCCCGGTGACCGTGTCGTTCGATCTCACCAACCTCGGCCAGCGCGCCGGGAGCGAGGTCGCGCAGGTATACGTGGCCGATCACCACGCGCCGGTGCCGCGGCCACCCAAGGAGCTGAAGGGCTTCGCCAAGGTCGCGCTCGCGCCGGGCGAGACCAAACGGGTGCACATCCCCCTCGATCGCCGCGCGTTGTCGTTCTTCGACGTCAAGTCCAAGCGGTGGCGCGCCGAGCCCGGCAGTTTCGAGGTGCTGGTCGGCTCATCGTCGCGGCAAATCGAGCTGCGCGGCAAGCTCACGCTGCGGTAACGCCCGGTTACTTGCTCCAGGGGGGAACCACCTTGTTCATGCGCGCGTAAGCGATCGACTGCCCCAGGTGCTCGTGCTCGTGGTTGAGGACCACGAGCAACCCCTGGCGAACCGTCATCTCGTTGCCGAAGAACTTCACCTTCTTGTCGAGGTCGGCGTCGGAGAGCCCCTTGGCGGAGCTGCGAACGTAGTCGAAGGATTTCTCGAGGATCTTTTTGATCTCGGCCTTGTCGGTGGTCCTGGCGTCCCATTTGGTGCGGTTGCCGTCGAACGCCACGTCGGCGGGCGGCTCCTTGCCGGTGACGGCCTTGACGATGCCATAGTTGCCAAAGGCCACGTGGAGATACACCTCGGCGATCGAGCGCACGCCCGGCGCGGGACGCCAGGTGAGCTTGTCCTGCGGCACGGCCCCCTCGAGCGAAACGATCTTCTTCTCGGTGGCGTCGAGCTGGCTCACGAAGTCGGTCTGGAAGGTGTTCTTCGGGGCGGCGGCCTGGGCGCGATCGGCGCAGGGGGCGAGCGGGGCCAACGGGACGAGGGCGAGGATGAGGGCGAGCGAGCGGATCTTCATGTGGCGTCTCCGGACCGAGGTGAAATGGCGCCCAAGTGTGCCGCATCGAGAGCCAATGACAAGACGACCACCGCCGCGCAGCCGATCAGGTTGAACCAGAGGAAGCCGATGCCGGTCGCGCGCCAGGTCGTCACCACCAGAGCCTCGGACAGCAGCGCCGCGACGAAGACCGGCGTGGCCCGAACCCGGCGTAGAAAGAAGGCCACCAAGAAGATTCCCAAGATGGTTCCATAGAAGAGCGAGCCCAGCAGGTTGACCGCCTGGATCAAGTTGTCGAGCAGCGCCGCCGAGGCCGCGAAGATCACCGCCAGCACGCCCCAACCGCCGGTGCAGATCTTGGCCACCCGCAGATAATGGGCGTCGGATTCGTGGGGGCGCAGGCTGCGCCGGTAGAAATCGACCACCGTGCAGCCGCCCAGCGCGGTCAGCTCGCTGGCGGTCGACGACATCGCCGCGCAGAGGATCACCGCCAGCAGCAGGCCGATGAGACCGCGCGGCAGGTTGGCCATCACGAAGGTCAAGAAGACGTAGTCGGCGTCGTTGGGCTCGGGGCGCGGCAGCGATCCGGTGATGAGCGCGCGGGTTTTCCGGCGCAGATCTTCGCTGCGCGCGGCCGCCGCCCGCAGGCGCGTCTTGGCCGCGGCGACGGCGGTCGGATCGTCGCCACGCAGGGCGCCCGACAAGTCCTCGACCGCGCCCCGCTGCGCGGCGAAGGCCAGGCGGTGCTCGGACTCCAGATGGTGCAGCTCGGCGGCGTGGGGCGTCCGTTCCAGGCGCGCCAGCTCGGTCTCGTTGAAGAACAGCGGCGGCGGGTTGAATTGATAGAAGACGAACACCATCACGCCGACCATCAAGATGAGGAATTGCATCGGGACCTTGAGGAGCCCGTTGAACAGCAGGCCCAGGCGGCTCTCGGTGATCGAGCGCGCCGAGAGGTACCGCTGCACCTGCGACTGATCGGTCCCGAAGTAGGCCATCGCCAAGAAACAACCGCCGGCCAGGCCGGACCAGAGCGTGTAGCGGTTGCCCAGGTTGAGCGAGGGATCGACTACGTTCATCTTGCCGAAGGTCCCCGCGATGGTGAGCGCGTGACCGAACGACAAATCCGGCGGCAGCCGGCGCACGATCACCACGAAGGCGACCACCATCCCACCCAGCATCACCACCATCTGATGCTTCTGCGTCTGGCCGACCGCCCGTGTGCCGCCCGCCACCGTATACAAAATGACCAACGCGCCGATGGCCAGGCAGGTGAGGTTCAACGACCAGCCGAGGACCTTCGACAGCACGATCGCGGGCGCATAGATCGTGATCCCGGCCGAGAGGCCGCGCTGGAGCAGGAACAGGAACGCCGCCAGCTGGCGGGTCTTGAGATCGAAGCGGCCTTCCAAATATTCGTAGGCGGTCAGCACGCGCAGCCGGTAAAACCGCGGCACGAACGCCACCGACAGCACCACCATCGCGATCGGCAGCCCGAAGTAGAATTGCACGAAGCGCATGCCGTCCTCGTAGGCTTGCCCGGGCATCGAGAGAAACGTGATGGCCGAGGCCTGCGTCGCCATCACGGACAAACCGATGGTGAGCCACCGATCCCGGTAGCCGCCGTGCAGGTAACCCGCCATGTCCGACGGGCCGCGCGTCTTCCAGAGGCCGTAGACGACGATCACCCCGAGCGTCCCGAAGAGGACCACCCAGTCGAGCGCGCTCATCGGTAGAGCACGGTCAACGCGATGCCCAGCGCCGCCTCGATCGCCAGCGCGCCGAGCACGATGAGGTAGATCGCGCGCCAGCTCAAGAACGGCGGCGCGTCGACCATCTCGGCACGCGGGCGTTCCGGCGCCGCGGCATCTTCGGCGGCATCTTCGGCCCCATCGCCTTCATCGCCCATTTTGCGTCGAGCCGCCGGCCAGCAGGTTGGCGAACAGCCGAAACGCCCCCGGCACCCCGGCCGGTAGTTGCCGGAAGAACGACAGCCCGGTGTAAGCGAAGACCCCTTTGCCGACGCGCGCCCATAGCAGACCGCCCGCGAGCGCGGCTTCGCCGGGATCGTGCATCGACAGCGGCGTCTCGTACTTGGGATCCCACTTGTCCGGGAAGTAGAGCCCCCGCTCCTGGACCCAGCCTTCGAAGTCGCGCGGGCCGAGCACATTGGGCGTGGTGAGCGCCGGGTGCTTGGGCGACACGAAGGTGACCTCCGCGGTCTCGTCGGTGACCCGCTTGCTGCTGATGTCGAAGGGCCATGGGCCGATCGGAATGGTCAGCGGCGCCAGCCGGTTGTTGGTGTTGTATTGGCAGATGAGCACACCGCCCCCTGCGACGTAAGCCATCAACGTGGCATGCGCCGCGCGCAGCCGCGCGCTGGTGTTGAAGGCGCGCACGCCGATCACGATGGCGTCGAAGCGCCCGAGGCCACCGGCGCCCGCGTCGAGCGCCGCATCGCCCAGCAGCGTGACGTCGTAGCCGACCCCGCGCAGAGCGGCCGGCACCTGGTCGCCCGGCCCCGGGAAATAGCCGACGCGCTTTCCACCCAGTACCAGATCGACCGGCACCAGACGAACGTCCGCGTCGACCAGCAGCGTCTGGATCGGGATGTGCGCATGCTCGATCCGGATCACCTGGCGCGACAGATGCCGGCCATCGACGTCGGCGACCACCCGCAGTGTTCCGGGCGCCGCGCTCTTCCCGGTCGGGCGGACCTGGAACGTGAACGTCGACTCGGCGCCTTTAGCGGCGAGCGAGAACGGAGCGCTGGGCGGCTCGACCGACCACCCCGGCGGCGCCTCGAAGCGAAGCGTGCCCGTCACCGACGGCGCCCCGGCCGAGAGCCGCACGCCGAGTGTCTTGGCCGCGCCGCCCGCGAACAGCATCACGCCGGTATCGGGCGCCACCGAAACCAGGGGCGTCACCTCGACCGGTCGGGTGCGCTCGCCCACCACCGGATCGGTCCACTTGTAGACGACCGGCCGCGTGACGGTGAGCTTCCGACCGGCGATCGAGAACGTGAAGTCGACCTCCAGCCGGGAGGGAGCTTCGGGCGCTCCGATGAGCGCCGGATCGGCCACCCGGTACAGGCCCGCCTCGGGCGGCGTCTCCAACCAGTAAGGGGTCGAGGCGGCCAGATCGACCGGCAGCCGCACGGTGCGCTTGGTCTCCAGCGCGGCCGCCGCGCCGCCCGCCTTCGGCACCGCCAGCGCCTGCCCGACGCGCTCGCCGCCCGTGAAGGGAAACCGCAGCTCCTCCAACCGCACCGGCACCGGCGAGCGATCGACGGCGGTCGCGGTAATGGCGAGCTCCGTCCCGGGCGCCGCGCGGAAGTCGGGCGCGGTGGCCTCGGCGAAGATGCCGGCGCAGGCCACGATCAGATCCCGCACCTCGCGCTTCTTGATCGCCCGCCACCCGGCATCCCTGACGGAATCCAGGGCCGTATCGAGCGCCAACAGCCCCGCGATCGACGCCGACGGCACCGAGGGATCGAACTTCGCCGCCAGCCGAGCGACCAGCGGGCGAATCCGCGCCGCGCCCGGAATTCGACTCCACGACAGATCGATGCCGCCCAGGAGGCCGGCGTCCGCGGCGCCCTTGGGGGGCGCCGGCCCGGCCTCGGCCAGCGGCTTGAAGTACTCCAGCGTCGGCGCGCGCGAGCGGGCCACGCCGAAGCCTTGGCTCTTGTGCATGCTGCGGCTGTCGGCCGCCAGCTCGCCGTACGACGCCCCGAGGAGAGCGTTGTAGCCGCCGACGTCGAGCTGCCCCTGCCCCGACAGATCCTCGCCCGGTTTGAGAAAGAACGCCGACCGATTCCACAGGAGGCGCCGGGCCTGCCAGGGCGTCAGGCCCCCGGTCAGCTCTTCGGGATGAAAGTGCGGATCGGCGGCGGCGCGAAAGGCCTCGACCGCCAAGATCGCCGAGGCCGTGTGGTGGCCGTGGGTGTCGGCCGGCCCCGGCGAAAAACGGGTCACGATGACATCCGGGCGAAACCGCCGGATCACCGTCACCATGTCGGTCAGCACCGCATTCTTGCCCCAGATCCGCAGCGTCTCCTCGGGGCTCTTGGAGAATCCGAAGTCGCGCGCGCGGGTGAAGAACTGCTCGGCGCCGTCGATGCGCCGCGCGGCCAGCAGCTCCTGCGTGCGGATGAGCCCCAGCTCGGGCCCCTGCTCGGAGCCGATCAGATTTTGACCGCCATCGCCGCGGGTGACCGAGAGGTAGCCGGTGCGGACCAGCGCGCCGCGCGAGAGATACGCCAGCAGCGCGGTGTTTTCGTCGTCGGGGTGGGCCGCGACGTAAAGGACGCTACCGACCACGCCCAGCTTGCGCAGGCCGAGCGCGATCTCGGCCGCGTTCGGTTGCGCGGGCGGGCCGGCGGCCGCGGCGCTGGTGGAGACGGCGGTGAGAACGCTGAGGGTGAGCACGGCGAGGCGTGGGGGCATCGGGCGGTGGCGTCGGAGTATAGTTGATGCGTCCGGTGGGTCGCCCATTCTCCAGTTCCTATCTCGCGGGGGAAGCGGCCGCGCGCACGTTCATACCGCTCGACTTTCGCGCGCGCCCGCCGCGAATCGCCCGCACGCGCGCGGCGGCCGAGCGGCGGATCGATCCCGCCGCACTCGGCGTGCTGCGGTCACAGCAGGCCGGGCTGCCAGCTTCGGCGGCGCGCGCCGCCAATCTGGAGGCGCTGGCCCGCGGGCAGACCGCGGTGGTCGCCACCGGCCAGCAGGTCGGGCTGTTCCTCGGTCCGCTCTACTCTTTCTATAAAGCCGCCTCGGCGATCGCGGTGGCGCGTGCGCTCGAAGCCGAAGCGGGCGTCCGGACCGTCCCGCTCTTCTGGCTGCAGACCGAGGACCACGACTTCGCCGAGATCGCCAGCTGCCAGGTGGCGGGGGCCGACGGCGCGCCGCTGAAATTGGCGCTGGGCGACGGGGCGGGCGACGAAGCGGTCGACGAAGCCCGCGTCTCCGTCGCCCAGCGCCGTCTCGGCCCCGAGGTCGAAGCGTTGCTCGACACGCTGTCCGAGACGCTGCGCCCCTCCCCCGCCGCCACCGAGACGTTGGCCCTCCTGCGCGCGCACTACACCACCGGCCGTTCGCTGGCCGGCGCGTTCGCCGGGCTGCTCGGCGCGCTGTTTGCCGAAGAGGGCCTGCTGATCTTCGATCCGCGCGTCGAGCCCATCGCAAGGCGGGCCGCGCCGATCCACCGCGCAGCGATCGAGGGCGCCGAGGCGATCGAGCGGCGGCTGCAAGCGCGCGGCGCCGAGCTGGCGGCCGCCGGCTTCGACGAGCAGATCCCCCCCCGCCCCGGCTGCGCGCTGAACTTCTTCCACCGTGGCGGCCCAACCGGGCCCCGTTTCCGGCTGGCGCGACCGGGCACTGAAAAGTCGACCGCGGCAGACGATTGGACGCTGTCGGGCTCCGGCGAGACCATTCCGCGCGCCGCCCTCGAAGAGGCCCTGTCGTGCGAGCCGCTGCGGTTTTCGACCTCGGCGCTGTTGCGTCCGATCTTGCAGGACACGTTGTTGCCCGTTGCGGCCTACGTGGGCGGTCCGGCCGAGGTGAGCTACTTCGCGCAGCTCGGTCCCCTCTACGAGCATTTCGGGATGGCGCCGCCGCTCATCGTCCCGCGGGCCCGTTTCCGCTGTCTCGACGCGCAGACCCGCCGCCGGCTGTCCGAGCTGTCCCTGACCACCGACGACCTCGGGCGCCCGCGCGACCAGCTCTTGTCGCGGCTGGCCGGCGCGCGGCCGCCCGGCACCCCCGATCCGGTCGCGCTGGCCGAACGGGTGCGCGCCCAGATCGCCCCCCAAGTGGCGGAGATCGCCGAGGCCATCGCCAGCGCGCTCCCCGCCGACAAGAACCTGGCCCGCGCAGCCGCGCGCACCCGCGCCATCGTGACCCGCGCGCTCGACCGCCTGACCGGCCGCTATGCGCGCCAGCTCGCCGAGCGCAACGGGGTGGCGCTGGCGCGTCTGCGACGGCTGGAGGCCGCGTTGCTGCCCGACGGCGTCCCGCAAGAGCGCTTCTACGCCTGGCCGTCGCTGGCCGGCCGGCACGGCCCGGCGGCGCTCAAGCGCGCGGTGCTCGATCGCCTGGCCGCCAGTGGGCCGTTCTCGGGCGCGCTCGAGGAGATCGCCCTGTGAGCGGCGCGCCATTGAATGTCGGCGTGCTCTGCTTCTCGACCTTCGGCGGCAGCGGCGTGATCGCGGCCGAGATCGCCACCTCGCTGGCCGCGCGCGGCCACGCCGTCCACGTCTTCAGCGACGAAGTTCCCGGCCGCCTCGATCCCACCCGGCCCAACCTCACCTTCCACCCGGTGGTGCCGATCGCCTACCCGCCGCTCACGCACACGCTCTATCCGTTCGCGCTGACCTCCAAGATCGTCGAGGTCTCGCGGCAGCGCCCGTTGGATCTGATCCACGCGCACTACGCGCTGCCCCACGCCGCCAGCGCCTATTTGGCGCGCGCGCTGCTGGCCGCCGAGGCGCCACATGCCGCGCCCAAGGTGGTCACCACGCTGCACGGCACGGACATCACCCTGGTCGGCAGCGACGCCAGCTTCTTGCCGCTGACGCGGTTTTCGATCTTGGCCAGCGACGCGGTGACGACACCCTCGTCCTGGCTGGCGACCGCCACCCACGAGAAGCTGGACGTGCCAGACGACTTCGCGATCGACCTGGTCCCCAACTTCGTCGAC
>DASRLC010000616.1:0-7546 GCA_035648655.1 Polyangia bacterium
CCCTTCGGCCGATCCGTCGGTGGTCGAGCCAGTGCTCCGCCCAGCGGCCGCTGTCAGTGTTCTCGATGGTGCTGTCCTGGTCGCGCGCCATCTTCATCGACTTCTCCCTCGACCAGCAGATGGAGACCTTCTGCCGGATGCACCGCCGCGCGCTGGAATTCTTCGGCGGCATCCCGCAGCGCATCGTCTACGACAATCTCAAATCCGTGGTGCTCCACCACGTCGGCTCGACGGTGCAGTTCAATCCGCGCTTCCTCGCCTTCGCCGGGCACTACCTCTTCGAGACCACCGCGGCCCCGGTGCGTTACCCACAATTCAAAGGGCGCGTGGAGGCGTCGATCAAAATCATCCGCCACTCCTTCTTCTACGGTCGATCGTTTTCGTCGCTCGACGACGTGCGCGCGCAGGCCGCCACCTTGAGCAGCGACATCTAACTTGAGGGTCGACGGCGATCCTTTGTGCACGAAGATTGAGGGGCCCCTCACGATCCGTGAGATGCCCAATTACCATCGTCGAACTCGGCGTAGTTCCAGTAAGTCGGCCAGCCGAAAGGTCCCCCTTTCGGCTGGTACTTGTCTTGCAGCGCCGGGCGAGAAGGCTGTCACCCGAAGGGCCGGAGCGAAGCGAAGGAGCCGCCCGCAGGGCGGCTTGACAGACCTCGCAGCCCGGTGCGTCCCTCAATCTTCTCGATCCAACCTCCCTCAAACAACATGCGTACGCTCAACCTGGCGCGATCAGATCGCCAATGAACGCTTCCACGGGACCACGCGCGAGCGGCCCTCGCAGCGCCTATTGATCGAGCGCCCACGCCTGCGCGCGCTGCCACCACACCCCTTCGACACAGACATCGTCATCCCGATGATCGTGTCCAAAGAAGCCCGCGTCCGCTTCGACTCCAATTCCTACTCGGTCCCGCCCGACCTCGTCGGCAAGACCGTCCACGTGCGCGCCGACGACCATCGCGTCCGCGTCATGTGCGACGGCGTCGAGTTCGCGGGACACGCCCGCTGTTGGGACAGGCGCCGCCACGTCGAGGACGACGCCCACGTGCAGAATCTCATCGACCGGCGTAAGGCGGCGCGCGGTCCCAATCGGCGCGACCGCCTCCTCGATTTCTGCCCCGAGGCCCGTCTTTACATCCAGGAGATCGCCCGCCGACGCATCCGCCTCGATCACGAGTACGAGAAGCTCTTCCACCTCATCGACTCGTACGGTCAGACCGAGGTCGCCGGCGCCATCGCGAAGGCCGTCGGCCAGCGGACCTTCGGCGTCCGCTACGTCCGAGCCCTTTGCGACCAGGCCCGCTTCGCCCTCGGCCTCGGCGAGCCGCCAGAGCCCGTCGTCATCGGCAACGCCGCCGCCGACGACATCGACGTCCAACCCCACGACATGGAGACCTACGATGCCCTCGTCGACGACGACTCCCACGAGTGTCAGCGCCAAAACCATGGCGCTCGTCGATGTCCTACGCGCTCTGCGCCTCGACCACGCCGCTTCCATCCTGGACGCCGCCACCAGCAAGGCCATCACCCGCAATGATTCGCCCACCTCGCTCCTCGACCACCTGATGCGCGAGGAGTTTCGCGTCCAGACCGAAAGGCGCGCCCAGGTCGCTCTCAAACGCTCGGCCATCTTCCCCGTTACCGCCATGGACACCTACGATTTCGGCTACCCCAAATCGATCGACAGGGACACCGTCGAGCGCGCCGCCACCCTGGAATTCAATCAAGGACCGCGGACGCGCTTCTCGACGCGGCGCACCTTTAGACTGGCGGCCGCTCGCCGGGGATCGTCGGGTGGTGGCGCAGGGCCTCCTCCACCCGCGGAGCGACGCTACGAAGGGCGACGAGCAGAAGACCGACGCCCGCAAACGCCGCTGGCGCAAACGGCGGGGCCGAGAGCGACATGGCCTTCCCGACAGCCAAGATCGTTCTGGGCTCGCCTTTTATATTTTCGAGGAACGTTAGTCCGTGAAAGACCTCTCCGGTCACACCGACCGCCATTCCAAGCCACCCGGTGATCTTCTCGACCAAATTCTCAATTTTCGCCGACAGTTCGAATACGGCAGCAACTCCGAGTGCCACCGCAGCGCTCAGTCCGAAGACGATGGGGATGGCCTGTGTCCATCGCATGGTGAGATTGTTCCACGAGAAGTGCGATACGAATACGTCCGCGACCAATGAGACCATTCCTCCGCTCAAGAAGAGCAAGACTTTTCGGCGAACAGGAAGGTTTTTGAACCACGTCATGAAGACACGTCGTCCTGCTTGTTCGGCGGAGAGCTCGGCCGCAGCGACAATTTCCGGCAATGCGTGCGCAGTATTGACCGCGCACTATGTAGCGTCGCCATCACTTCGTTTTAGCCGCGGCGTCAAGCTTCTTGAAATCCTCGGCCGCATTCTTCGTCAGTTCGTAGGTGTCGAGATCCTTGTGGCACCCGTCGCAGGTAAACTTCTGTCCGTTGGCCTTGGCTTGCTTCACCATCTCTTTCATAATTTTCTTCGCCTGCCCCCGTCCACCTTTGGTGCACGCGCGCGCCGTCACGGAGTCGCCTTTGGTGGCGATCGTACATTTGCCTTCGTCGCTGGCGCGCGCACTCTGCCTCACCGTCGAGAACAACAGCAACGCGACAGCGCAAAACTTGACCGATGAACGGATCATGGGTTCCCCTTGTTGGCTTCGATCAAAGTGTAGATTATCAAAATTATGTTGGCGAGACCTGTTCGTTCATCGCCGAGACTTTGCTGAACGATCCCGCGGTTGCAGACGTAGTCAATTATGCGCCGGCAAGACGCTTCGACGGATTATTGAGTTACTCGCCGGTCATACCCTCTTCGGATGCGACCATTGTTCCGGGTAGTATAATCGCCACTTTTAGTCGAGGCAGCGTTGGTACAAAAGGATGCGCAGCGACTAAGATTATGCTCCTTCGGGACGCCTGCGGACTAAACGGCCGCCCGGGTACTCGCCGAGACCGCCTGACTACCATCAACGGTGATCGTACCGTCCGAGGCGATGGTGACCGCGTAATGTTGCAGTGGCGACCGCGCGGGTCCACCAGTAACCGCACCGCTCCCGTCGAATGTCGAGCCGTGGCAAGGGCAACTGAGTCCGCTGGCAATCGTGCTGTTCGAGTCGTCCAATAGGCAGCCCGCGTGCGTACAAACCGCCGACATGGCGTAGACTCCATTCGCATCGCGCGCAACGACGACATTGGACATAACCAGAAGTGTCCCAATCTGCAACGCAGATACGTTCCCTACGGTCACCGGTCCCGTCGGAGGCGAGCCCGTCGGGTTGCCGCAGGCGGGAAGGGCTGTCAGGAACATCGCAAGCCCCGCGCTCTGTCCCGCACGGACGAGCAGAGCGCGACGATTGATTTCCGGGCCGGAACAGTTCGAGCACGCTATGCTTGGTCGAATCCTGGTCATTTCTGATCTCCCGATTTCCATTCCTTAGTGCCCCGACGTAGCTGGAACCAGGCAAGACGACAGAGCAATAAAAACGATTAGTCCTCGTCTATTTAGTTCGTGAGAGCCAAATCACTCTTCGCTCGATGGGACTGCCTGACGCCCCAGTTCGCCTATGTCGACCGCGGTTCTCGCGCTGGCGGATGACGGATGCTGGTCGATGCCGAGACGGGTCACGTCAACTCAAACAATTTTCTGTGCGTGGTAGTCTGACACGCCGAATCACGATGCGCGTTGTCCCAAGGAAATCTCGGTGGCGGGCTACTCCTGTGAGTATTGCGCGAAGCGGGCCGCCGAGCGGTCTTGCGGATATCGGCGGTGTAGTGGTCGAGCGAGCGATAGACGCCATCGAAACATCGAGGCAGTGCCGTCAAGCGATCCAGTGACAGGTTTCAGTGGCGCAATTGCCGCAATGCCATTGCTGGTCGCCGGAGCAGCAGGTCGCACCAGACGCCGGACACATGCCTGGCCGTGGCGATGTCGGCGGGACATGCCGTGACGTTCGATAGGGCGCAGGCCGCGCAAGCGCCACCGGCTCCCCCCGCCTGGCCGAAGCTTCCGCTCGTCCCGCCCGCGCCAGCGACAGTTCCGCCGTCGCCGCCCGGTGCCGCTGAGATTCCACCTTGGCCACCGGTCGTGCCACCACTGCCGTTACCACTGTTTCCGCCGATCCCCGTGTTGCCCGAGGTCGACCCACATCCGCTTCCAAAATTCAGGGCCACCATTACGAGCAGGACAATCAGACGTCGCATGGCTTTCAGCCCAGCAGCTCCCGGACCAGTCAAGATCCGCGCGGACCGCCGCGTTTGCATCCTCGACGCGTCAGAAAACTGAAAGGCTCGGGCATCTTCATGATCCATCTGCCCCGGGTACAATTCCCGAGTATCGAGCGAGTCGCGTGCAAGCCAGCGCCCCCAGCTCGGTATCGGGATCATGTCGGGTTCCGGCCATTCCATCGGCGATGACCGCGGATAAGAGCGACTCCATCTCATGGATGGCAGTTCGAGCGGGCGGAGGCCAAGCCGATCACATCACGGCGGCGTTGAGGTCGATGCATTCAACGTCTCGCGGGCTCTTTCCGCGCTCTCCTTGAGGGGACTGGCTGGGAACCTCGAGACGAGGACGTCCAAGAGTTGCGCCGCCGCGCGGCGATCACCCGCGCGCTCGGCCTTGAGAGCCGCGCCGAAGAGATCGTTCTCAGTAGCTAACGTCGAAGGTACCGAGACCTCGTCTCGCGGCGGCGCAAGCAGCGAAGGAATCCCCTTTGACGGGCGCCTCGACGCACCGACGGATCGACCGGTCGACGGGGATGGAGCTGCGGTCGGTGGTTCCGCGCACTCGGCCGGCCAACGCGATCCAGCCGCCACACGGGACGAGCGTCCCCCAGAACGGACCACGACTACTCCTTCATCGACCACCACCCGAGTCGCCGTCCCGCCCCCGCAATTTTCGTCGGCTCGTGCGATCGCGACGTGGAAACGCGTGCCGCGCACCTCCACCTCCGCGTCGGGTGTCACGATCACGAACCGCTCGTCGGCCCTCAACTTGGAGACGTGGACCGACACGCCACCGCCCGCCAAACGAAGCCAGCGCTGGGTGTCGGCACGCAAGAGGGTCAGATCGGAGCGCGGCTGCAGACTGATCGTCGTTCCGTCCTCCGCCGACAAACCAAAAGCGAAACCGTCGCTCCGTAACCGTTCGCCCGGGAGCCACTCGTGACCCGGCGACAGGGTTTGGATTTGCCCACGCGAGGTTGTCAGCGTGGCGAGAGCGCCGGGGGCGGCGCCAGCGACAAGCGTCGGTCGGGCGGCGACCGTAGCGCCCACACCGGCCAGAACGGGTGGCCGAGATCTCCAGGGACTCATCGCTATCACCAGAGCGACACCGAGGATCGCCGTCACTGAGCCGATCAGTGGCGTGATTCGACGCCGGCGCCGACGCGAGGCGCCGCGCCCGATGGCGTCCACCAGGACCAAGATGGCGCTTCCGGCGGCGACGGATTGGTGTGGCCGGATTCGCCCTCGGGTGGCGCGCAAGAGGCCGGCCGCCCGCTCGGCATAGCGATAGCTGCTCACGAACCACCTCGGTCGAGGATCGCCGCCAGCCGGGGATCGGCCGCGATTTTGTCGTGGATGTCGCGGCGTCCGCGCACCAGACGACTCTGCGCGGCCACGACCGACACGCCACAAATATGGGCGACCTCATCCAAGGAATAGCCGCACACGTCGTGCAGAAGGAAGGCCCAGGCGCGATCGGAGCTCATGGCGCCCAGATGAACTCCGATCTGTCTTAGCGCCTCCCGAAGTGAGGCCGTCTCGACGGTCGACGACCTGGGGCCGATGGCGATCTCTTCGTCATCCTCGAGCGCCGCGGCGAAGATGCTCCGCTCGAGCCGCCGTCGGCGGATGTGCTTGTAGACGACGTGGGCCGAGACGGCCGAGACCCAGGCGTCCAAGGGACAATCGCCGCGGTAACCTGTCACCGACTCTATGAGCTCGACGAGCGCAATTTGAACCAAATCTTCGCCATCGCGATCGAGGCGCCCCAAGAGCCGGCGGACGGTTCGGTCCACGACCGGCTTCACGCGCCAGTAAAAGTCGTCTGCCACACGCGTGTCGCCCCGCCGAAGCGCGGAGAGAATCTCGTCGTCGCTACGCGACGGTCGACGTTGCGCGTCGGATGAAGAGGCGCCTTCGACGACGCTGAGCGCCGGAATCCGTGGACGAAAGGCGACCATACCGACCTGTTGCATGAGTACCCCGAGCGCCGGTGGAGCAGGCGGGCGCTCAGAAGCGCGAGAGCAACCCGAGCTCGAAGATCACGCGATCGCGCGGAATTTCGGCCGTGGCGCGCTCCGGTTGGGCTAGGCTGGCGCCGGTCAGGACGCCCTCGAGCCCGGCGCTCAAAAGCAGGGTCGTTCCGGCGGACAGACCGAATCCGAACTGTCCCAAGATGTCCCCGCCAAGCGACCAGAGGTCTTCGAATTCGGAGTCGTCACTTGTGGCTCGCTTGACGGCTTCATGGGCGCCGAGAACGTCGATCCGAGCGCCGAAGCCGAATCCCTCCGGGCGGCCGAAGCCGTCGCTGGCCCACACGAGGCCGAGCTCGGCCAGGGTGGTCCGGGCGCTGGCGTCCGCACCATCCAGATCGACGACCCGAAGCCCGAGGCCGGCCCGCGCAGCCCAGTGAGGTCTGATGGTGCGTCGCACCGCGATCATGCCTCCTATCGTGTCGTCAAGATCCACCTGCCGATCGACGGCCGTGATGACGCTGGCCTCGATCGCCCATTGGGGGGGCGCCGATGGGGGTTCGCCGGCCAGCCTTTCGATTGCCTTGGGGCTCTCGTCGTCGATAGCCGCGATAACGGCAGGCCCGGACTTTAGATTGGTACCCTCCGGATGGGGCTGCCCCCCTGTCCCCCATGCTTCGTCTAGGATCGAGCCAATCACGAAGCCGAGCGCCCGTCCGCGTTCGGCGGGCAGGTCGCGTGTGCTGAAAACGATCGTGCGGGTCGTCGTGGGGGCTTGGCCGCCGGCAGCGGATGGCATCAAGACCCGCACGTCGCTCGTGAGGCGAGCGTCGTCGCGCCAGGTTACGATCACCGACGCCGCGGCGCCGCTCGCCGCAGCGTCTGCAACGATCTCGGCGTCGGTGGGGAGCGCGGCGACCAGACGGACGACGGTCGTCGCGCCCGCCTGCAAGGTCTGGACGCAAGCCGAGGCGGCCTCGTTCATGACTGCGACGCTGTCGGGTGCGGTCGTCACCGCGATGAGCAGGACAAGCGGGGCAGTTACCATCGGATCTTCAGTCGAAACACGAAAGCGACCTTCTCCTCACTGTCGCTATCGCGATCCAAAGCATACCTCCTCCCGGAGAATCTCGATCGGTCGTTGGGCGCCTCCTCGGTGCGGGCGCCCGACGGATTCCTCCGAATTCTGAGCGTCGCGTTTCGACATGCGTCAGGGTTCAGCGAGGCGCGTCGACGGCGGCATCGGCCGGAAGAGCCGTGCCACCGTCCGGCCCCGAAGACGGCGCGCCCTCCTCGATCCACTGCGCGACCAGTGCTACGACACAGC
>DASRLC010000617.1:0-3351 GCA_035648655.1 Polyangia bacterium
CCTCCAGACTCCACACATGATCCGCAAGTCCAGACGCCATCGCTGGCGTGATCTTTAACGTCGTGTGAATCCTCGCGAAGTTGTAGTGAACGAAGTAGAGCGCCACAGCGTGCGCGTGGTTTTCGACCTTCTTTGAAAATCCGTTCGTCAGTCGCGTGAAGCGACGCATCCCCATCCGCATTGAGAGATTCTGGCGTTCTACGAACGATGTGGAAATGTGTTTCGGGTCCGGGTTGCCTCTTATCGTCTCCCGACGCGCAGATTTGAACCGCGCGGGGCTATAGCGAACCGCGCCATCGCGCGGCACTCCATAGATTTTCACGAGCTGCGCGTAATCGATTTCGCCTTCGAACGCTTCCTCAACGGCCGTCAGATAGGCCGACAGGCCGTCGCTGGTCAACTGCACGCGCGTCGCAAGGCGGGAACACAGATCACGCATGAACCACCACGCGGAGATCGGGTCACGTGCGCCGATGAACCACGCGGGAATAAGTTTGGTGTCAGCGTCGATCGCCGTCCATGTCCAGACGTCCCCCCATCCTTCGGCCTTCTGCTCTGGCGTCGCGTTCTTCTTGCGCGGCGTCAACTACTTTTGCCGGTTGGCGACAACTATTTCTGCCGGCGAAGGGTTAGCAAAGGAGCGTCGCCCACCACCTGGCGGCACTCGGTTGTTGTCGTCGGCCGGTCGGTGGCCGTAGCGGTCAGCGCCGGAGCGCCGGCAGGCGCGTAGGCGCCAGCAGAGATCCGTGGAATGTCGGCGGGCGAACCACGCGATCCGTGCGTCGGCGCCCGGTTCATGACGTGGCCTCGGCCGCCTGACGGGAGGTGGCCTTCCCGCGGCGTTTGGCGTGCTCGGTCCGAAAGCTCGGGACATCGAATTCCAGCAGGACCGAGTGATGCACCAAGCGATCGATCGCCGCGGCGGTCGCCATTTGATCGCGAAAGATCCGATCCCAGTGCGCGAAGATCAAATTGCTCGTGATGAAGACGGAGCGTCGCTCGTAGCGTTCGGCGAGGAGCGTGAAGAGAATCTCGGCCTCCTCGGGGCTCTGCTGGATGTAGCCCACATCGTCGAGGATCAGTACCGCGAAGTGATCGAGTTTCCGTAAGGCTCTGGGCAGCTCGAGATCTCGCTTCGCCGCCAAGAGCTCCTGCACCAGGCTGTAGGTCGGCATGAAGAGTACGGCGTGGCCACGGTCGACGAGCGCGTGGCCGACCGCGCACATCGCGTGGCTCTTGCCGACGCCCGGCAGGCCGAACGCCAACACATTGGTGGCGTCGTCCAGAAAGTCGCCGTCGGCCAACTCGTGGAGTCGCCGCATGAGTGCCGGCGGCAACCGGCCTTCATCGAGCGTGGCGAACGTTTTTCCCGGCGGCAGCTTCGAGGCGCGACGCAAGCGCGTGATGCGCCGCTCGTGGCGCTCCTGCGCTTCAAGCTCCAGGACCTCCAGCAGCAGCGGGAGCGCCGGCTGCTGCTCCGCTTGGACGAACCGCGAGACCATCTCGCGCGCGGCGGTCGTGAGCGTAAACCCGGTGAGCAGGGTCGTGATCTGATCGCCGACCGTACGTGTCGTGGCGGCGCGGCTCATGCCGCCGCTCCAGCGCGGAGCGCGTCATACACGGTGAGGTCCGGCGCCGGAATATGGATCACCGGCACGGTGAGCACCGGCGGCGCCACCTGGGCCTGCACCGTGATGTAGTCGAAGCCGCCGACCTGATCGAGCACGGCGGCGAGGACCTCTACGACCCGGGCTTCGCCGACGGTCGCGGCCAGGTGCAAGATGCGCAGGTACTCGACGTCGGCGCGCTCCCCATGCGTCCGCACCAACGCGTCATAGGCGCGCCGGAACGTGATCGACGGATAGAGGTCCTCGCGATACCGGTAGCGCGCAAACGCGCCGGGCTTGCGCACCAACCAGCCGATCACATGACGATAGTCGATGCGATGCTCGTCCTCTTTGCGCAGCCGAGGCATCGTCTGCACGATCTGGTCGCGGTAGCGGACCTCGACGACATTGGGATGAACGCGCGCTTCGACGGTGTGGCCCATTAACTGCGCGGGCACCGAGTACGTGCGATGCGCCACGCGAATCGTGCTCCACCGCCGCACGACCGGGTAATAGCTCGTGTAGCTGGGAATCGCCGCCGAGGGCAGGGCGCGAAACGCCGGCCGCTCCTCGGCCACGCGTGCGGCCGCCGGCCGATTGCGCCAGTACGCCACGACCTCCTGCACGAACGCGTCGTAGGCCGCGATGTCCTCGAAGCCCGCATGGCCTCGCACCAGTAGCGCCTGCGCGATCAGCGATTTCAGTCGGCGATGCGCTTGCTCGGCGATGCCGTTTTCATGGGCGCGGCCCGGCGTGATCCGACTCGAGCGCAGGCCGTAGTGCTCGAGCACGGCGCGAAAGCGCGGTGTCAGATCCCGTCCACTACTGGCTTTCAGCTCGTGGGTCGCGGCCGACAGATTGTCGCTGCGCAGGACGTCCGGCACTCCGCCGAGCGCCCACAGTGCGCCTTGCACGCCGGCGGCCAGTGCCTCAAACGTTTCCCCGAACGCGATTGCCACCCACGTCCAGTGGCTGTAACTGAGCACGAACTCGAAGAGCAGATGTGGAAACGGATCGCCGGCGATCGTCACGCCGAGGTCGGTCGCGTGCGTGAAATCGATCGCGGCTTCGCGACCGGGCACGGCCACTTGCTGGAAGAACACCTCGGGCTCGACGCCATGCCGCGCCCGCCAGTCGCGAAACCGCCGTTGCAGGGTCCGCGCCTGTCCCGGGTGAAACTGCTCCGGGTAGCGCGTCCGCAACACCTCCAATACCAGCTTCGCTTCGAGGACGCCCTTCGCGTCGCTCTGCAATAAGGGCTCGACGTCCGTGAACCAGACCGCCCCAAATGGGTCCGGACGGGTCCGCCAATCCCGGGGCTGTTTGGTGACCGACGGCGCCGGACCCGTGTCCCACTCCCGAGCGGTCCGCAGACTCATGCCGCTGGCGGCCGCCGCGGCCGCCTGACTTTTTCCATCCATACGTTTCTGCCTCATGAGCCGAACCTGCGCATCCGTGACCATTGGTCACAGGCTGACACAGCCGGCCGGCCGACCCGATGCGGCAGATCTAGTTGTCGCTATGCGGCAGATTTAATTGTCGCCGCGCACCCGTCCTCGTGTCCTGACGGACGCCCGGTGATGGTGGGTTCCTCAACATGTGCGAAGGAACCACACATCACGGTTTCCAGGAAGACAAAATGGCTACGACAGCAACGACCACCCCGAACCAGCCCGTCACCTACTCGCTACTGGTCATCTTCACGGTGGACCCGTCCACGAGCGAGCACCTGCAGGACCAACAG
>DASRLC010000618.1:0-12683 GCA_035648655.1 Polyangia bacterium
CTACCGGCCGATCCGATCGGGCCTATCGTCCGATCTTCGGATCGGCGTCGGCTTTAGAAACGGCGAGTCGGGGAAACCCGGCCCGCCGTTTCATTTTTCGTCGGTGTAGCCCAGCGACAGCAGCAGCGTCTGGCGCCGGTACTGGATCGGGGCGGAGGTGATCTCGTTGGCGTAGAGCGTGTAGCGGACCAGCGCGCGAAAGCGGTCGCCGAGTCCGCGCGACAGATCGACGCGGACGTTGGAGCGGTTCTCGTCCTCGATGCTCACGTATGGGCTGCCGGGCGAGAGCTGACCGACCGGCAGCGCCCCCCGGTAATAGGCGAAGATCAGCTCGCCGCGCCCGGCCAGGGACAGACCCAGCGGCAATGGTGTCGCCAGCCGCGCGCTCAGCGCATGCCGGGTTACCGTCTCGCCGACGCTGTTGGAGAGGTTGGCGGTAAACCCGTAGCCGGCGCCCAAAAGGATGCGCCCGGTGCGCACCGCCTCGGCGTGGGCCGAGAAGAGATCGTCGACCCGCGGGTCGGGACCAGAGCAGGGTAGGCCGGGGGTGGCCGCCGCCGGGCAGTCGTCGACCAGCGCCGGTCCCGCGAACGAGCGGTGCTCGTACCCCAGGCCGGCCGACGCCTCCCAGTCGGCGCCCCCGTCGGGCAAGCGCACCCACCGCAGGTCGAGGCTGGCGACCGGCGATTGAAAGTCGTAGTCCCGATCGGGCTTGAAGACGAACCAGCGCGCGCCCCCCTCGACCCCCAGCGTGAACGCGTCGGTCATGGCGTGTTGCAGGCGCAGCTCGGGCGCCAGCGATCGAAAATCTCGGCGCTGGCTGGCCTCGGTCAGATCGGCCGAGGCCCGCTGGAACGCCTCGTAGTAGGCGCCCGACGCGGTGAGGGAGGTCGCCGGGCCGAAGGTGCGCTGCCAGGCGGCCGACGATTGCGCGATCGCGACGTCCTCGTCGCGGGCGGCGGGCGCGTCGAAGAGCTTGGCGGCGGCCGTCGCGGCCAGCGCGACCGATTGTTCGTCCGCGACGGCGTCCGAGAGCGACCACGACAGGACGAAGCGCTCGAGCGGCGAGGCGATGATCGGCGGGTTCGGGACGCCGGTGATGATCTCGGCGCGGTGCGCGTTGCTGTCGTACTCGGCCCCGGCCTCGGCGCGCAGCACATATCGTTCGGCGTCGGCCGGACCTCCGCCTGGCGGATCCCCGGCGGACCCAGGCGCCGCGTGCGCGCCACCACCGGCCGCAACGACAAGCGACGCGAGCAGCGTCGCGCGCGGCCAAAGGCGGGTGTGCATCTGAGGGAAGTCTACAAGCGGGATGTTCCGGACGGGATTCCTCGAACGGAGTTCCTGGAGCGGAGTTCCTGGAGCTTGTGGCGTCCTGGACTTCTGTCTACGATGCCGCATCCGCGAGCTGTTTGGGTGGGACGCGGAGGCGCAGTTCAAAGAGGAGAAATCTGAATGAAGAAGCTAGCGATTCTCGGAGCGGTGGTCGGGATCATGGCGGGCGCGTCTGCGGCGCGCGCGCAGGGGTACGGGATGGCGGGCTGCGGTTTGGGCTCGCTGGTCTTCAAGGACAACAACATGACGCAGATCCTGGCGGCCACGACCAACGGGACGTTCGCCAGCCAGACCTTTGGCATCACGTCGGGGACGTCGAACTGCGGCTCGGGTGGCGTCATCAAGGCGCAGCGCGAGCAGGCCGCCTTCGCCGAGGTCAACTTCCAGGACCTCAAGCGCAACATGGCGACCGGCGGCGGCGAGTTCCTGACCTCGTTCGCGACGCTCCTCGGCTGTGAGGAGAGCGCCAAGCCGGCCCTCGCGAAGATGACCCAGTCCAAGTATGAGGCGATCCTGCCGTCGGAGAAGACCTCGCCGATGGAGATGCTCTCGGGCGTCAAGGCCCAGATCAAGTCCGATACGCAGCTGGCCGGGTCGTGCAGCGACGAGCGTGCCGTAGCGCGCGCCGAAGGCAAGCTCGACACCAAGGTGGCGGCCAAGACGCCGGCACCGGCCCAGACCGTCGCGCTCTCGCACTAAGAGTCGATGGCGACGTTCGCCGCGGCGACGCAGATCTTGCTCGCCGCGGCGGCGCTCGCGCCCACGCCCGCATCGGTGCCGGACGCGGGCTATCTCCGGGAGCTCCAGGCGCAGGCGCGCGACCGCCGCCTGGCCGAGACCCGCGATTGGCAGGTCTTGCTTCATTACCGCCCCACACTCTTCGGCGGCTGGCGCAGCGAAGCCGACGGCGATGGGTTCTTCCTGGCCGGCCGCCCAGGCCGACACGATCCGACCGCCGAGCTGGTTGCTTCGCTGGCCGGTTTTCTGGCCCCGGGCCCAGTCGGTGACGGGCACGCGCAGTGTCGCTTCCCGGCCCGCTGGGAATGGCTCAAGCGGATGCTGCGGGTAGATGCAAGGCGCGCACCCGACGTGGTGTGCCCGGCGCTGCACACCTGGCTGACGGGGATCTCGCCCGAATCCGCCACACTGGTTTACGCCACCGCCTACGTGAACAGCCCGGCGTCCATGTTCGGGCACACGTTCTTGCGCATCTCACGCTCGACCGGTGAAGGAAATCCGCTCCTCGACTACGTGGTCAATTTCGCGGCCGACGTCGACACCGAGAACGGGCCGCTTTACGCGCTCAAAGGCGTGGTTGGCCTCTTCCCGGGGCGTTTCTACGTAATGCCCTACTACGTGAAGGTTCAGGAGTACTCCAACATGGAGAGCCGCGACCTGTGGGAGTATCCGCTGGCGCTCTCGCGGGACCAGGTTCGCCGGCTGGTGTTGCATGCCTGGGAGACCCGCACGACCTATTTCCACTACTACTTCTTCACGCGCAATTGTTCGTATCAGCTGCTGGCGCTGATCGAGGTTGCCGCTCCCGAGCTGCACCTGATCGAGCGCTTCGGGGGGGCGGTGATTCCGGCCAATACGGTGCGGGTGATCCTCGAACAAAAAGGGTTGGTCGGGCCGCAGCGCGCCCGCCCGTCGCTGCTCAGCACGATGAGGCGCCGACGCGCGGGGCTCACCCGCCGAGAGATCGGCGCCGCCGAGGCCTGGGCCACCACGCCGCCCGGCAGGCCGGTGCCGGCCGCCGATTCGCAAGCCGATCCTGCGCGCCAGGCCTTGGTGCTGGACGCCGCCACCGATCTTCTGCGCTACCGCGAGGGCCTGCACGCCGAGCCAGGGGAGTCGTTCAAGCTGCGCGAGCGGCGCCTGTTGTTGGCCCGGGGACGAACCGGCATGCCGCCCGAGGATCCCGTCATCGAACCCGAGGTCGATGCGCCGGAGCGCTCGCACGCCAGCGCGCGCATCAGCCTGGGCGCCGGGTACGCCGATCAGAGCGGCGTTTTCCAGACGCTGGCGTTGCGGGGCGCCATCCACGACCTGCTGGACCCGCCGCGCGGCTTTCCATCCGACGCGCGGCTCGAGATGGGGGATCTGCAGCTCCGTTTCGCGGACCGCGATCGCGCGCTCCGGCTCGATCGCTTGAATGTCATCGATATCGTTTCGGCCGCGCCGCTCGATCGCTGGGTGCGCGGCGTGTCTTGGAAGGTCTGGGCGGGCGCCGACAACGCGCGCGAGCTGGGGTGCGAGCTGGCCGGCTCGGCGCACGCCGGCTGGCGTTGCCTCTACGCGGGCGTCATCACCGGCGGCGGGGTAGCGGCCCGGTTCGGCCCTCGGCGTAGCTTTCTTCTTCTGCTGCTGGCCGAGACCGACCTGGGCGCCGGCCCGGCGTTCTCCGACGGGCACGACTTTCGGCTGGGCGGCGGAGGTGAGGCGACGCTGAGCGGCGGCGCCGGTGATGCTTGGCGGTTCGAGCTCGGCGCGCGCTACGCTTACTACTTTCTGGGTGAGCGCCCGTCCAACCTGCGTGGCCACGCCGCCGAGGCGCTGACGCTGACCCGGGCGCTGGCGCTGCGGTTCGAGGTGGAGACCGCCGGGGTCTACGCGCAGGCCACCGGGGCGCTGGTCGGCTACTTCTGAACCGCGGCGGCGCGCATCGCCCGCGCCTGCGCGTCCAGCGCGTCGGCCTGCGCCCGCAGCGCGGCGACGGCGCGTTCCAAGGCCGGGACCGAGCCGCTCGGCGCCTTGGTCCCCTCGAGCCGGCGGATGTCGGCCACGGTGGTCGGATCGAGCAGATCCCGCAGCTCCACCGCCAGCGTCGGGGACGCTGTGGGCGTGGGGTTGATGACGGGCGACAGCGTCCCGGCGGGCGTCGTGGTGGTGCCGGTACTGGCGGTGGGCGCCCGCAGGCCGGTGCCGGCGGCGGGCGCGGCCACGCTCACCACCCGGCGCTTCGAGCCTTCGAGCGCCGCAAAAGGATCGCGGTCCAGATCGGCGGCGCGTCGCCGCAGCTCTTGTCGACCCTTGATCTCGACGATCCGCCGGTTGAGCGCGTCGGCCTCGCCGCGCACGCGGCGCGATCGGTCGTTCAGGATGTCGGCCTTGGCGCCCAGATCGGCCGGCCCGTCGGTCGGCTCGGCGACCGGCAGCGGCCCCGGCTTGCCGGCGGGCGCGCGCAGGCCGAGGCGGGCCTCGATGTCGATGAGGCGGCGGGCCAACGCCTCGGCGTCGGCCAGCCGCGCCCTCAACCGGTAGTCGTCGCCCACGCCGCCGTGCGCCTTCTTGAGCGCGTCGACTTCGGCGCCGACCCGGTCCAGCTCGTCGCGGAGCCGCGATCGCTCGACCGTGAGCGCCACGCGATCGCCGTCGGTCGCTGCTGGTCCGGGCGCCGCCTGGGCCGACGCCGCGAAGAGCACCGCCGCGAGCAGCAAGGCGGTTCTGGCTATTGACCTACGGCTCGACATCGATGCGAAAAGCCCCCACGACTGAGCAAAGGACCCGAAGGGGTTCTTTGAGATCCCCACGGGCTCACCCGATTACACGACTGAGCTGAGCAAGGGTCATACCATCGGTCTGCCTTCGGAAAGGCCTCCGGGTTCTTGGATTGACGGCCGGGGGCCTCAGATAATTGAGAGGCGACCAGGGATCGTTGACTATCCTTACCCCCATGCGCCCATCCCCCGCGAAGCTGTCGGTCCTGTTGTTCGGTTTGGCCCTGGGTTGCGCCACCGGTGGTGGCGCGCCGGCGGCCATCGTGCCGCGCCCCAACTTGACCGCCGCCGATTATTACCCGCTGGGGGCGGGTTGGAAATGGGCCTACGACGTCGAGAAGGAAGGCGTCAACATCTTGGCGACCTACGTCGTGCTCGAACGGACCGGCGATACGGCGGTGGTGCAGGCCGGTGACGAGCGGCTGACCTACGCGATCACCGCCGACGGCGTCGCGCAGAAGGACGGCGACCGGATTGGCGACTACATCATCCGCAACCCGGTCCAGGTCGGGACCGAGTGGCCGGTCGCGGGGGGCCGCGCGCGCATCACCTCGGTGACCGCCGACTTCAAGCTGGATTCTGGCGAGCACTATCTGGGCTGCGCGGTGGTCGAGGTGACCCGCAACGATCCCGTGCGGATCAGCCGCACCACCTTCGCGCCCGATCTGGGGCCGGTCACGCTGGAACTGCAGGTCCAGGACGGGCAGAAGTTCGTGACCATCACGCGCGCCCGCCTGCGCGCCGTCACGCGGCCCACCGACGCGCCATGAACCCACGCCAGCTGCGAGCCCACCTTCCGGGTGCCGGGCCAGCTGACGCATGCCCCCCGGATTCCCACCAGCAGATCTATCTACCAAAAGAGACCGATCTCGGTATCCTGGATCGGAGGGGGAGGCCGGCAAGCGAAGGTGAGCGAGGGTCGAGCGCTTCACGTCGACGACTACGGCTCTGGACCGGCGGTCGTGCTCTTGCACGGCATGCCCAGTGAGCCCGAAGACTTCGACCCGCTGGTTGCGACGCTGACGCGCAGCCACCGCGTCCTGGTGCCGCACCTACCGGGATACGGGCGCACGCCGCCCGATCCCGAATCACGCTCCGTCGATGACGTCATCGCGCGCCTCGAGCGATGGCTCATAGACGCTGGGATTGCGCGGGCTGACCTGGTCGCCTTTTCGGCCGGCGCTTACAAGGCGGTCGCGACCGCCCTGCGAGCTCGGGTCGCTGTGAGCAGGCTGATCCTGTTCGCGCCGGTGGTGGGACTCGATCCGGAGGTGGCCCAGGGCTATCGCGACCTCGCCGCCGCGGTTCGGTCGGGCGCGTTCGATGCGCGTCCGTCATGGCTCGATCGAATGGCCAGCCCCGGTCTTGCCGTGCGCGATCCGCAGACGGCAGCCCGGGTGCTGGCGTGGCTGCAAGCGGCGTCGCCTTCGGTCCTCTGCGACGAGCTCGACGCGATGGCCGATGCCGAGGATCTCCGGCCGCGGCTCCGCGATCTCGCTTGTCGGGTGCTGGTCTGCGCCGGTACCGCCGACAGCGCCGTTCCAATCGCCTGGGCAAGGGACGTGGCGCGCGGGTGCCACCACGGCACGCTCGAGCTCGTCGAGGGGGCCGGTCACGCTTTGTTGCTGGAGTCGCCCGACCAAGTGGTGCGACTGACCGCGGACTTCTTGGCCACGCCCGTGGACGCCGCATCGATCCCAGGGAGGACCTAGGTGTCCCGGGTTGCGGAGCTGAAGCGGGCGCTGTCGTCCTGGGCGCCCGGCGATCCACCCAGCGCGACCTGGTTCCTACCAGAGCTTCGAGACCTGCTGGGAGCCCGATTCGCTGGGGCTTATCGCCCGGCAGCGACCGAGGCCGGTTGGTCGCTCGACTTCATGCAGGGCGACGGACCGGGCGCCGCCCAGTACGTAGATATTTTTCGACGTTACGTCGCGGAGCTTCCGCCGTCGGAGACCTTCTTCCCGCTCGGTAATCCGCACCTCGTGCAAGTCGAGCAGCGCAACCGGGTGGTGTCGATGGCACAGCTATCGCGCCAGCAACCATTGAGCGGGCCGTTCCGCGCATTGTTCCGCGCCCTGGGAATCGAGGGGCACGATCAGCTCCGGGTGCTCATCTGCGATGGCCCCCGTCAGCTCGCCTGGGTGGGCGCCACGCGAGAGGAGCCGTTCACCGCTCGTCAGGTGACGCTCCTGCGGCGCCTCGTCAAACCGCTGCGCGACCGGCTGATCCTGGAACGACGACTGGCCGCGCCGGGGTTGCTCGCAGCCGCCCTGGATGCGGCGCTGGAAGCGCTTCCGACCGCGGCTTTCGTGCTCGGCCCACGGCGCACCATAGAGATGGCGAATTGGGCGGGTCTCGCGCTGCTCACACGTGATCGACGGGCGGTCTTGGAGTCGATCCGCGAAAGCCAGCTTGGCAGTCCCGATGCCGGCGCCTTCTCGATCACCCGGCTGGAAGGTGCCGGCTGGCCACCCCACCTCTTGGCGATTCAAAAACAATCCAACGGTGTCGCCGAACGGGTAATGCTGGCGCAAAAGAGGTGGGGGCTGAGCGCGCGCCAGGCCCGCGTGCTGGAGCTGGTCGCGGCGGGCCTGAGCAACAAGGAAATCGGCCGCCTGCTGGTCTGTTCGGAGCCGACCGTCGAGAATCACATGTCCGAGCTTTTTCGTCGGTCCGGCGCGAGATCGCGGGCGGGCCTGGTCGGCCGACTGCTGAAGGTCGCTTGATCGGCCGCCTCCCCGACCACGACGCCTGCGCGGGGAGAGGTCTCGGCGCGCCACGCCGCGCGGCCGTCGACCTCGCCCAACCGCTGTCGGTTAGGGTTTTCCAGGATAGCTGGACGGGTTTTCGGCTGATACAAAGAGGGCCTTCATGAGAAACGACAAATACTCCAAGCTCTTTGTGTATCTCGTCATGATTCCTTGCGGCTTGGCGGTGGCCTGCTCCAGCAGCAAGACGCCGAGTCACGGGGACGGGTCGGCGGGCGTGGAGGGTGGTCTGGCGGGCGGCGGCGGGACCGCGGGCGCGGGCGGCGGCACCGGTGGGGCGGCGGGAGCCAGCCAAGGCGGTGTGCCTACCGTCGTCGCCACACTGGACGCGGTGCCGGTTTCGCTGGCGCTCGCCGGGGACCGGGTCTACGTGACTCTATTTCCCACCCATGGCGGCGACGGCAAGGTCGAGAGCATCGCCAAGACGGCCACCGGCGCCAGTGCCGACGGCGGCACTGCCGTGACCACCCTGGCCTCCGGTCTGGCTGGTCCGGGCGCTATTGCCGTGAACGGCAGCCAAGTGCTGTGGATCGACAACTACCAGGTGATGTCTGTCCCCGTGACCGGCGGTCCGACGTCCACGCTCTTCTCCGATGTCCTCGCACTTGTCCGGTTGCCGATCGTCGACTCGGTCTTCTATACCAGCTCCGACAATGGACAGACCATCACGGCCGATATGCTGGGGGCCGCGGACGGTGGGATCGGGGTTGGCACGACCGTATATACGAGATCCGGCGAGGGGCTGGATCCGGCAGTGGACAGCGACGGCAGCTCGCTATTCTTCTTGAATTCCAACGGAAGCTCCAACGGCCAACCATTTGACCTCTACAAGAGCCCTGTCGCCGGGGGCGCCGCGACCGTTCTCGTGATGAACGCCGGTGGCGGAAGCGCTTCCTTCGACTACATCGTCGACGATGCCACCACCGTCTACTGGTCCGATTCGGGGAACCAAAGTGTGTCTTCGGTACCGAAGGCGGGCGGCACGCCCAAGACGTTGGCAACTTTTGGGGCCATGAGCGCGCCGGTACAGATCGTGCTCGACGGCGACAACATCTATGCGCTCTGGCCCGAGCAGCTGGTGCGGTTCCCCAAGGCGGGCGGTACGCCCGTCGTGCTCGCCTCTGTCTCGAACCCGAGCGCCGCCAATTCTTACGGGGGCCTGGGCAACAACGCCATCTCTCTGGCGGTCGACGATTCGTTCGTCTATTGGCTCTTCGCAGGCCCCCAGCAGATCCTCAAGATCGCGAAATAGCCGGACCGCGATCGCCTACCTGTGCCGTCCGCCGGCGCTGCCGCCTTGGCCCGCGCGCTCAACCGACCAGTCGTTGGCGCTAGACTGGGGCATGCCGTCGCCTGGGCTCGTTCCTTCGCGTTTGATGTGGCTGGCGGCAGTCGCTGTGCTGGGCGGCTGCGGCTCGGCACATCCAGCGGCCCTCGGCGGTGGCGCCAGCGGTGGATCGCGCGCCACCCTCCGCCCCGGCCGCGTCGCCAGTAATATCCTGCGGGCCGACTACGCGGGCTCGGAGCGCTGCGCCGGCTGCCACGCGGACGTCTATGCCCTCTGGAAGAACGCGCCCATGCACCTCATGACCCGGGTGCCCGCAGGCGCGCGGATTCGGGCCCCCTTCGACGGCGCGACGTTTCACTTCAAGAACGACACCGCGCGCCTCACCGAGCACGATGGCGCGCGTTTCGTCGAGCTGAGCTCGCCGACCGGCGGCGATCGCGTCTACCGCGTGACGCGCGTGATCGGCGGCCGCTACCGCGAGGACTTCGCGGGGGTGGAGGTGGGCGCCGCAGATCCCGAGCGCGAGCTGATCCTGCCGATCTCCTACGTCTTCGAGACCGGCAGCTTTCGCCTCAAAGGCTATTCCGTGCTGGTGACCGAGCGCCCCGGGCTGCGGGCGGGCGGCGTCTGGAATCAAACCTGCGTCTTCTGCCACAACACCGTGCCTTACTTCGACGCCACCTGGGGCGCGCTCTACGGTCGCGGCGCGCCGGCCTATCAGGGCGAGGTCGTCGATCGCTTGTTGCCGCCGGAGCGCCGGTTTCGGCCCGAGGTGGCCGGGGACGGCGGACCCGCGCTGATGGACGCCATTGCCGCCGAGGCGCAGGTCGTGGGCGGCCCGCCGATCGGGACGCACGACGGTGCGGGGTCGGGCGCGTCGGGTGGCGAATCGTCGGGCGGATTGGCGCGCCAGGCCGCGCTCAAGCAAGGGATCCACGAGCTGCGCGCGCATTTCTCGGCCCGCGATTTCATCGAGGTCGGCATCGGTTGCGAGGCTTGCCATGGTGGCAGCCGCGCGCACGCCGACGATCCCGGCGTGCTGCCAGACTTTTCGCCGCGCAGCGCCTTCTTCGCGATGCGGCCCGACCCCGAGCGCGAGGTGACGCGCGCCGAGCAGATCAACCGCGCCTGCGCGCGCTGCCACCAGGTGCTCTTCTCGCGCTATCCGTTCACCTGGGAAGGCGGGCTCCGGCGCGGCGATCACCCCGGCGGCAGCTCGATCACCTCCGGCGAGGGGCGCGACTTCTTGATGGGCGGCTGCGCGCGCGAGATGTCCTGCGTGACCTGCCACGATCCGCACGGCGAGGATCGGCGCGCCGATTTGGATCGCCTGGCCACCACCGCCGGGAACCCGGTCTGCGTCCGCTGCCACACCCAGTACGCCGCGCCGGCCGCGCTGGCGGCCCACGCGCACCACGATCCCGGCGGGGCCGGGGCCAGCTGCGTCGGCTGCCACATGCCCCGCAAGAACATGGGCCTCGGCTACGCGCTGACCCGATACCACCGCATCGGTCGGCCCGACGATCCGGCGCGCGTCGAGCGCGATCGCCCGATCGAATGCGCCCTCTGCCATGTCGACAAAACGGTCGGCGAGCTGGCCTCCACGATGGAGCGCTGGTGGGGGCAGCGGTACGATCGCGCCGCGCTGGTGGCGCTCTATGGCAGCCTGGACGCGCGGCCACTGCAGGCCACGCTGGAACGGGGCAAGGCGCACGAGCAGGCGGTGGCGCTGGCGACGCTGGGCACCGCGCACGTCACGCAGGCGATACCCGCGGTGGCGCGGCAGCTCACCAACCCGTTCCCGCTGGTGCGGTACTACGCGGCGCGGGCGCTCTCCGCGCTCCGCGGCGAGGGGTGCCGGGTCGATCTGGATCGGCCCACCGACGAGATCGCCGCCGCCGTTCGCGCCTGCGTTCCGGCCGCGTTTCCCGACGGCGCGCCGGTCTCCGGGCCGCCACCCGCCCATGGTGGTGAGCTACCCGACGAAGATTGAGCGGCTGAGCGGCTCGCCGCACCAAAGGCGAGCGCGGCGGGCTAGTATCCGCGCGACGTGTCCAACCACGACGGGCAGCTTCCGCTGATTCTTTTGACCGGCTTCTTGGGTGCCGGCAAGACGACGATCTTGAACCGGGTCCTGGGCGCCCAACACCAGCGGCGGGTCGGCGTCATCATCAACGAGCTGGGCCGCATCGACATCGACACGCGCCTGATCAAGAGCCGGTCCGGCGACGTAATGGAGCTGGCGGGCGGCTGTGTCTGCCACGAGGTGCGCGTGCAGTCGGAGCTGTGGGCGGCCATCGCCGAGGTGACCCGCCGGGCGCGGCCGGACGTGGTGCTGATCGAGACCACCGGCATCGCCGAGCCGTGGTCGATCCTGGACGGGCTCGAGGCGCTGGGCACGGCGGCGCCGGCCACCGCGGCGGGCGTCGTTTGCGTGGTGGACGCCGAAGCGGGCGGGGGGCAGCTGGCGCGACACGAAGAGGCGCGCGCGCAGGTCGAGGCCGCCGATCGAATCCTGCTCAGCAAGCTGGACCTGGCGGCCCCGGACGCGGTGGTGGCGCTCCACAAGGAGCTCGCCCGCCGCAACCCGACCGCCGAGCGCGCCGGTTTCCCCGACACCGACAGCGCCACGGCGGAGTTGGTGCCGTGGTTGCTCGATGGGCGGGCGCCGGGGCGAACGGTGCGGACCACCCACGGACCACACACCCACGGCCAGCTCACGGCGGTGGCCTACAGCGATGTTGCGCCGCTTCTGGCCGAGCCGTTGCTCGACGTGATCGAGCGGCTGGGCCCGGCGCTGGTGCGCGCCAAGGGCTTCGTACACGTGGCGGGCGATCCGCGCCGCGGGTTCTTGGAGCGCGCCGGACTGCACACCGAGCTGCGCTTCACCGAGGCCTGGGGCGCCGACGTGCCCCGCAGCGAGATCGTCCTCATCGGCGAAGGCCTCGACAGCGGCGCCATCCACCGCCAACTCTGGGCCTGCCGCGCCTCGGGCACGCCGTTCTAGTAAACCGCGACGCCGATGGTGACGGCGCCCGCAGGGGACCAGCCGTCGTCGAGGTGG
Organism: Polyangia bacterium; assembly: GCA_035648655.1. GTDB lineage: Bacteria > Myxococcota_A > Polyangia > Fen-1088 > Fen-1088 > JADGRB01. The sequence goes on from DASRLC010000618.1 coordinate 11,956, forward strand.
GCCAGGTTGGCGCCCGCCCGCAGGGTGAGTGCCATGCGGGAGGTCAGATCGAGCTCGACCATCGCACCGCCGCCGCCGGCGGGACCGCTCACCACGTCGTTGGTGGCGGTGCCCGCCAGCGCGAAGCCGGCGTCGACGTAGCCGCCGGCGTGCAGGCGTCCCTTTTCGAACGGCAGCGACTGAAGCTCCAGGCCGAAGGTGTGGCGGGTGACGACCATCCCTTGATCGTCGGTGGCGCCGCCGAGCGCGATGTTGGCCAGGAGGCCCAGCTTTCGTGTGAAGAAGTATCCGAACTGGATGGTGGCGGTCGGTCCCGAGAAGGTCGTCGGCCCGAGGCCAAAGGTGGTCGCGCCGGAGTCCAGCTTGAAGACACCACCCCGGCGATCGAGCGGCACCCGATCGAGGCGCTCGATGCCGAACCCCTCGTCGTCCATGACCTTGGCTTCGACGGTCGCCGCGACGTCGTCGGCCGATAGCGCCGCCAATGGCAGCTCACGGGTCTGGCCGACGCCGTCCTCGAGATGGATCGGCTGCTCGGGCGCCATGCGCACGTAGCCGTCGAAGCGGATTCCTTCGCCGCTCACCAGGCAGACCCCGACCACGACGCCGACCGCCACCGCGACGACCGCCAGGAGGACCAGCGCGTCGCCGTTGCCGCCACCACCGCCGCCACCGCCCCAACGACCGCCGCCGCTGGCGGGCACCGCCACCAACGACGTGGTGAGCGG
>DASRLC010000619.1:0-8573 GCA_035648655.1 Polyangia bacterium
GACCCATACGAGGCACCCGTTTTGGGCGGCGGAAGATTGGCTTCGGCTTGGGCGCGCAATGCCGCCCGCGAAGAGCCGAAAACAGTGGGCTTCACCTTGCCTTCGCCCACCAGAGTTCCCACGGAGCTGTGAGACCGTGACGCCCGCGCAGCCCAAGGCGCCGTTGTTAGCGCACCGGCCACAATTCGCTTCACCGCCGCCGCGACCATCTCCGCCTTTAGGAACCGCACCTCCGTCTTCTGAGGGTGGGCGTTGACGTCGACTTCATCAGGCGGAGCTTCGAGGAAGAGAACGGCGAGCGGATAGCGCCCCTTCTCGAGCGCCGCTGCGCAGCCTTCGACCACTGCCCGAAGGAGGAACCGGTCCCGGACATAGCGGCGTCCGACGAAAAGAAACGTGGCCGCCGATGAGGTGGTTGATTCCTCGGGCGGAGCCAGAAACAGGTTGAACGTGTAGGGGCCATCTCCTACGAGCACCTCGTGCAGCACCGAAGCGCCGCGGCGGGCCAGGGCCGCGCGCACGCGCTCCCCCCGGGACCGGTGAACCGGCAAATCGAACGCCTGCCGGCCGTCGACCGCCAAGCGAAAGTGGACCTCTGGGTGGCCAATCGCCAGGCGCAACACAGTCTCGGTCGCACTCGCGATCTCCGTGACGTCGCTCTTCAGGAACTTCAGCCGGGCGGGCGTATTGAAGAAGAGGTCTCGGATCTCGACCCGTGTCCCTTGCGGCACGCCTACCTCTTGGAACCCCTTCTCATGGCCGCCGACGACATCCAGCTGCACCCCGGCTGCTACTGAGGCGGGCTTGGTGGTGAGTGACAGTCTGGAGACCGCCGCGATGGAGGGGAGCGCCTCGCCACGGAACCCCAACGTCGCTATGCCCCAGAGCTGCTCTGCCGCCGTGAGCTTCGACGTGGCATGCCGCCGAAGCGCCAGCCTAGCGTCCTCGGCGGTCATGCCGGATCCGTTGTCCACCACCTGTATCAGCCTGCGCCCCCCCTCTTTGACGGTCACTTCGATCTTGGTGGCGCCGGCGTCGATGGCGTTCTCGCAGAGCTCCTTGACCACAGAAGCAGGCCGCTCGACGACCTCTCCAGCCGCTATGAGGTCGGCAAGCTCGGGACGCAGGACGCGGATCAGGGCAGGGCCCGGTTGGTTCTCCATGCGGTTACTCTTCCACGGCTGTCATCTCGCCTGCGTCATCCTCGTCCAGGTCGTCCGCCCAACCGCGTCCAAGGGTCCAGTCGTCGTCCGCCTCGCCGTAGCCCGGAGGCAGATCTGCCTCTACGTATCCGATCGATCGGTAGCCGGCGAGGCGGCGCCGGAACATGCGATCGAGCATTCGGATGTTGCGGTCGACGTAATCGTAGATGCGGACTTCACGCTTCCCTGGGTGGAGGCGCTGGATTCGCCCCGCGTACTGGATCAGCGTCCCCTTCCACGAGATCGGCATCGCCAGGAAAAGCGTGTCGAGCGCGGGATCGTCGAAACCCTCCCCCACGTAGCGACCCGTCGCCACGATGACGCGCGGGCCAGCGCCAGATAAGGACTTCGTCGCCGATCGCGCACGTCGGACCGATCCCGACCCACCACGCAAAATCGCGACCCTTGGACACACGCCTCCAATCAGGTCGGCGAGAAGCTCGAGATGATCCTTCCGTTCGGTCAGCACGATGGGGCATCGGCCCTCGTCGAGCGCCAGTCCCACGTCGCGGGCGATGAGCTCTCCGCGCGCGCGATCCCCGGCCACGGTCCGATAGATCGTGTGGATCGCGGGGTTCTCCTCTGCGACGGCCAACGCCGTCTCCCGCACGATCAACTTGTGCTCGAAGGGCCGCGTCGCGGCCTGCGCTTTGGCGCTGATGACGTGACGTATCGGCCCGAGCTGCATCGCTCCGATGGGATGGTGCCCATCTCTCCGCCGGGGCGTCGCGGTCAACCCGACAATGAATTGCGCACGGGCCGACGCCAGGACGCGCTCGAACGACACGGCGGGCACGTGATGACATTCGTCGACGATGACCTGGCCGTAGTCGCCGACGGATTCGCTCACCTGACCGTCGCGGACGAGGCTCTGAATCATCGCGACGTCCAGCGTCCCCGTTGCCCGCGACTTTCCCCCGCCGATGCGCCCGATCTCCGCGGGATCGACACCCAGAAATAGGGCGAGCTGGTTCACCCACTGCTCGAGCAGCGGACGACGGTGAACCAGGACGAGAGTATTGACCCCGCGCGCCGCGACCAAGTTGGCGCCCATCACCGTTTTTCCCGCACCCGGCGGCGCCACGAGCACGCCCAGATCGTGCGGCAGCATCCCCTGAACCGCGTCCTGCTGCTCGGGCGTTAGGGTGCCCTGGAATGACAGAGCGACACGACGTCCGCGATTGCGCTGGTCGTCGCACGTGAGACGCGAGTCGTTGTCTTCGAGAAGCCTCCGAACGTCGCCAGCGCAGGCGCGCGGGAGAGCGAGGTGCTTGGGTAAGTCCTCTGCGCAGACGACGATGCGGGGAATTCGCGCCGTCGAAAGCCTGAGCTTCTGACGCTTGTAGAACTCGGGATTTTGGAACGCCGCGAGCCGTCGGAGACGCGACACCAGCGGGGATGGGAGCCCTTCTGTGTCTATGAAGAGTCGCTGGGCGAGAACCGCCTTGACCTCCGGCGGCACCAAGAAAGGCAGCTTCGTCGTCGCCGTTGCGGATCGCGCCGGCTTCCAAGGCTCGTCGTTTTCGTCATCCGCGTCGGGGGTCGCCGGGACTCCGAGCACGCGTGCCGTACGCGCCGCCTCTCTCGCCAGAGCACGAACGCGATCCTCTCCGACTCGTTCGATGTCAGCGAGGAATTGCCACTGCTGTTCCCATGGAAACGCCTCGAACCGGCCATCGACGAACAGGCTGTGCCCGACCTTCCGAGGGTGAAACTGGAACGGCAATGCGATGAGATTCCCGAATCCACCCTTGGGGAGCGTGTCCTGCGAGGGGAACAGACGATCGTACGATTCAAGTTTCAGCTCTCGTCGCAGCCGTATCGTCTCGGTGAGCAAGAACGACGCCATGTCTCTGGCGTCGCGCGCAGGAACGGGTGCCGTGAAGAAGAACCAGACGTGAGCCCCGTTGCCCGATCGTGATCGCTCGACGGCGGGGGACAGCGCGTGTCCCCGACATGTCTCCACGAATGCGTCGACGTCATCCTTCCAAGACGCTTCGTCGAAGTCCGCAGCGACGAACCAACACGTGTCGTCGGACAAGAGAGGATAGACGCCCGCGGTGTGCTTGCCGCCCAGGTGGTCGGCGATGACTCGGTCCTCGACCGCGACGAACGCCTGGTTCGGGCACTCGCCGCACTTGACCTTGGGTTTCTCACAGACGCCCCGCACCCATTCGTTCGCGCAGGCCGGCGCATATCCGCTCCGGCCCTGCTTTGCGTTCTCCCACCGCTTTGGGAACACGTCTGTGCGACCGCGGAACAATGTTCGGAACAGTCGGATCTTCTCCGTCCCCGTTCGTGGCGCGGGCGCGCCGCTCGCGATCGGGAGCCGGAGCTGCGGTGGTGCGTCCGACTTCGCGCCGGAGGCGCGAAGCGCCGCCAGGCGAGCCAGAGTCTGCTCACGTGCATGTCCAAGAGCGGCCAACTCCGCCTCCGCCTTTTCGATCTGGGCGGCACGCTCGTCTTCGCACGACACAGCGACAGCATCGTGGCATCAGCGGGCGCGTACGGGAAGGGGACCCCGGTCGTGGGGACCGCGGCCGTGGCGCGGATGTCATGCCGGCAACCGCGCCAACTATCTCGGGACCCCGCGCGGGAGTCGCGGTACACTCGATCGGTGGCCCGCCATCCTTTCCAACGCCCGAGCGCCGGGACCGGTTCCGCCCAAGCAACGGGCGATCTGGCCACCGCAATCCCGCCCGAGCACGCGATCACGCGGCTCTACGTGCTGCCGGCCGGGTCAGCCGCCGAGTTTATGGCCGAGCTCGAGGACGAGACCGAGGAGCCGACCCCCGCCTTGAGAGCGCTTCTCCGTGGAGCCGCGCGTTAGGTCGCTCCGTCGGGACGACGACAGGTCGACGTTTCGATCCGGCGACGCCAGCCTCGATGCCTTCTTCGCCCAGTACGCCGGGCAACATCAATTCAAGGCCTGCGCTTCAGTCACCTATGTGGTCGAGGGAGACGGGCGGATCGCGGGCTACGCGACGGTGACCGCCGCGTGCATCGACATCGTCGACCTGCCACTCGAGGACCGGCTGCGCTACCCGTACCCCGCGCCTGTACTGTCGCTCGCGCGCCTCGCGACGGACGAGCGAGACCGCGGGCGGGGAATCGGGAGCAGACTGCTGACGCACGTCTTCGTGTTGGCTGCCAAGATGGCCGACGAGCTTGGCTGCGTCGGCGTTGTGGTGGACTCGAAAGCTGGAGCGTTGCCCTTCTACGAAAAATTCGGCTTCAAGCCTCGCCCGGTGGTGACCGCCATCGCGGACGCACCGACGCCTCTGTTCCTGAAGATCGTTACGATTAGGAAGGCGCTCAGAAGTGCCTGACGCGAATAGGGTGGGGGTCCGTCCAGTGCGCGGGGTCGCCGGCTCGGGTGCCCTCGACTGCCTCGGGCAGTTCGCGGGCGGCGAATGCATACCCCAATGCATACCCACGGCCCGTTACGAGGAGGACGTCCAGGCACGCCTCGGATTTTCCAAGTGCCTGATTCGTAACGGGCCGTAGCGCTCAGTGACGGCGCTTCCTCGCTTTGGGAAGCTGACACTCTACCAACTGAGTTAATCCCGCAGACGAAGGAGTTATGGCCTTTTTGGCCTTCCAGGTCAACGAGTTAGGTCGCCGGCGGGTCGCATGTGGCGCGCGATTCTGGGCCACGCGGCGCGCCCGATCGTGACTACGGACAGCTCCGCCGCGGCCAAGCCCCTAGGCGTGGTTCCGAAGCATGAGCTCCTTCGGGTGCGGCTGTAGGAACGTCTGCCCGAGGAGATAGGCGACCTCCAACCGTCGGACGTGGTGGCGCAACAGTGTTATGGGCACGATCAGCGGCACCAGGCCGGTGCGGTGGTCTTCGATCAGGGCGAGCAGCTCGCGCTTATCCGGTTCGGCCAGATCCTGGCGGAGGTGGCCGAACATGTGGGTCAGCACGTTGGCCTGCCGGCCGGGTGTGGCGAGGCGCTTGAGCACCGCCATGAAGTCGGCCTCGTAGCGCGCGCGCAGCTCGGCGCGGGGCAGCGCCTTGGCCCCACCGACCAGGTGCCCGAGCGCGCGGTAGCCGTCGGTGGAGTGTGCGAGGAGCTGCATCTTGTGCGCGGTGTGAAACGCCACCAGCGCGCCCACGGTGAAGCGCGCGTCGAAGAGGGCGCGCAGCCGATCGTAGGCGAACACGCGCTCGATGAAGTTCTCGCGCAGGCCCGCGTCGTGGAGGCGCCCTTCTTCTTCGACCGGCAGGTTGGGCAGGCGTTCCACCAGCGCCCGCGCGAACAGCCCCACGCCGATTTGCTTGGGCGCGGCCTTGGGCGCCGCGGCGTCGTAGAGATTCACGCGCAGCAGGCCGCAGCTCGGTGACTTCGATTTGAGGACGTAGCCGCGCAGCTCTTGCCGTGCCAGCGCGTCGACCCGCCCTTCGACCGTCGCGTTCATTCGTTCCGTGAAGTCGGTCGCGGTCTGCTGCCCGAGCATCGATGGCGGGCCATTTCCGAGGCGCACCAGACGCACCGGCTCACGCGGAACGCCCATGTCGGCTTCCACTTCGGGGCAGACCGGCACCCACTCGACGAACGGCGCCAAGTCTTCGGTCAGGAAGGCGTCGCGTTTGTGTTGGCCGTCGAAGCGCACCTCGGCCCCGAGCAGGCAGGCCGACACGCCCAGGCGGAGGGTCACGACGCCGCTCTGGTCGGCGCGTGCGCCGTCAACCTTCGACCGCGCGGATCGGACCCGCGCTCATCCAAGTCGCACCGGCCGCACGAACAGCACCAACGCCGCCCAGGTCAGGTGCGAGACCATCGGCGCGATCAACCCGCGGCCCGTGAGCCGCAACGTCGACCAGACCAGACCGCACCCCAGCGCGGCCAGCGCCAGCAACGGCGAGCGGCAGGGCAGCGTGGCCGCGCCGTAGAGCCCCGCCACCAGCGGCAGCGCGACGATCGGCCCGAACCGGCGCGTGAGCGCGTGTTGCACCAGTCCGCGCCAGACCAGCTCCTCGCCGGCGATGATGGCGGGCAACAGCAGCGCGGCGTGGATCGGTGTGAGCGCCGCGAACTCGGCGTAGAGGCCGGCCTTGTCGCTCGACAGCCACGGCGCGGCGACCGCCAACGCCGGATAGAGCACCCAGGCCGCAACCGCCATCAGCAGGCCGCTCCCGGCACCGTAGAGGGCGGCGCCGAGTCCGATCGGGAACGTCAGCCGCCATAGGCTGTGATCGGCGATCGAAGCCAGCAGGCCCAACGCCAGCGCCGCGCTCCCCATGCCGGTCCAGAACCCCACCCGCGGCGACGCAGCGGCTGCCAGTGCCCACAAACAGACCAAGCCCAGCGCTGGCCAGATCAAAGAATGCCCGGCGGTCTGGAAAGGAGGAGGCTCCGTCACTCGGAGATCGACCGTGCGCGAGGGACCCGGCATTGTTTTCAATGAATGTAGCGAGGGGCGGAGCATGCACAAGCTCGGGGGGTCGCCGGCCGCGGGGTGTTCTAGCGGTTGGCGTAGGCGACCGCGCTCACGATCGAATCCAGCGGGACCAGGTCGAGGTTCCAGCTCTCGAGCGTTCCCACGCCGGTGGCCGGATCGACGGTGAAAACTCCGCTCGGGCGCGGAGCGCTCGACACGAAGTAGAGATTTTGTCCCGACGGATCGATGACCAGTTGGCCAGGCGCGGTGCCGCCGTCGGCTCCATAAGAGAAGATCGCCTGTTGCGACGGATTGCTTTCGCTGGCGCGATAGACCGTGAGGTTCGAGGCCCAGAACTGCCCCAGCGAGTCGGCGACGATGGAGGCAAAGTCACTGTCGCCATCCGCCCGCGGGAACATCGCCGATGCCGTGGTGCTGAGCGTGCCGCTCGCGGCGTCGTAGATGTCAATCGCGCTGCAGTTGTCATCGAAGGTCGCGAACTGAGAGCCACCCCGATCGAACGTGACAACCGTGGGCCTCGGCGCGCTGGTTTCCGATCCGGGCGGGGTCGGGGTCGGTGACTGAGGCGTCGCGCTGCGCTTGGCCGCCTCCGCAGGAGGCGACCGCGGCGATGGACAGGGCAACAATGCTCCGCGCCGCCGCCTCGACCAGCCCCCCCGAGAGCCTCACAGTCCCGGCATGGTAGTCGCATTTGGCGCCGCTCGCGAACGCCCGAAGCGCGCAGTCGGCTTGGACGGGCGCGACTTCACGCGGGGGTCAGTGCCGCGACCAGCTTCCGCATGCGCTCGACGACGCCCCAGGGGCCCGGCGTCGTGCCGTCTGGCTCGGCCGCCAGCGCTCGCCGCGCCGCTTCGGCGAACGGCAGCCTGGCGCCGTATCCGATGCGTGGCCAGAAGCCTTCGTCTTTCGCGACCAGGTCGTGGGTCAGACCGATCACGACCTGCCGCGCGACCGACCAGCGCGCCCGGGTCACGAAGCGCACCCACAACGACGAGAGCCGTGGCGTCAGCAGGGGAACGTTCACCTTCCAGGGCGGTCCGAGCCCCAGGGCCCGCGCGGTCGCGTCCAAGATCTCCGCGCCCGACAGCGTCTCCGGCCCCGGAAGATCGAAGTGCGCGTCGCCGAACAAATCCACCTCGAGCGCCCGAACCAAGGCCACGACGACGTCGTCGATGGCGACCGGTTGGGTTCGCGATTTGAGCCAGGATGGCAGCACCATGACCGGCAGGCGCGCGGCCAGATCGCGAACGATGAGCCAGCTCAGGCTCCCGTGGCCGATGATCATGCTGGCGCGCAGCTCGACGGCCGGGACCGGGCCCGCGCGCAGCGCCTCGCCAACCTCGCGGCGGCTCTGGAGGTGCTCGGAGGCGCCCTGGCGCGGCAGCATGCCGCCCAGGTAGACGATCCGTTTGACGCCGGCGGCGGCCGCCGCGCGTGCGAAGCTGCGGGCCGAGGCCACTTCCCGCCGGTGAAAGTCGTCGCCGTCCCCCATCTGATGCACCAAGTAGAGCGCGGCTCGGCATCCGGTCAGCGCGCGTGCCACCGCCGCCTCGTCGGCGATGTCCCCCTGCGCCCACTCGTCGTCGCGATCGGCAGGTAACGGACGCGTGCTGCGGGTCAGGCAGCGGACCTGCCAGCCGGCCGCCCGCAGCGCCGGCCGAACCGCACCACCGACGAACCCCGTCGCTCCGGTCACCAACACGCGTTCACCGGGCCGGGGCATCTCTCCGGGCAACCTAAGGACCGCCGGGGAACGCGCAAGGCCGCCGGCCGATCGTGGCTGGCAATCACCGGTACGACGGCGATATAGGCATGGTCGACATCCCTCAGAGGGTCTTTTCGATCCCCCCGCTCACGCGACTATTCGGCGAAGGGATCGACCCAGCCCTTGGCCACTTTGGTGACCTTGGCGGGACGGGCCTTGGCGGGGGCGCCCAGGGCCGGTGTTCGGCGGGCCAGCGGCCG
>DASRLC010000620.1:0-2439 GCA_035648655.1 Polyangia bacterium
TAGCGCAGCAGCGCCACCCAGTACGCGCTGTCCCTCACCTGGTCGTCGACCTCTGCCGCTTCGCACATCCACGTCGCGAGCAGGCATGAGCGCAGCTGCGACTCGAGCGGCTGGCCGAACGCGTTGTCCTGAGCGAGCGCGAGCGTGGCGACGAACTCACTGAGACGCAGCGGGGCCTGAGAAATGGGGAGTCCTCCCGATGTATCGGTGGAGAGGCAAGCGTACGGTCATCCGCACAACAACGCGTTGCCGTGATCGCAAGCGCAGGCCGGCGACGCTCATCTCAAGGGAGGACAGCATGACGGCATCACCAGCCGTCGGTGACCCCATCAGGGTGGGGGTCATCGCGGACCAGACGGGCGCGCTCTCATTCGTGGGGCTCGCCAACACCAACGTGGCCAGGATGGTCGTCGGCCACATCAACGCCCAGGGCGGCCTCCTGGGCCGGCACCTCGAGCTCCACATCGAGGACGGCGGTACGGACGACGCCATGGCCGCGGCCGCCGCGAGGAAACTGGTCGAGCAAGACCGCATCGACGTCGTCTTCGGCGGGATCTACAGCTCCACTCGGCAGGCCATCAAGGGGCCGGCCGTCGTCGATGGCAAGACCCTCTACATATACCCCGAGCAGTACGAGGGGCAGGAGTCCGACCCGCTGATCTTCTGCACCGGCCCGGTGCCGGCGCAGCAGGTCGACCCGTTCATCTCGTGGCTGATGCGGGAGACCGGGGCGAAGTCCTTCTATCTGCCCTCCGCCGACTACATCTGGCCGCACATCATGAACGCGCGTGTGCGGGAGATCGTCACGGCGGGCGGCGGGACGATCCTCGGCGAGGAGTACTTCCCCCTCGACCACATGGACTATGGCGCGACCGTCGAGCGGATCACCGCGAGCGGCGCCGAGGTCGTCTTCAACACCATCGTGCCACCCGGGGTCGCCCCGTTCCTGGGGCTGCTGCACGAGTCGGGGTTCGCGCAGCTCGGCGGGCACCTGGTCTGCACCTACTTCGACGAGAACTTCCTGAACATGGTGCCGGCCGCTCAGGTCGAGGGGCTCTACAGCTGCCTCGACTACTACCAGGCCGTCGCTGATCCGTTCAGCCAGGAGCTGCTCGCGCAGTACGACGCCCTGTATCCCGGCGACGCAAAGTTCACCGGCGGCGGCGGCTGCTCCGGCCTGTATCGCGGGATCGCGCTCTGGGCCGAAGCGGTCACCGAAGCGGGCTCGCTGGTGCAGGCCGACGTGATCGCGGCGCTCGACCACGCGCAGATCGCCCAGGGTCCGGGCGGGCCGGCGGCGATGGTGCCGGGACAGCACCACGCGCGCATGAACATGTACATCGCGCAGGCCCGCAGCGGCCGGTTCGAGATCGTCAAGAGCCTCGGGGCGCTCGATCCGCAGGAGCGCCCCGTCGAAACGTCGGCCCTCGCCGGCTGAGCGCCGTCGCGGTTCACCACCGCGACCACCACCAACCAACGAAGGGAGATAAGGATGCTACTCGCGACCACGCAGGTCGAGGACTTCGACCGCTTCATCGAGGTCTTCTCGACCAAGGGTGCCGACAAGCGTAAGCAGCACGGGTCTAAGGGAGTGCTCGTCTTCCGCGACCCCTCCGAGGAGGATCGGGTCTGGGCAGTCTTCGACTGGGACATGGAGGGCTGGCAGAACTTTGTGTCCGACCCCGAGGTCCCGCCGATCATCAGGGAAGCCGGACACAAGGGGAAGCCGCAGGTCGCACAGTTCGCAAGTGAGTGCTACGCCTGAGGCGATGCACGCACGCAGTGGTGGTGTTCGGACGTGCCCGTCGCCGTCGTAGACGGCGGCGCACGTTCGAACACCGGCGGCCTGCCGCTCTCTCCCGGCAGCCGTCTCCGAAGGTGTAGGTAGAAGCGGCAAGCGGCATTCGTGTCCTTTCTCTCGGGGGGGATGGTGTCTGGTCTGGAACAGGCTGGCGCGGACGCGGATTGCTTATCCGATGGCCGTCCTCACGACGGCTCGAACGCAGCTCGGATCTTCCGCGACATCGCTTCTGCCGCGTCTTGCGAGGCCGTAAGAGGGGGCTGCTGAGCCAGGTAGTTCACTCCTCGTAATTCTCCCTCGTCCGTCTTCGGTACGAGCCAGGGCTGGAAGTGGACCACTCGCTCCATCAACCCCAGGAAGTAGACGCGCTCGACTCCTGTGGCAAGCCTTGCTTAGAGCTTCAACTCGCCCGGCGAGCTCAATCGAGCGCACGTGGATGTCGTCCCCGCGGGCCGCGATCCCGAAGGGCGGCGCCGCAGCCGCCCTCTCATCCTGGGCCCGAACGCGGCGAGGGGCAGGAATTTCACCTGGGGAGAAACTCGCCCACCGATAGCGGGCGCTCGGTGCGTTGGTGGAGCAGCAGGCAGGCCGAGAGAGTGCCGGGGGGCCCTCTGGGTGTGAATAGAGACGAAAGGAAA
>DASRLC010000621.1:0-8548 GCA_035648655.1 Polyangia bacterium
CGTTCAAGCTCTTCGGGGCGTCGGCCCGCCAGGACGAGCTGCTGACGGGCGCGATCGTTCCCGCTATCCAGCGGGCCCAGGCCGACAGAGAGATCGACGCCTGGTTCTTCTTGCGCTACGTCGATGGGCCTGGACGCCGGCCACACCTGCGGCTGCGCGTTCACGCCCTGGGGCACCCCCACGTTTTCGAGGATCGGCTGCGCACCGGCCTCGGGCTCGCGCGCGCCGACGGCGCCGCCACGACGATGGAGACCGGCGACTACCACCCCGAGTGGGGGCGCTTCGCAGCCGACGAGCTGCCGGCGCTGCACGCGATCTTCGAGTCCGACAGCGCGGCGGCCGCGTCGTTGCTCGCCGAGCCCGAGCGGGAACGGGCGCCGCTCTTGACTTGGGCCTTCGACACGCTGGCCTCGGGCCTCGGCCTCGACCTCCCGCAGCGGCACGCGCTGGCGCTCGAACGGCGACGCGCGGCCGAATCCTGGACCGACGCCGGCGACGAACGTCGCTCGGAGGCCGACGCCGAGTTTCGACGCGTCGGACGAGCGCTGCGCGGCGCGCTCGGCGGCCGGACGTCCGGTCACGACCCGGACGCCAGTGGCGGCGACCGGCCTGCCGCGGTCCTGTCGCGGCACCGCGCCCAGGTCGCGGCGGCGGCCCGGGATCTCTTACCGGCGGCGCGCGCTCGCCTGGCGCCCACGCTCCTCCATCTTTGCGCCGTCCGCTGGGCCGGACCCGACCCCGATCTCGAACGGCTCGCCTACACCTTGTGGGAGCGAACGCTCGAAGGGCTCAATCGGCAGGCGCATCGGCGGCCGGGGCCAATCCCGCGGCGAAAATCCGGCCCGAGGTAGACTCACGCCATGGCTGTCCGGGCGACTGCGACGACGGCGGCGCTGCTCGCGTTCTTCGCCGTCTCGGGTGGCGAGCGCGCATCCGCCGCCGGCCAGACGCCCTCGCCCGAGCCGCCCGTCGCCGAGCCGCCCGCGCCGCAAACCACCCGCCTGTCGTTGCCGTTTTCGGGCATCTGGGGCGTCATCCAGGGCTTCGACAGTGGCGACACCCACGTCGGCTACGCCGCGTTCGCGCTCGACTTCGTCCCCGCCCAACCTGCCGGCACCCGCGCGCCGCGCCGAGGGGCGCCGCTGGCCCGCTTCGCCTGTTACGGCAAGCCCGTATTGGCGCCCGCCGACGGGACCGTCGTCGCCGCCCACCGGGGCGCGCGCGATTGGCCGGCTTATACCAGGGGTCGCGACGAGGGGAACTACGTGATCCTCGAGCACGCCCCCGGCGAGTACACCGAGTTCCGCCACCTGGCCGCCCGTTCGGTCACCCTGGAGGTCGGGACCCGCGTGCACCGGGGCGACGTCCTCGGCCGCTGCGGAAATTCGGGCAACGCCACCACGCCGCACCTGCACGTCGGATTTCTATCGTCGATCGATCCCATCATGACGCGCCCCATGACCCTGGCGGGTTACGAGGTCATGAACGTCGACGGGACCTGGCACGCCGGCGACGGAACGCCCAACAAGGGGGAGATCCTGCGCCCCGTCGCCGACTAGCCTAGCGAGGCGCGGCGACGACGGTCCCCGAATGGGAGCTGATCCCCAGCTGGCCGTGACGCGCCACGGGTGAACGGATCAGCGGCTCGGCGACATGCGGGTTGATGCCACGGAAAGCGCTTTTCGTGATCGTGGCCGCCCGAGCCTCCCATTAGCTAGATGTGAACCGCATCGCGACGTTCCTCGCTCTCCTGATTTTGTCGCCGGCGCTGTCGTCCCCAGTGCTCGCGCAATCGGCCGTCGGCCTGGCGTATGACGCCCCCGAGGCCTGCCCTGGGGAAGCGAGCTTCCGCGCCGCGGTCGCCGCGCGGGGGGGGTGATTTCGCCGGCCCGGGGTCGCCAAAATTTCATCGCGTGATGGTCGTCGAGATCAACAAGAGCGAGGGGGGGTTCAGCGGCGCGTTCCAGGTGCGCGACGAGCAAAGCGCCAGCAACCGGCGCGAGGTCCACGGTCCGACCTGTGCGGAGGTGGCCGACGCGATGGCGGTGGTCACCGCCATCGCGCTCCGGCCTGAGGTCGCCGAGGCCGAGGCCTCGACCGTCGATTCCGCCTCACCCGTCTCGCCAGCGACGGCATCCCACGCTGCCGCCCCTTCCGCGCAACGGCCCGTCGTGGAACGTCTGCGTGGCAACACCGAGATGCTTCCCGCTCGGACCGAGAACGTCGAGGTCGAGGCAGGAACGCTCCGCTTCGATCTCGAACGAAGCGTCACGTTTTATGCCGGTGCCGGCGTAGGTCTGGTCCCTTCGGTGGTCTTGCCCCGCTACGAGATCTCCTCTACCACCGCCCACTTCGTCACCACCCCCGACGGCGCTCAGAAGATCGTCGGCCTGGTTTTCCAACTTCATGTCAGCGTGTTCGGGCCAGCGACCTATCGATCGCCGGACACCACGACCGATCTGGTCGGAATGTCGTTCGGCATGGGCCTCTGCCAGGCTCCCATCTACGACACCCGGGCTCTCGTGCTTCTATTCTGCGGCCAGTACGGGGGCGGTTTCATGAACCTGGTGACAAAGGGTGCCGACGGTTCGCAGCTCCAGTCGAAGAACGCCGGCTTCGGCACCGTGAGCTTCGACACAGAGATTCAATACAATCTCGGTTCGATCTTTCACGTCGGTGCGAAGATCGGTGGAGGCCTTAATGTGGGGCAAGTCACGGCGGAGCGGGCCGACGGCAGCCGGATCTTCGGCTCCTCGACCTGGGCGGCATATGCCCTCTTGGGCATCGGACTGCAGTTCTGAGGCGAGACGGTGATCGGGTGAACAAACGCGCCGACCCGGCCCGACAGATGGCCGGCAAGACCGAGCCCCTCGAGCTGCGCGCGATCTTCGAGCAGCACTACGCGTCGATCTGGCGGCTGCTCCGCCGGCTCGGCGTATCTCCCGCCCAGCTCGACGACGCGGTCCAGGAGGTCTTCTGGGTGGCGGCACGCAGGCTGACCGACATCCAGCCCGGGCGGGAAGGCCCTTTTCTCTACGGGGTGGCGCTGCGGATTGCCGCCGGCGAGCTGCGGCGCGGGAGGGTCGGTATGCCGCTCGTCGATATCGGAGAGCTCCCGGTGCTCGTCGACGAGCGCCCGTCCCCCGAAGAGCAACTGGCCGAGCAGCAGGCGCGGGGGCTCCTCGACGACGTCCTTGGCCGGATGCCGATCGATCTGCGAACCGTCTTCGTGCTGTTCGAGCTCGAAGGGTTGGAGGTGCGACAGATTGCCGAGCTGGAGGAGATCCCGGTGGGTACGGCCAGCTCACGGTTGCGGCGAGCGCGAGAGGAATTCTCCTCCATTGCGAAACGGGTCCGTGCCGGGCTATTGGCGCGCGGAGGTTATGGATTATGAACGACGCAGATTTTGAACGGAGGTTGCTGGACTCGGCGCGGGGGGACGGGCCACCCGACGACCCGCGCTCCGCCTGGGCACGCCTCTCGAGTGTCTCGAGCTCGATCCACTGGCGCGCGCCGGACGACGGGAGGCGACACGGATGGGAAGCGACCGCCAACCCGACGGACGGCGGTGGGCGTCTCTTCCGGGCCGACGCAGGAACGTCTCTCCGAGCGCCGGCGAAGTGGCTATTGCTGGGCGCGATCGGCGGGAGCGCCCTGACCGCGGCCGTCATGGTCCGGAATCGGTCTGAACGCACGGTCGCATTTGCCACCCCCGTCGCCCGAGAGCCAAGGGTGCCCGCGAACGTCGCCGATGCCACCGACGTCCGCGCGCGGGTGGGCCTGCCGGAGATCGCGCCCGCCGCGGTCTACGGAGCATCGACCGCGTCCGGCCCCCCGCATCCGAGGCGCTCCGGCCCGGGACGCGCGCGTGCGACGCAAGATCGAGTGGGCTCCGAGGTCTCCGCAGATGAACCGGTCGAAGCGTCCACCACCGATTCGTCGACACTGGCCGCCGAAGTGTCCCGGATCGACGCAGCGCGGAGCGCCAACGCGCGGGGCGACTACGACCAGGCGATCCGAGGGATTGAGCGCTACCACCGAGACTTTCCCGATGGGGCGCTGGCGCCCGATGCCGACGTGGTTGCACTGGAGGCCGTCGCCGCGAAACGCGATCGACCCGAAGCAGCTCGGCGGGCCGCGTTGTTCCTCTCGCGCTATCCCGGCGATCCCCACACGGCCCGCGTGAAATGGCTGGCGGTGCATTGATGCGGACGCCGATCGGTTTCCGGCGATCGCGCAGAGCGCGATCTTGGCGTGCCATCGCGCTACTGTGTGCGGCTGGGCTCGGAGCGGTCAACATCAGCTGCTCATTCGTATTCATCGACGGTCCGCCAACGGATCACGCCAAGATGTCCTACTTCGACTGCACGTCGACCTACGGTCTGCCTGTGGCCGATGGCTTGTTCGCTTTGACCGGCGCGCTCGGTGCCGGGGAGGCTCTCGGCCAGTCCAAGCCGGCGTACGCCGCCAAGAACGGCGGAGCGAGCCGCGACGCGGCGGCGGGCATCGAACTCACTTTGGCGGGTCTGGGGGCCGTGTCGGCCGTCTACGGCATCGTTCAGACCATGCGATGTGATCGCGCCAAAGAGGATCTCAAGGCGCGCATTTTTGCGCCGCCGCTTCATCGCCCCGAGTTGCCACCACCGGCTCCCGCGCCGCCACCGACCGCGCCGCCGGCGTCGGCGTCACCGCCACCCGTCGCGCCGGCTCGTCCCCCGCTCCTCGAGATCGAACCGTCGGCCCCGTGACGGACCGAGCGGCCGCCGCTTGTCGCCCCCCGGTGGTTCGTGTTAGGCGATCCGACCTTGGAGGACACTATGACGACCAGTCGGGCGCTCTGTCTTATGATGGTGGTGTGGGCCACGGGCTGCGTGGCCCCTGCACAGACCCAACCGCCGGCGGCCACCGCGGCCAGCGCCGAGTCGGCGCCCGCGGCGGAGGCGTCCAAGGCGGCGGCCGGCAAGCCGGGCGAGCCGACGGCGTCCCCGCTGCCACCCTGGAAGCACGGCGAGAACATCTTCGCCGGCCCCAAGCTGGCCTGGGTCGATCCCTACGGCCCGGCCCACCTAAAATCGAAGCTGGCCAGCAAGACCGATCCCCAGACCTCGGCCCTCTTTGCCAAGATCGCCGACAACGGCGGCGCCGAATGGATCGGCGACTGGACCCCCAACGTGCAGAACTGGGTCGCGCGCCGGGCCGCCGCCATCCTCAAGACCGGCGCGCTCCCGCTGTTTCTCTCTTACAACATTCCCAAGCGCGACTGTGGGCAGTACTCGGCCGGTGGCGCCACCGCCGGTGACGCCTACAAGAAGTGGATCACCGCCTTCGCGAACGGCATCGGCGCTCAGCGGGCGGCGGTCGTGCTCGAGCCCGACTCGATTGGTCTGCTCACGAAGTGCCTCACGCCAGCGGATCAGAAGGAGCGTCTCGAGTTGCTGCATTTCGCTATCCACACCTTCGAGGCGCTCGGCAACACGGCGGTCTACCTGGACGCGGGGCACTCCGGATGGCTCAAACCGGCCGAGGACGCCAAGCGGCTCAAAGAGGCCGGTATCGACGAAGCGGACGGCTTCGCGCTCAACGTGTCCAACTACAAGTCGACCAGCACCGAGATCACCTACGGCAAGGCCATCTCCAAGCTCCTCGGTGGCAAGCACTTCGTGATCGACACCAGCCGCAACGGCAACGGCCCGCCCAATTGCGACGAGGCGGGCGACGACGAGAAGTGCTGGTGCAACCCGTCCGGACGCGCCCTCGGCTCACCGCCCACGGCCAGCACGGCCGACCCGCTCATCGACGCCTACCTGTGGCTCAAGAAGCCGGGCGAGTCGGACGGTGCGTGCAACGGCGGCCCCAAAGCCGGCGTGTTCTGGCCGGATCGAGCCCTCGAGCTGGCGCGCAACGCCAAGTTCTGAGCGCACGGTCCGCGTGACAGCTGCGACGCCGAAGACGCGACTACGACCAGAACCAGGCCGCTACTTCGTCGGCGTAGAGCACGCCGGCCGGCGTGAGGCGTAACCGCTCTTGGTCGACGGCCAGCCACCCGGCGGCCGTCGCGCGCGCGGCGGCTGCCTCACGCCCAGACAGAGGATCGACGCCATGGCGTGCGCGGTGGGCGGCGCGGTCCACCCCGGCGATGGTCCGCAGCCCCAGCCAAAGCGCCTCGTTCTCGAGATCCGCGGCGCTGCGGCGCTCGATCTGGCGCACGGCGGGGCTGCCGCCGCCCGCGCGCGCGGCGCGCAGATAGGCCTCGGTCGCGCGCGGGTTGACGAAGCGCCAGGCCCTTCCGTCGTCGAGCGGCCGAAACGAAGACGCCGAGGCGCCGACGCCCAGATACGGCGTGAGCGACCAATAGAGGCGGTTGTGCCGGGCCCGATGCCCATCGCGGGCGTAGCTCGAGACCTCGTACTGGATGAGGCCCGCGGCCTCCAGCGCCCCGCGCCCCGCCTCGAACATCTGCGCCACCAGCTCGTCGTCGGGGCGCGGCAGTCGCCCGGCGCGATCGAGGCTTCCGAACGCCGTGCCGCGCTCGACGGTGAGCGCGTAGGCGGAGACGTGCTCCGGAGCGAGGGCCACCACCGCGTCGACCGCGCGTCGCCAATCGTCCATCGACTGGCCGGGAACGCCGAACATCAGATCGACCGACAGGTCGTCGAAACCGGCGGCGCGGGCGGCGGACAGGCAGGCCAGCGCCGCCGCCGCCGTATGGTTGCGACCGAGGGCCACCAACAAGCGATCATCCAGCGCCTGAACGCCAATCGACAACCGGTTCACGCCCAGGCCACGCAGAGCGGCCAGCCGATCGGTGTCGACCTCGCCTGGGTTCACCTCGACGGTGATCTCCAATGCAGACGCCGGACGACCACCAAAGGTCTCACGCGCCGCCTCGAGGACCCGCCCGAGCGCGTCGGGACGCCAGAGCCCGGGTGTGCCGCCTCCGAAATAGATCGAGACCAGCGGACCCGCCCCGTCGAACCAGGCAGCCCGCGCCGCGATCTCCACCGCCACCGCATCGGCGTAGTCGTCGTGGGGGATGTCGGCGCGCGTGTCGACGGCGAAATCGCAGTAGGGACAGCGAACACCGCAAAACGGAAAGTGAACGTAAACGCCGAACGGATCGCCCGCGCGCAGGCGCCCGGCCGTGACGTCGCCGGTTTGCAGGGTCGCAACTGTTCCTCGATCGCCTTTAGGCATGGTCGGTAGTCGGGGCTCGATCGGCGCGACATTCGTGTCGCTGGTCGTCGAAATTCCGATCGATATCGGAGATTGCCAAGTCGTGATTTAAGGTAGTTAGATATGGCATGGGCGCTGCAACGAGGAGAGAAATGACAACGACCCTCAAGCTAACGTCATTCAGGGTCCTGGTGTTGATCGTTGCGACGGCCTGGTCGCTCCCCAGTCGAGCCGACATTCCGCCCGCCTGCGACGTGTTCGACGCGCTCATCACCTGCGACGCAGCGGACGTTGGGAAGGCCTGTCAAGGTGGCGGCCAGTGCTATGCCGTCTCCTGCGGCACCAGCACCCATATGACGCTCTACAAATGCGACGCCTGCCCGGCCATCCTGTCGGCACCCGATGCCGGCTGCGCGCCCAGCAACTTCGGGACGACCTGCGGCGACGGCGGCATGTGCGCGTCGATCCAAGCCTACTGCAACACTTCGCCAACCAAATACGTCTGCGCCGGCACCGCACCCGCCAAGCCGACCGGGCCACCGGTGGGCGAGAGCGGGGGCGCGGGCGGCAGTAGCGGCGCGGGCAACGGTGGCGCCTCCGGAGGCAGCGGCGGCGTGGGCGGCAGCGGCGCCTCCGGAGGGACCGGCGTCTTGGGCGGTAGCAGCGGCGCCGCTGGTACAGGCGCGGGTGGTAGCACCGGCGCAGGTGGAACAGGCGTCGCCGTCTGTCCGTCCTGCAAGAGCAGCGGCGGCTGCGACGTCGCGCCACGCGCGACCGGGCCCGGCGCCATCGCGCTTGGCTTGCTGGCGATCGGAATGCTCGCGCTCCTCTACGACCGACGCCGCAAACGACGGCGTTAGCGCCGATGCCCGCCAACGAGAAATTGGAGTAGCCAATGAAAATGATCTCCAACCTGACGTCGTTCAGGGTCCTGGTCTTGATCGTTGTGACTGCCTGGTCGCTCCCGAGTCGGGCCGACATCCCCGCGGCCTGCGACACGCTCGACGACCTCATCACCTGTGACGCGAAGGACGTCGGCAAGCCCTGCCAGGGCACCGGCCAGTGTTACGCCGAGGTCTGCGGAACCCTCGTTTCTGGCATGACCGTCTATAAATGTGATGTCTGCCCGACGATGGTCTCGGCGCCCGACGGCGGGTGCGATCACACACCTCCTGGAACAGCCTGTGGAGACGGCGGGACCTGCGCGCACTTGCAGTCTTTCTGCAACCCGACGACGCCCGGATATGGGTGCGTGTCTCCAACGGCCGCTCGGCCCACCGGACCTCCCGCCGGTGAGGGCGGCGGTGGTTGCGACGTCGGACCGCGTGCGAGCGGACCGGGCGCCATCGCGCTCGGGCTATTGGTATTGGGGATG
>DASRLC010000622.1:0-21562 GCA_035648655.1 Polyangia bacterium
CCGGCGGTTCGGCGGGCGGGGCCTCTGGCTCCGGCGGCTCGGGCGGCTCGGGCGGCTCGCCCAGCGTCACCTGCACCAATGGCACGGTTGTCGCGGCCGCGGCCAACGACTACGCCTTCTCGAGCACCATCACCTTGCCGCCCGTGACCGTGAAGTCGATGTCGAACCTCAAGATCGACTGGAGCGGCGTGACCCAGGACTTCCTCGGCCACTCGTTGAATCCGACGACCGATCTCAACACCGCGCTCATCATGATCTGGAGCCTGGACCTGTCGGACTTCCAGAAGAGCTTGAACAGCGACAGTTTACTCGCCTCCAATCTCGTCGTCTCGCCGCCTCCTAGCATCGTGCCGAGCAACGGTGCCACGTCGGCGCAGCTCTATGACTTCACGATCAACGGGACGGCCGTGTCGAGCGCCGACTACAACGCATACTTCGATCCCACCATGTACCCGTCGTCGCAATACACGTATCTTGCTGCGGTCCAAACCGGCGACGATCTCGGGACCGGCATCCGGATGCTGCAGTCGTTCCAGCTCGACGCCTCGTCGTCGAACACCACCGTCACGCTCACCAACACGTCGACCATGCTGCAGTATGCAGCCAACCTTCACAGCCTGCACCCGACCGGCGTGCCGGCCGGGACTGCGGCACTGACGCTCGACTGGAGTCAGCTCACGACGAACGCGCTCGGGGCGACGTTCATCCCGACGAACATCACGAGCGCCATCGTCGGTCATTACACCCAGACGCCGACCCAGCTCGAGAGCCAGTTCCTGAACCTGCAGACCATCGCGACCGATCTCTACACGGCCGACATTCCTTCGGGGACGGTCCTCGACTTCACGACGCTGCTCGACGCCAACGGCAACGCGTTCCCCGGCATCGACTCCAACGGCACCTGGGTGGTCGCCCTCACCTGCGGTGTCTGCCGGAACCCGGCGCCCTGGTATCTGACCATCCTCGAGCCCAATCCCGCCAGTTGCAGCAACTGAACCGCCGCGGATTCTCCTTGCGACAGGACCGCGGCCTCGTCTAGGTCAGGCTTCGACTCGGGTCGCCGGTTTGGCGACCATCAGAGGCTGCCGCCGCAGGAACTTGGGCGTGAACATCAAGATCACCGCCGGCAGGAATGCCACCGTGGCGGCGCTGCTGGTGACCATGGTCAGCGCGACCAGCACGCCGAGCAGCACGTGCACCTTGAAGAACGACAGCGTGAGGCATAGGTACCCGCCCGCCACGGCGCTGGCGACGTAGGCGATGGCCTTGCCGGAGGTCGTGAGCGCAGTGGCCGTCGCCTCGCGCAGATCGCCGGTGCGCTGGAACTCCTCGCGCACGCGGAAGATGAAGTAGACCGCGTAGTCGGCGCCGATGCCGACCGCCATCGCCGAGATGGCCGCCGTCCCCATCGAGAGCAGGATCCCGGTCCAGCCCATCAGGCCCAGGTTGATCAGCGCCGCGGTGGCCAGCGGCAACAGCACCAGGAAGCCGCCCGCCAGCGAGCGCAGCAGGATCGACGTGATCACGACGACCAGGATCGAGATCTGGATCAGGTTGATGGTCTTGCCGTGCACCATGGTCTCGTTGAGCGCGATGGCGTTGGTGACGCCGCCGCCCACGCGCGCCGTGACGGGCAGGCCCGCGAACAGGCGGTCGGCCTCGGCCTGCGTCGCCACCGTCATGGCCTTCATGGCCCGGAAGTCGTCGGTCTTCAGATACGCCGTGATGACCGCGTGCTGGAACGAGCGGTCGACGAAGTGCGCGAGATCCTCCTCGTCGCCGCCCATGGTGTAGAGCAAGAGGTATTGGGCGACCGCCTGAGAGGTGTCGGGCAGTTTGCCGCCGCCGCTGCTGTCGACGGCCAAGCTGATCTGTTTGAGGAGATCGACGATCGACACGACTTTGCCGATCGGGAGCGGTTGGTGCGCGATGAACGTTCCCAGCTCGTCCATGCGACGCAAGACCTCCGGGTTCTTGATGGCGTCGGGCGCCTGGCCGGAAATCAGCACCTGGATCACGCGCGTGCCGGCCAGGCGTTCGTCCACCATGCGAAAGCCGTGGACCGGCGCGTTGTGCTCGAAGAATTGCGCCGCCAGGTTGTTGCCGGCCTCGAGGCGCGTGACGCCGACCAGCGCGACGACGATCAGGCCCGTGAAGACCCAGACGATCGGCCGCTCCTGGCCGGTCCGGACCAGCGAGGCCAGCTTCTCTAGAATCGGATCGAAGTACTCCTCGCGCTTTTCGCGCTCCGTCTGTCGCTCCGACGGCGGCGACATCAGGACGCGGATGGCCGGGATGAAGGTCATCTCGACGGTCAGCGCCGCCAAGATCCCGAACGCCGTGCAAAGGCCGAAATTCCTGATGGTGGGGAGCCCGAACGTCGCCAATGAGCCAAAGCTGAGCGCGGCGATCGTGCCCGCCGCCAGCATGACCAGGCCGACCTTGGTCGTTGCCTCGATGACCGCCAGCCGGTTGTGCTGGGTCGGCAAGAGATCCGGCCGCTCGGCGTGCAGGCGGTTGTACTCCTCGTAGTAGCGCTTGAGGATCTGTACCGAGTGGCCGGCGCCAATCGCCAGCAGCAGGATCGGCGTCATGATGTTCCAGGGGTCCATCGGCGCGTGGATGAGCCCCATGAGGCCGAGCGCCCAGACGACGCCCATGATCGCGGTGACCAGCGGGATGATCATTCCCTGCAGCGTCCGAAAGGCGCGGTAGTGGAGGTACCCGATCATCGTCAGCGCCAGCACGAACAACACGGCGACCCGGCGGGTGTAGATCAGCAGCCAGTGCAGGATCGTCGGCGCGCCGGCGGCGACGATCTCCAGCCCCGGCGCCCGCTCCGGCGCGAGGATGGCCTCCAGGTGATCGTAGAGGTAGCGCGAACCGCCGGCCTTCTCGAAATCGCTGAAGTCGACCAGCACCGACGTCGCGCGGCCGTCGTCGCTGACGAACAGGCTGGTCAGGAATCCATTGGCCTGGACGCGGGCCCGGAAGGCCGCGATCTCGACGTCCGTCTGCGGGACCTTGTCTGCGAGCGGCGTGATCTCCAGCGAGTCGGCCGAGCTATGGATGTCCTTCACCCGCGGCGACATGAGGGACAGGACACTCCCCGGTTTGACGCCGGGGAGCTTCTCCAGCTTCTCGGTGATCCGTTTGACCTTGCCGAGGATGTCGGGCGTGTAGACCGTCCCCGACGCGGGATAGACCCCGATCACCGTCATGTACTTGCCGCCAAAAAGCTTCTCGATCCGCTGGCCGACGATCACCAGCGGGTGTCCCGGGGGGATCTGGGCGTCCACGTCCAGCAGGAGATGAAGCCGGGTCATGAAGAAGCCGAGCGTCAGCGTGACCAGGGCGACCAGCGCAATGACCAGCTTGGGACGCCCGACCACCGCGGTCACGTAACGGCGCAACATGGTCAGCGCTTCTCCCAGAGCGATCGGATCAGGAGCTCGCGCGTGTCGCTCTTGGGCGCGAAGTAGCTGGCCAGAACGACCTTCCGCGCGCCGGCCTCGTGGTCGCTGAGGTCGAGCAGCGTCTGCCCGTTCGCCGAGACCACGGTCGTCCGCAGCGTGTCGGGGGTGACCGAATAGATCAGCTTGTCGCCCTTCTGATACCCGCGGTCTCGCAGCGGCGCGAACCACTGCGGGATTGCGTCACCCACCCGCCGCTCGATGTCGGCCGAGATGAGGCCGGCTTCGCGGGCCAGCTCCATGTTGTCGCGCACGACGCCGATCCAGCGGTTGAGCGGGATGTCGCGCACGAACTGCATCTGCACCACCGCGCGCGCCGCGCCGATGGCGGCCGACGCCACCTGGGCGTCGAGCGGATACGAGTAAGGCTTGTCGCGCGCCAGCTCGGCCAAGCGGCCCTGGGTCGGCTTATCGAACCGGATGTCGACGGTGGCCACGTTGATCTTGAGGACGGTCTTCTGCAGCAACATGTGCATGAGCGCGTAAGGACCCTGGGCCAGATCGGGCCCGTCCAGCGTGGGGAGCGATCCGCCCGCCCACAGAGTTGCCGCGGGAATCGACGTCAGCAGCGCCGCGACGATTCCGGCGGTCGCGGCGAAGGATCTCGGTTCGGGGCGTGCCATCGATTCTCCTTAGCGGCCAAACCTGTAGATGAAGGCCAGTGCGACGAGGTGGGAGGTGGCGGAGTAAGTGCCGGCGTTTACCACCGGCGCGGGCTGTCCCAGATAGCTCGGGTTGCAGGTGTTCGGATCGGTGAAGGGGGCGGCGCAGGGGCTGCCGGGGGTCTGCTGGTAGACGCGGGCGTCTGCCTCGGCGACCGTGACGCTGGGCTGATAGCGGAGCTGATAGGTGAGGGCCAGCTCCCAGCGGCGCAGCAAGAACGAAGCGCCCAGCGCGCCGCCGATCTGCGGGCCGGCGGGAAAGTCGACGTTGGCGTACGCCGACGGCGCCGCGGCCGTCTCGTAGTAGACCCCGGCGCGCAACGTCCAGCGATCGGGCACCACGTTGAAATCGCCACCCAGCTTGACGCTGAGCACGTCGTTCCACTGCTTGGGAACCGTGATGGTCGCAAGCGGGATGGTCTGGTTGCCGGCGGCGGTCGCCTCGAGGCCGTTCGTGCCGACGGCGAACGACTTGGCGCGCGACCAGGTCTGGTATTCGACGTCCAGCTCGAGGTCGAAGAGCTCTCCCCGGCCCGCCACCAGATGGCGGTAGCGGCCACCGGCCCGCACCAGGAGCGGCAACGGTAGCGTCACGGCGACGTCGCTGGCGAGGTTGCCGTCGCGCTTGAGCACCACCGGGTCCATGCCCAGCGGCCCCGATTTGTCGACCACCGTCGCCGACAGCGTGCTGTGGGTGACGATGTTGGCCGGCAGCACTTGCCCGGCGAGGCCAAACTCCACCGACGGCACCGGGCGGAACCAGGCGCCCAGGACCGCGTTGAAGGTGAGCCAATCTGCGCCGGTCGTCTGGGCCAGGATGTCGAACGGGCTCGAGACCGGGTTGGCGGCGCCCGGCGCCGTGTTGCCGTTGATGACCAGCGAGTAGTCGAGCCGCGGGACGGTGATCCACTCCAGCGTCGCGCCGACGCCGAAGACGTCGTGGAACTTCCAGGCCGCGCTGCCGGCGAAGTCGAGGATGACGGCCTCGCGGTTCACCATCATGTAGCGCTGGCCGCCGCCCTCCGGGAACTGCTCCCGGCTGATTCCGGGCGGCGTGAAGGCCGCCAGCGCGAAGCCCCAATCTCGGAGGCCCAGGTTCGACGCAACGCCGATGAACGGGAGGGCCGGCTGCCACGGGCTCCCGTTGTGAACCTTGTCGAACGTCACCAGCGGCGCGACGCCATTCTGGACGTTGCCGGTGTCGAGCGTCGGCGCGCGGGCGTAGCTATAGCCGTTGTAACCGGCTTGGTTGCCGAGCTCGATCACGGTCCCGCCGATCTCGGCCAGGCCCGCGGGATTCACGTCGACGGCCGTCACGTCGTCGGCCCGCGCCACGAAGGCGCCGCCGCGGCCGGCCGCGCGCGCGCCGAGGGCGCCCGAGAAGTAGCCGCCGTCGGCCCGCGCCGAGCGCACGGGCACCATCGCGCCGAGGGTCGCCCCCAGCAGCGCTGCTCCCGACCGGATCGCGAGGATCGACGAAGACTTCAAAGTGGTGGATGGGGAGATCTGACCAGAGATCGGAGGCGGATCGCGTCGCCGGCTGGCTACTGTGGCTGCAATATCGCGAACACGACCGGCGCCGGGACCGAGCATTTACTGCAAAGGACCGCAGCGGCCCAGGTGCCGTCTGTGGCGCCGAATCCTGGGAAGGCGCCGCCGCCGTCGGCTTCGGGGCCGGCGAGGTCGACGTACTTCTGTCCGAGCGGCACCGCGAAGGTCGAGATCGACGTGGCGTCGATCTCGACGTCGAGGAAGTGGGCCTGCAGGTCGGCAGGCGTCTTGCCCTCGTAAAAGCCGACCTCCACCGTGTCGAGCGTGGTCTGTGAGAAGTCGAGTGGGTTGCCGAAGTTGTCCTTGGTGATTTTGCTCCAATCGAGCTTCCAGGGACCTTTGATTGGGATGGCGACCGGCACCGAGCTGAGGGTGGCCGAGAAATCGAGGACACTGGTGCTGCAGGCGTCGGGGGCATTGACCATGGTGTTGGTCTCGCCGGCGGTCGGCTGGATGAAGATCATCGATTGGGCCCCCACGCCCAACGTCGTCCCGTGGGTGAAGAGGAGCAGATACTGCGTGCTGGCGGCCGCGACATAGTCGGTGGCGGGATCGAGGGCTGTCCCGAACGAAAGCTTGGAGAGCATGGTCGAGGTGACCGGAGCGCCAGCGTCGGCGGTCGCGTTGGCGGTGTGAAACTCCCGGTAGGTCGTCACCTCGGTCGAGACGAGCTGGCCGAACGCCAGCTTCTTCTCGACGTCGCTCTGGGACATGTTCCCAATCTTCAGAAAGGCGACGTTGTCAATCGATTGAGCGGGATGGCAAAGCAGATCTTTCATGATCCCGTTCCAGGAAATGGTCAGGTCCGTGCCGGGCGCGGTTGGTACGGCGGCCACGGTCAGCGAGCTCTGCGACGTGTAGTTGTTGGCGTCGAGGATCATGACGTTGCCGCCGCTGGGGGTGCCACCGCCCGAGCTGCTACAGGCGAGCAGAAGCGAGAGCGCAAATGAGGACCGAAAGAGGGGAGCGCCGCCGCGACGCGGGCTCGATGGGATTGCGGTCGATTTCATGCGGCGGATTAGAGCCCAAAGCCGCGGCGCGCGTCGACACAATCCGCGACGGCGACTCCTGATTTGGGCAGAATCAAAATCGGCTCAACAATTCGAAGGTCGATCGCCGTTTTTTTGTCGATAAATCGAGCACTTTTACGGAGTCGGCTGGTGCGAAGCGTGTGCTAGATTGCACGCGCCTTCGACGAGTCTCCGAGACGGTTCTTGAGCTTCCCGGAATTGCATCTTTCCAAGCCGGGCGTCGTGCTACCGGCGGTCGGCGTCGACAACGCCGAGACGATCCGTCGCGTACGCGCGCGGTTCAAAGGGACGTCAGACGGGTTCGCCACCATTGCGTCGGCCATCGAGCACGTTTTTGGTCTTTGCAAGACGCAGATCCGCTATCTCGAACCCGACGAGCGGCCCGGCATCGTGGCCGACTACGCGGTTGCCGCGGCCCGCCAATGTCTGGAGGTCAACGACGTCTCGCTCGACGAGGTTGATCTGGTCATTTGCGGCGGCATCGCGCGTCAGTACTTCGAGCCGGCCACCGCGATGGAGGTAGCCGCCAAGCTGGGCCTCAAGCGGACGCACGCCTTCGACGTCACGGCGGCCTGCGTCGGGCACCTGGAGGCGATTCAGACCGCGGCGGGATATCTGACCCTCCACCCGGATTACCGGACGGCCTTGGTATGCACGGCCGAGCTGTCGGGGCCTTTTTTGAGCTACGACGTCCAGACCGTTCGCGATCTGCACATGAAGACCGCCGGGCTGACCGTCGGCAACGCCGCCGCCTGCATGCTGCTCCGGCGGTCGCCTTTCCCGGGGGGCGGCATCCGGCTGATGGCGATCAACACCTTCACCGCGCCCGATCACTGGCACCTCTGCCAGGTCCCGATCGGCGGGACGCTGGTCTCGTCTTCGGTCGAGCTGATGCGGCTGGGGAAATACATCCCGCCGTGGGTGATCGAGCGGCTCGGCGCGCTGGGCCTGCAGCCGAACGACATCGCCCATTACATCTTCCACCAGCCGAGCGAGATCATGGTGCGCAAGATCTTCGACGACATCGGAATCGATCAAAGCAAGGGCGTCTACACCCACGCGCTCTACGGCAACACGGCCAGCGCCAGCATCGGCGTCACCTACCGGCAGCTTCTGCGAGAGCGCACCGTGAAGACCGGCGACAAGCTGGTCCTGGGCAGCGCGGCGGCCGGGTACTCGATGGTCATGGCGACCGGGGAGTGGACCGGATCGGGCGGTTGAGACGGCCAGTCGAGACGGTCATGAAACCGCGCGATCCCCGCAGACGAATCCCGAGGCTCACCCGGCAGGCGCGGCGTCCGGCATTCGTCGCGGCGACGGGGCTATTGGTGTGCTGGGCGGGCGCGGGCGTCGCGCAGGCCGAGGTCGATGGCGGCACCGCGCCGGCGGCGCCGGTCGGCAATGCGGCGCCGCCTACCACGACGACTTCGGCGGGATCCGCAGCGCCGGCGGACGCAAGGTCTGCCGACGGCGGTGTCGATGCGGCGCCCGCGGTGGCTCCCGCCGACACAGGCGGCGGCCTGTTCGAGCAGAGCCTGGCCGCGGCGCCTACCGCCGCCGAGTCGGCTCCGCCTCTGTTCACGCTCTCGGGCTATGTCCGCGGCGACATGTTTGCCGGCAAGGTCTCCGGCGCCGACACGGCCGAGCTCAAGTCGGGCTACGGCGAGCTCGATCTGGCGCTGCGGACGGCCAAGAGCCCCTATGGGGACGGCTTCGCCGAGGCGCGCGTGCGCTACGGCCTACAGGGCGATCAGACGCAGGGGACGGTCGTCGAGTTGCGCGAGGCCTACGTCAACGTCTACCTGGGACCGATCGACTTGCGGCTCGGCCAGCAGATCATCGTGTGGGGCCGGGCCGACGCGCTCAACCCGACCAACAACCTGACGCCGGTCGACTTTCGCATCCGCTCGCCGATCGAGGACGACATCCGTCTCGGCAACGCGGGCGCGCGCGCTTTCTTGCGCTTCGCCCCGTTTCGGCTGGAGGGCGTCTGGATGCCGATCTACCTGCCCACCGAGCTCCCCGCGGTGGCGCTCCCCCAGTACGTTTCGTACGGCGCGCCGGTCTTCGCGTCGATGGACCTCAAGAACGCGACCGAGGCCGCCCGCCTGCACCTCGAGCTGCCGGCGGTCGAGATGTCGATCTCTTACGTCCACGGATCGGCGCCGCTGCCCGGCTTGACGCTGACCGGCTTGACTCTGACGGCCGATCCCAACGGCAACCCGGGCACGGCGCCGCCTTCGGTGCTGGTGTCGCGAACCGCCTACCAGCAGCAGGTGCTGGGTTTCGATTTCTCGACCGCGCTCGGCGATCTGGCGACCCTGCGCGGCGAGGCGGCCTATCGGCGCCCGTACGACTATGCCGGCCCGGCCGATCACCACGTGGCTTATCCCGACCTGCAGTACGTGGTCGGCGCCGACCACAACTTCGGTTCGCTGAGTGTCATCCTGCAATACATGGGGCGCTACGTGTTCGACTGGCAGAAGCAGAGCGGCCCGGCCATGCAGCTCGACCCGTCGGTGCTCCCCATCGAGCCGATGACCAACTCGGTGTTCGTGACCGACATCGTGAATGCGACGCTGGCCAAGACCAACCAGATCCTGTTCTCGCAGACGGCGCAGGTGCAGCACCTCGGCACGCTGCGGTTCGAGTGGCTCACCGCGCACGACACGCTGTCGTTCTCGTCGCTCTGCCTCTTCAACTTCACGACGCACGAGTGGCTGGTCACGCCGCGCATCGGCTACCACCTGTCGGACGCCATGGTCGTCTACGTTGGCGCGCAGGTCTTCCACGGTCCCACCGACACGCTGTTCGGCCTCATCGACGCCGAGCTCAGCTCCGGATACGCCGAGCTGAGGGTCACGTTCTGAAAGAGGCATGCTTGCTCTTCATCAAGGAGGCTCCGTGAGACATCCCCGAGTGGCGCCGGGCGCGCCGGCCCTGGTTGTGGTTCTGTCCGCCGTTCAGCTCGTCGCCGGCGGCGGTCCGGCGGTGGCCGCCCCCTCGGCCCGCGAGATCATGGAGCGGGTGACGGTCACCCGAAAGCTCGACGGATCGGAGGCGACCATCAAGATGACTACCTTCGACGCCGGCGGTCAGGCCCGCGAGCGCCAGCTCAGCATGGCCAGCAAGATCTACGACGGCGGCAAGACCGAGAAGCGCATCTACCGTTTTCTCTCGCCGGCCGACGTGCAGGGGACCGGCATCCTGGTGTTCGACTACGCCGACAAGGCCGACGACGTCTGGATCTATTTGCCCGCGCTGCGCAAGACCCGGCGGATCGTCAGCTCCCAGCGCGCCCAGAGCTTCATGGGGAGCGAGTTTTCCTACGGCGACCTGAACATCCCGGCGCTCGACGATTATAGCTACGCGATCGCCAAGGAAGAGCGGTTCTCTGGCGAGCCGTGCTGGGTGATCGACGTCGTGCCGAAGAGCAAGGAGATCGCCGATGCCGACGGCTACTCGAAGAAGACCTACTGGGTCAGCCAGGACAAGTTCGCCGTCGTGCGCGGCCTTTTTTACGACAAGGACGGCAAGCTGCTCAAAGAGCTGCTGGCGCGCGACATCAAGTTGCTCGACCCCAAGAACAAGCGCTACCGCCCGATGCAAATGGAGATGATCAACCGGCAAAACGGGCGCCGGTCGCTGTTCGAATCGACCAAGGCCACCTTCGCCCCCCACACCAAGGACGAGTACTTCACGACCACGACCCTAGAGCGCGGCTAGCGCCGGTGGTCGGCCGCGGCTAGCGCCCGCGACCGGCCACCGTGGCCGAGAGGTCGAGCGGCGGCAGGAACGTTTCGTAGAAGAAGGCGCAGTCCCGGCGGACCTGCTCCTCGGTGAGACCGAACCGCTCGAGGTCGTACTTGTGCTCCGATTCGTACGTCCGCTGCTTCTCGCCGCGCTTGGCGATGGTGGCGCGCAGGGCGGGTGTCATCTCGTGCCCGAGGAAGCGGCACATGTCGTCCATCATCCCCTCGAAGTCGGCCATCATGCGGTCGTAGCGCACGATGAAGACCCGGCTCTTGTCGATGGCGCCGCTGGTCCAGTCTTCGTGGAACTTCTGCAGCAGGAGCACCCAGGCCTTGTACATGCGGTCGAGCCAGCGTTTGCGCACCGGCTCGGGCAGCGACCAGAACCCGACCGCCCGATCGAGGACCCCGATGACCAGGCTCATCGAGCTGGGGATGACCGCCAGCGGATCGCGGGCCATGTAGAGGATCTGCGCCTCGGGGAAGCGGGTCAGGAACTGCGGCAACCGCACCGCCAGCGAGAACAGCTTGGCGATGTTGCGCTGGGCGCCGTGCACCACCAGGCTGCGCCGCCAGAGCGCCTCCAGCCACGCGCTGTCCCGCTGCGAGGTGTCGCGCACCCGGGGATCGAACCAGGGCAGCAGATCCTCGTCGTCGAACGAAAGAAAGAAACCGTAGAGAAAAAAGCCGTCCAGGTAGCGGAACAGCACGCCGACGTCGTCGGTCTCGACCGAGCTGAGGCTGGTCTGGTGGGCGTCGGTCGAGTGGTATTTTGCGGGGCTGATCTTTTCGAGCAGCGGCAGCAGCGGCCGGAACAGCTTCTGCAACAGCAGCGACGGGTAGAGCATCAAGAACAGCTCCATCCCGGAGCCGAAGCCTTCGTCCGCCAGGAAGCGCTGTAGAAAGGTGGTCCCGGTGCGCGGGTTGCCGACCAGCACGATGGGGCGGTTGGCCCGCGCCTTACGCAGCCGTGGAAAAAATAGGTGGTCGAGGGCCATCGACAATCCGACCACGCTGCGTACGGCCACGAAGACCACCGCTACGAAGAGCGGCACGACGCGGACGCCGAAGGTTCGCCGGAAGACCCGATAGACGCGGCCCATTCTGGAGAAGATGCTGTTCATCGTGGGCTCCTCGGGTGGGGGTCAGCCAAGGCGGAACGCTTCCAGAAATGCCGCCGCGAACCCGTCGAGCGCCGCCTCCGGAAGGTCGTTGATTCCGGCCGCCGTGCGTCGGCCGCCGCCGGTGGGAAATCGCCGGCAGAAAACCTCCGCCGAGATCTTCGCGTCGCGCGGCACGCGGATCGACACCAAGAAGCCGCCGGTGGTCTTGGGCGACACGATGGCGACCGCGCTGGCGGCGTGGGCCTTGGCGCGATCGTTGGCCAACGGGCCGCTGGCCCGACGGGCCCAGGCGGCGTTCGGTAGGAGATAGAGGACGGCGCCCGGAGCGGTGTGGTGGGGCTCGAGGCGGCGGGCTAGCTCTAGGTCCTCGCGATATCCGCTGGCCAGGCGGCGCGCGGCCGCCGAGCGCGCCAAGAGCTCGCGGGGATCCTCGAACGGAAGCATTTCCGCCGCGAGATCGACCGGCGAGACGTGGAGGTCCGCCAGCGTCTCGCCGTAGGCGTTGTAGTTGATGGCGACGCCCAGCTCTTCGAGGGCGGCGGTGTCGGTGGGCGACAATCCGGCGGCGGTCGCCAGCGCGGACGCTTCGACGGTCAGGCTGTCGCCGAACGCCCCAACGATCGCCCAGAGGCGGAAGCGGCCGCCCTGCGACCGATCGACCAGCAAGCTGGTACAGGTGTTGGGGCTGGGATCGAGATGGGCGTCGAGGTTCGGGTGGCGTGGAACCTCGCCAGCGAAGTGGTGATCGAAGTACCGGACGCGAACGTCCGATTCGAGCAGGGCCACCAGCGGGGCGCGGTTCACGTCGAGCGAAATGTCGAGCACCGTACAGGTCTCGCCGGCGACGGCCGGCACGCGATCGAGGAGCGCTATGTCGCGCTTGACGCCGGTCACCAGGCGCGCGTCCGCGTCGTACCCCGGCGCCGCCGCCCGGCGGAGCTGCTGGAGCGCGCACAGCCCATCGGCGTCGCCGTTGAACGCGTAGGTCTGGCTGGACGGGGACTGCGTCATGTCGGGTCGACGATGCCCCGCCGTTTGAGAAAGGCCACGATCTCCTCGGCGGCCGCCTCGGCGGTGGTGGCGGTCGTGTCGATGCGCAGCTCCGGGGCCTCGGGCGGCTCGTAGGGCGAATCGATCCCGGTGAAGTTCTTGAGATCGCCGCGGCGGGCCTTCTTGTAGAGGCCCTTGGGATCGCGCCGCTCCGCGACGTCGAGCGGCGTGTCGACGAAGATCTCGATGAACTCGCCGTCGCCGAGCAGCGCGCGCGCCATGTCGCGCTCGGCGCGGAAGGGGGAGATGAAGGCGGTGCCGACGATGAGCCCGGCGTCCACCATCAGCCTGGCGACCTCGGCGATCCGGCGGATGTTCTCGACCCGATCGGCATCGGTGAACCCGAGATCCTTGTTGAGGCCGTGCCGCACGTTGTCGCCGTCGAGCAGGTAGGTGTGCCGCTCGGTGCTGTGCAGCTTCTTGTCGACCAAGTTGGCGATGGTCGACTTGCCGGCCCCCGAGAGCCCCGTGAACCAGAGCACGCAGGGGCGTTGCCGTTTCATCGCCGCCCGCAGGGACTTGTTCACGTCGAGCGCTTGCCAGTGGACGTTCTGGGCGCGCCGCAAGGCGAAGCGCAGCATCCCGGCGCCCACCGTGTCGTTGGTGATCCGATCGATGAGGATGAAGCCGCCCGTGTCGCGGTTGACCCCGTAAGGATCGAAGGCGATTGGGCGATCGATCTCCAGCGTGCAGACGCCGATCTCGTTGAGCTCGAGCGTGGTCCCGGCGGTCCGATCGAAGTTGCTGACGTTGATCTTGTGTTTGAGGCCGGTGACGGTGGCGCCCGCCGTCTTGGGGCCGATTTTGAGGAAGTAGCCGCGCCCGGGCAGCAGTGGCGATTCGTGCATCCAGACGATCGTGGCCTCGAACTGGTTGGCCACTTCGGCCGGCTGGTCGGCGGGCACCAACAGATCGCCGCGCGAGACGTCGATCTCGTCGGCGAGCGTGAGCGTGATCGACTGGCCGACCGAGGCCTCCGCCAGATCGCCGTCGGCGGTCACGATGCGGGCCACCCGGCTGACCCGACCCGACGGCTGCACCCGCACGGCGTCGCCGGTCCGTACCGATCCACCCACGATGGTCCCGGCGAACCCGCGAAAATCGTCGCGGGGCCGGTTGACCCACTGGATGGGTAGTCGCAGCGGCTGGGCGAGCGCGCGCGACCCGTCCACTTCGACGGTGTCGAGGAGCTCCATGAGCGTGGGGCCGCGGTACCAGGCCATGGCGGCCGACCGCTCGACGACGTTGTCACCCTTCACCGCCGAGACGGGGATGCAGACGACGCTCGGAATGTCGAGGTCGTTCGTCATCTCCCGGTACTGGTCCTCGATCCGCGAGAACACGTCCCGCGAATAGTCGACCAGATCCATCTTGTTCACTGCCAGCACGACGTGGCGGATCCCGAGCAACGAAACCAGAAAGCTGTGCCGGCGGGTCTGCGTCAGCACCCCCTTGCGGGCGTCGATCAGGATGACGCTCAGATCGGCGGTCGACGCGCCGGTCACCATGTTCCGCGTGTATTGCTCGTGGCCGGGCGTGTCGGCGACGATGAAGTGCCGCCGCGCGCTCGCGAAGTACCGGTAGGCCACGTCGATGGTGATCCCCTGCTCGCGTTCGGCCGACAGACCGTCGAGCAGCAGCGCGTAGTCGATCTCGCCGGCCCGGGTCCCGACCCGTTTCGAGTCCGCCGCCAGCACCTCCAGCTGATCGTCGAAGAGCGCTTTCGACTCGTAGAGCAGACGCCCGATCAGTGAGCTCTTGCCGTCGTCGACGCTGCCACAGGTGTTGAATCGAAGCAGATCGCCCGCGGCTTCGTGGGCGGCCGGAACCGGCGCCGCCGACATCAGAAGTAACCCTCCTGCTTCTTGAGCTCCATCGAAGCGGAGGCGTCTTGATCGATGAGCCGCCCCTGCCGCTCCGAGGTGCGCGCGGCCGCCATCTCGGCGATGATCTCGGCGACGTTGCCGGCCGATGATTCGATGGCGCCGGTCAGCGGGTAGCAGCCGAGGGTTCGAAACCGCACTTTGCGGAGGCGGGGGACCTCGCCCGGCGCCAGCGGAAACCGCTCGTCGTCGACCATGATGAGGACGCCGTCGCGTTCCACGACCGGCCGCTCACGACTGAAATAGAGCGGAACGACCGGGATGTTCTCGCGCTCGACGTAGCGCCAGACGTCGAGCTCGGTCCAGTTGGAGAGCGGGAACACGCGGATCGACTCGCCGCGGTGTTTGCGCGTGTTGTAGAGGCGCCACAGCTCGGGCCGCTGGTTCTTGGGATCCCACCGGTGTTGGGCGGTCCGGAACGAGAACACGCGCTCCTTGGCGCGCGATTTCTCCTCGTCGCGGCGCGCACCCCCCATCGCGGCGTCGAAGCCGTACTTGTCGAGCGCCTGCTTGAGCCCCTGGGTCTTCCAGACGTCGGTGTGGACCGCGGAGCCGTGGGTGAATGGGTTGATCCCCCGCGCGACCGCCTCGGGGTTCACGTACACGATGAGCTCGGTGCCCGGCTCGGCCGCTACCCGATCGCGCAGCTCGTACATCTCGCGAAACTTCCAGGTGGTGTCGATGTGCAGCAGCGGGAAAGGGAGCGGCGCGGGATAGAACGCCTTGCGCGCGACGTGCAGCATGACCGCGCTGTCTTTGCCGATCGAGTAGAGCATCACCGGCTTGTCGGTCTCAGCCACCACCTCACGCAGGATGTGGATGGTCTCCGCCTCGAGCCGCTGCAAATGGGTGAGGGGCATGATCGACTAAAAAGATAGATACACCACGCGGTTCGACGGGCCCGCGAAAACCAGCTCGATGCCCCGTGAAAACGACATTCGAAAACCGGCTCAAGAATCTTTGCGGAGGTGGCGTGTCGCGGGGCGTCGCCCGGGGCGTCGATGGCGCCCAATCATGGGCAGGGCTCGAGGATGGTGATCGACCAGGGGGCCGGGTTGTTGCAATTGCCGCAAAAGAGCGCGGCCAGCCAGACGCCGCTCGAGTCGATGCCCGGGAACGTCGCTCCGCCGGCGTCCACCAGAGCACCCAGGTTGATGCTGGCGCCCGATACCACCGGCCCCGACCACCACCCGTCGGCGATGTCCTGGAGGTCTAGAAACTGCTTCTGCAGATCGGCCACCGTGGCGGTCGAATAGTGCGCCACCGCGGCCTCGGTGATCTGGCTGGAGATATACGGGTTGCCCAGCATGTTGACCGTCATCTGGCTCCAGTCGAGCGTCAACGGGGCAAGCGCGGCCGGTATGCGCACCGGCGCGGCGCGCGTCAGATTGACGCTGTAGTCGAGCTTGGTCGAATCGTTGGTGAGGTCGAGCTCGGTCGCGGTGGCGGCCGGATCGAGGTGGAAGAATGCGATGGCCCGGGCGCCCTTGCCGGGGGTGGTCCCGGTGCTGGCCATCGCCATGAAGGTGTACTGATCCTGCGGATACGCATAGCCCGGGGTGGTGGTGTCGAAGAACATCGAGACCTGGGCCATCGGCAGCGGCTGCCCCAAGAGGTTGAAGTTGAAGAGGTCCTTCGAGGTGTAGGTCCCGTCCGGGTAGGAGGTGATGATCCCGGCGTTGGCGCTCAGAGGAATGTCGTCGACCTTGAGGTCGGCCTCGAGCTGGTCGGGCGTCAAGCTCCAGAGCGCCAGCAGCACCAGGTTGATGTCGGTCGCCGGGGCGACGGGCTTGCCGAAAAAATCGACGGTCAATCGGCTCCAGTCGAAGACCAGGTCGGTGTTGTCCTTGAGGGTCGAGACCTGGATCGTGAACTGGTCCGACAGCGTGTAGTTGGTGGCGTCGGTGATGACGACGCCGGCGGTCGGATCGGCACAGGCGGCCGACACGATGGGCGGTGGCGGCGCGCTGTCGGTCCCGGCGTCGATGGGCGCCGGCGTGCCGCTCCCCGAGCCGTGACAGCCGGCCCCCACCACGACGACCGCCAGCGCGGCCGGTAGACCGAACCATGGCCGGCCGGGGCGTCTCGAATTCCGCATCCAGACCTCCATTGCGCCGACCCTCAATTCGAGACGTCGAAGGGGGGCGGCGGACCGTAGAGCGTGCCCCGGTGCTCCGAGTAGCCGATCGCCGTCGTCGTCGTCACCTTGCGCAGCAGCGTGCCGGTCTGGGTGATCTCCTCGAGGACGCCGGTGTCGGAGTAGGTCACGTACAGGTTCCCGTTGGGCAGCTCCTTGACGTCGCCGAAGGTGGTACAGGAGATCCCGGGGTTGTAATCGAGCGTCTGCGTGGCGGTCTTACTGGACTGGTTGTAGGTGTAGCCGAGCACGTGGGCGTTGCCGCTCTGGTTGTTGTTGAAGACCCAAATGTGATCGGTGTGGATGTCGTGCCCGTGCTGCCAGGTCCAATTCATCGTGCTGAACGTCGATTGCGCCCCACCGAACACCGTCAGGAGCTTTCCGGCCGGATAGCTGACGACGCCGATCGAGCTGGAGAACAGCATCGAGAACGACACCGCCTGCAGCGCGGGAATGTAGGTCACGTGGTTGGTGTGCGACTCTCCGTTGGCGGAGATGAGCGCCGCGAAGTCGGTCGTCTCGGCGTAGATCTTGGTCGACTTCCCGCTGGCTGGGTCGAGCTCCATGATCGTCTCGCCGCCCGGGCTGGTGTTGGGGCCGCCGCTATCGGTCGCGAAGTAGAGGACGTTCCCGCTGGGGAGAATCGCGAAGTCGTGGCTGCGCCCGGCGAGGTTCCAGATCTGTCCGGTCCCCATGCCGTCCATCCCGATGCGGTACACGACGCCGTTGGTCGCCCCGTTGGCGAAGTTGGCCGCCCACATGTACTGGCCGTCGTAGGACATCCGGGCCCGCGAACAGTTGTTGGCGGCCGTGCTGGTGATGTCGAGCGCCCACACCATCGCGCCGTCCTTGTCGAGGATGAAGACCACCGTCTTGCCGGCCGTGCCTGGGATGCCGGGCGAGCCCGCCAGGCCGATGCAGTTGACCGTGAACCCGCCGCCCGCGTACAGCGCCGATGCGTTGCTGTCGGCCACCGTGAAGACCGGCAACCCGTTCGGCAGGTACTGGGTCTTGATCGTGGAGACGTCGCTGACGTAGGTGTTGCCGCCACCCCTGGCGGTGATCCGCAGATAGTAGGTGGTGGCCGGCTTCATGCCGAGCAGCAGCGTCCGGTAGTTGGCCTGGGTCAGATCGACGGGCGCCTCGAATTCGAAGTTGCTCTGGTCGCGACCGAAGTCGATCACCGCGCTGTCGATCGACACGTTCACCGACCAGGTGACGATGGCGACCGTGTTGATCGCCGTGCTGAGGTTCACGTTGATCGTGAAGGTGGCCGCCGACGTCGGCGTGGTCCCGCCGGTCCCGGTCCCGGCTCCGCCCGAGCCGGACCCGCTGGTGCCGGCGGTGCCCGTCGATCCGGTTTGGCCAGCCGCGCCGGTTTGGCCAGCCGCGCCGGTTTGGCCAGCCGCTCCGGTGGTGCCGGAATTGGGAGACTTACAGGATGCCGATCCCAACAACGCGACCGCGGAAAGAGTGAGGAAAAGACGCATTGTTAGACCCTCCATCGTCGTTGATGTTCGAGCGCTCAGGAAACTGCCTTCCCGCTGCCGTCCGGCAGTGAGGGATCGGGTCGGCCCGACCAGCGAAGCGAAGGCCAGATGGCCGCGCCGATCCCGACGGCCATCGCCACCGGCGCGACGATCGCCAGCGCCAGGTTGGGGGCGTTCAGCAGCTTGAGGCCGGTCAGAAAGAGGACCACCGCCAACGCGGATCGGATCACGCGATCGGGCGCCCGCGCCGAACAGCGGGCGCCGATGAACACCCCCGGCAGGCTCCCGATCAGGATCGAGACCGTGAGACCAACCTTGAAGCTGCCGAATAGGAGGTGCCCCAGCGCGGCGCTGGCGACCAGCGGAATGGCCTGGACCAGGTCAGTCCCCACCAGCTCGGAGAGTCGGAGGCGTGGATAAAGGAGCAGCAGCGACACACCCATCAGCGAGCCCGAACCGACCGAGGTGAGGCCGACGACCAGACCGCCCACGATCCCGACCAACAGTGTCGCGAGGCGCTTGGGCACCACCGGGCCGGTATCGTCCCGCTCGCTTCGGCGCGCCTTCAGCAGCGGCTTACCGGCCAGTCCCGCCGTCACCAGCAGCAGCGCGACGCCGACGGCGGTCTTGATGTGCGCTTGCAACGCGGCGCTCGGAACGAGGCGGCGCAAGATGAACACGCCGAGGAACGCCGACGGCACCGACCCTAGGACCAGCCACTTGACCAGCCCCTTGTGGACCGTGCCACGTCGCCAGTGCACCGCGCCGCCGATCGGTTTCATGATCATCGCCGCCACCACGTCGCTCGACACCGCGGTGAGCGGCTCGACGCCGAACAGCAGCACTAGGATCGGTGTCATGAGGGCGCCGCCCCCCATGCCCGTCAGACCCACGACGAACCCGACCACGAGGCCGCTCAAGATGACCAGAGGATTGAGCACCAGGTTCACCCGTTAGCGCGGTCGCGGTTGCCGCAAAGTACGCGCGTTCACCCGACTGCACTAGCACGATCCCGCGATCCGGGTCACGAAGTTCTGACCGGCGACCGACTTTCGGAGCACAGCGACGGTGAATTGTCGTTTTTCGAGGATTTATTGAGCCGGTTTTCAATGCGTCGTGTTCGGGGTCGGTGCAGCGCAATGAAACGAAATGGGTTGCACCGATCGTTATTCGTAGCTGAACGATCCGGTGGGCGGCTGAGCGGGGCCCACCGTCCGTTGCGGTTCGACGCCGACTATCTCGCCAAGCCTACGTTGGCCGGATCGCCGCGCCCTGGGTGGAAGCTAGCGATAGCGGTAGAGCTTCACGCGCTGCAGGCCGAAGGTCCCCATCGGTTCGACCAGCTCCCAATAAACCGGCACTAAAACGGTGTTCAGGCCGAGCTGCGGCAGATTGTGGAAGGCGGCCTTCAGGCTGGCGGGGCTGGCCGCGCTGGAGTTGGCCAGCTCGCCACCGAGGATCAGAAACGGACGTCCATTCACCTCCAGCCGCGTGCGCCCGTCCGCCGTGACCAGCCTCGGGCCTGCGTGGGCGGACGGCGGCACTTGCGCGGAGGCGCGGGCGGACGATGCGAGCAGGGCCACGAAGGTCGCCGCGACAGCGGCCCGACGGACGGCCGAGTTTCGCCAGCGCGGGTCCCCCTCATCGTGTGGCCAGATCCGCACGGCGATCGACGTATCATCGCCGCCGTGAATCGGCAACTGCGCGGTCCGCGCTTCCTTTGGACGCTGCCCCTGTTATTTTCGATCGGCGTGTCCGCCTGCGTCCTTCGAGCGCCGATCGATCGCAGCGCCGGGCCGTCCGGCCCCGGTGCATTGGCCGCCACCGGCGCGGCCGCTGGTCCGGGCTGGGTGGCGACCTGGGCCTGCGGCGTGCAATTGACCGAGCCGTCCAACAACCCACCGCCGCCGGGTCTCAGCAACAACACGCTCCGACAGTTGGTGCTGGCGTCGATCGGCGGCGGCCAGCTCCGGCTGCGCCTGTCGAACCGGTATGGCGATGGGCCGGTGATCATGCGGGCCGTGCACGTCGCGCGGTCGACCGGAGGGGGAGCCATCGACGTCGCGACGGATCGCGCGCTCACCTTCTCGGGCAAGTCGGAGATCAGCATCCCGGTGGGTCGGTCGGTGGCGTCGGATCCGTTCGATCTCGCGCTCGATCCGCTCTCGGGCTTGGCGGTGACGATGGCGTTCGGAGGCACGCCCCCCGCGATAACCGGCCACCCCGGTGCCCGCGCGACGTCGTATTTGATGAGCGGTAACCAGATTTCACTGGCGTCGGTGCCGCCGGGTACGGTCACCGCGCCGCACTGGTACTACCTGGCGGGTCTCGACCTGCTGGCCGACGCCCAGACGGCCTCGGTCGCGATCCTGGGCGACTCGCTCACCGACGGGCGCGGCTCGACCACGGACGGGAACGACCGCTGGCCGAACGGTTTGTCGCGGCGCCTGCGCGCCAACGCCGCCACGTCCAAGCTCGCCGTGTTGAACCTCGGCATCGGCGGCAACGCGGTCATAGCCGGTGGGCTCGGTCCGCCCGCGCTGCAACGATTCGCGTCCGACGTGCTCGTACAGCCGGGCCTGCGTTTTCTCGTGATCCTCGAAGGGGTGAACGACATCGGCGGCACGGGAGATCCCGCGGTCGCCAATCGGCTCATCGCCGCCTACGGGCAGCTCATCGATCTGGCCCACGCGCGCGGCGTCCGCGTCTACGGCAGCCCGATCTTGCCCTTCGGCGGCTCGTTCTACGATACCCCGGCGCACCAAACCGCGCGCCAAACCGTCAACGCCTGGATCCGCACCAGCGGCCGGTTCGACGCCGTGATCGACCTGGACGCCGCCGTGCGCGATCCCGCCGCTCCCAATCGCTTGCAGGCGATCTACGACGTCGGCGACCACTTGCACCTCGACCCGGCGGGCTACCAAGCGATGGCCGACGCGATCGACCTGACCCTCTTCGAGGGGGCTCCCAAAAAGTGACTCGGGCAGCGCCCGCCGGTGGGCCTTCGCCCGACTTGTTTTTCGTTGGCTACCGGATCGCCGCGACCGGCACCTACGCGAGATTGGTATCGAGGCCCGGCCTTGGCCGCCGAGCTGGCGCCGGGGCTTGACGCCGGCTCGCAGCAGAAACGCGGATGGCGACCCTTTATAGATGGACCGAAGGGCCCTAGGCGATTTTGCGATCCAAGAAGGCGGGGCCGGACATTGAAAGGTAGCGCGCCGCGTCTCGATGATCGGCTGCGCGGCCCCAACCTAGGATCTGAAGGAGAATCGGCAACTATGAAATCAATCCGGCGAGGTGTCGAGCTTGGCGCGGTCCGTGGTGTCTACCGTCGGGCTTTGGGTGGGATGATGTGCGGCCTGCTGCTGGTCGGCTGCTCCCGCAGCCGACCAGCAGCAGGCCGCACATC
>DASRLC010000623.1:0-2410 GCA_035648655.1 Polyangia bacterium
GCTGCCGCCCCCCGCCCCCCCGAGCGCTTTCACAAGACCTCACGGGCGCCCGTGGGCGCTCGCGAGCTGTTTGGGGAGCGGCGCGTTTGCGATCATGGCCCGGATTCCATCGATGTTCGGCGCGGGCGCGTGGCCACCCGCTCCCGACGTGGGCGCCGAGGGCTGCTCTCCGACGGAGAGCAGCCCGCAGGCGCAATCGTGCGCCCCTGATGCACGCCCTGGGAGGTGCCACCGACGCGCACGAAACGGTGCCTGCGATATTCAGGGTCTCTGGGCCGCCGGGGCAGCTTCCGGCGCTTCCTGATGGTCGCCAACGACGGCACCACGATCGCGACGTAAGCATCACCGGCACGCTCGGGGTGAAACGCAGGCGAATCAATAGCGAAGGCGCACGCACTTCGCCGATGAAGAAACATTCCGACCCGCCTGGCCGATACAACCAGGGAGATCGGAGGAAAACGTGACGCTGGAGGCCCTCCTACACAGGTTGATCAGCGACGCAGTCAAGGAAGAGTTGCGTGGGCCTAGCGCCGACCATGCCTCATCATCGGTTGCTCATAGTTCGAGTTGCGTGGCCGACGCCCCGATGACGACCGCAGCCGCGGCACGCTACTGCGGCTTCAAGACGACGGCCGCGATCAGGAAAGCCCACCTCGACGGCCGTCTCGAGCCACTCGGACGGCGCGGCGGAACCGGAACCTATATGTGGTCGCGGCGAGCGTTAGACGCGTTCCTGGCTGGCGCGGGCGGTGCTATCGTCCCGGCTGGACGTTCAGGTGCGCTTCCCGTGCGGTTCGGAGGCACACATGGAAACGAAATGGGTCAAGAGATGGGACACATGGATCGCGCCGACGCCGGTCAAGCCCGGCGTCTTTCGAAGGAAGGAGGGAGGATTCCTGGTCCGCGGACGGGTCACCGATCCGCGAACGGGAAAGATGAAAGAGATCAGGCTGAACCTCAAAAGGGTGGACGCGCTTCACGCGTACAACCGGCTGCAGGACGAGATCGGAAGGGTGCGCGACGGGCTGAAGGCAACGGTAGCGCCGCAGAGGATGCTCTTCACCGAATACGCCGCCTCGCTCTTCGAGCACAAGCTCAAGACGGGGCGGATCAAGTCGGCGAAGTCGCGGGAGAAGTGGGAGTACGTCATTCGGCTGCATCTCGCTCCGGTGTTCGGTGAGCTTTTCATCGATGCCATCAGACGGTCGGACATCAAGGAGTGGAAAGAGACGATGGGCGAGATGATCCAGGCGGGCGAGCTGCACCCGGGTACCGCGAACGATAGGCTCGCGATGCTCGGGCGGATTCTGGGGGCGGCGGCCGAGGAGTTCGAATGGGAGCGGAATCCGATGTCCGGTGTCGATCGCTTCGACACGTCCGAGCACCCCACCTACACCGAGGAGGAGCCCAACTCACTCACGGTGGAGGAGGTCCGGTCGTTCCTGGCAGCGATGAAGGACACGTTCCCGCAGCACTTCGCGATGACGGCGCTCGGTTTCGCGACCGGGCTCCGTCCTTCGAGCCTCCGGCCGCTTCGGCGGCTCGGTGGGCTCGCGGACGTGAAGTGGGATGAGAACGTGCTGCTGGTGCGACGGTCGCAGACGGTAGGTGACGAGGTGATGGAAACGACCAAGACCAAGAAGCGCCAGAAGCTCTTTCTCCCGAAGGAGCTGATGGATGTCCTGCGGTGGCACGTAGAGCAGCAGATCCCGGAAAGCATCCAGGCCGAAAGCGACCTTCTCTTCCCCTCAGAAACGGGGGGGTTCAGGTCCCGGTCGGTTCTGGACAAGCCATTCCGGAACGTGGCGGCGGCGATCAAGCTGGGGAGGCACGTGACACCGCGGGGGATGCGGCGGACCTATCAAGACCTGGCGCGAGCAGCGGAGATGAAGGATCTCGTAACCCGTGCCATCTCGGGGCACGCGACCGAGCAAATGCAGCAGCACTACAGCACGGTCGCTCAAACCGAGATGCGCGAGGGGATCGCCAAGATCATCTCGCTGGCGGG
Organism: Polyangia bacterium; assembly: GCA_035648655.1. Lineage (GTDB taxonomy): Bacteria > Myxococcota_A > Polyangia > Fen-1088 > Fen-1088 > JADGRB01. The sequence goes on from DASRLC010000623.1 coordinate 2,009, forward strand.
CGTTCGAGAGGCGATGGGAGCGGGTGGTATGGAAGTGGTACGTATCGGTACTAGAAACGAAAACGGCCAGTTGAGCATTTCATCTCAACTGGCCGATTCTGCTTAGCTTTTTTAGAGCGGGAGAAGGGGTTCGAACCCTCGACGTCCACCTTGGCAAGGTGGCACCGATCATCCCGAATCGGTCGCAAGATCGCAATTACTATCAATACTTGGTGGACTGTCCGAGCGCCAGAGAAACGGTCAGGGACGAGTTCCGGGACGAGTTTTCGGGAGGGGACCGGCCACCGCCATCGGCACGGCCAAGAAGATTCTTTCGGCCGCGAAGTTAGGGCGTGGATAGACCGCCCGTCTACTGGAGGGCAGAAGTAGCAGCCCAACCGGGCGGGGAGAGCAACCCATGCC
>DASRLC010000624.1:0-7596 GCA_035648655.1 Polyangia bacterium
GCGAACGGCTGTCCGGGGATGGGCGTCGTGATCTGCGAGCACTCGTCGGCGGTGAAGCCACCCTTCGCGATGCAGTCGCTGTCCTGCGAGTCGGTGCTGGTCACGCTGGCAGCGCCACCAGCGCCGTCGCCGTAGGAATACCAGGCGCCGATGATGCCCGACGTCGCGTCGCTCACGAACCCGGTTAGGCTGGGGGTGAGCGGGATGCCGGAACTGCCGCCAGCGCCGCCGGTGCCGGTGCCGGTCATACCGCCGCTGGAGCTACAGGCGGCCAGCAGCGCGGCCGCGCCGGCCAGGGTCATCAAGAAGGTATTCGACAGTTTTCTCATGGGATAGGCCTCGTGTTATTGCGTTGAACGTCTCTGGGGAGAGAGTCTTCGGTCGAGACGATAAGTCTCACGACCACCTGGGAAAGAGGGTGTAGTATCTTCTCCGACTCTTAGCCCGTCAAGGTTGGGGGCGCGGGTCAAGTGCACGGACGTTCAGCAATTCCGGAAATGCCGCCGCGACCCGCGCGCCCCGTCGTCATCGCCTAATTAGGAGGATCCCGATGTCACGCGCCTTCGCCGCGCTCGCTCTACTCACCGGCTTTTCACTCGGGGCGTGCGCCAAGGCCCCCGACAACGGCAATCCCACGGGCAATGGGACCGGTGTCGGCGGCACCAGTGGCACCGGTCCGGTGATGAATCCGCCGTCGAGCTATCCCCAGAACACCGCCGGCGCGGCGTTCCCCTACCCACAGGGACACGCCGGCTATTGCACCTTCCCGACGTACGACACCGACACGGTCGCGACGGCCTACACCGGCTGGAAGGCCAAGTTCTTCGACGGCACCAAGATCATCCGCCCCGAGAACGGCAACGATACCGTGTCGGAGGGCATCGGCTACGGGATGTTGATCGCCGTCTTCATGAACGACCAGCCGCTCTTCGAGAGCCTGTGGACCTACGCCCAGGCCCATCCCGACGGCAAAGGCCTGATGACCTGGTGTATCCCGAGCGGGATGGCCAATAGCTGTTCGGGCACGGGATCGGCCACCGACGGCGATGAAGATATCGCCTACGCGCTCTTGATGGCGACCAAGCAGTGGGGCACCCACGCGTCGGACGCCATGACCCAGATCAAGAACATCCTCAAGAACGAGGTGAGCGGCAGCATCCTCGAGGGGGGCGACGGCTTCAACAACGCCGCAGAGATCGACCCCTCTTACTTCGCGCCGTCCTACTACCGCGCGTTCGCGGCCTTCGACACTGCGGACGGCGCCGCCTGGATGTCGGTGCTCGACGAGTCGTACAGCATTTTGGGGATGGCGACCGGCACCGATGGGCTGGTGCCGAACTGGATCAATCCCAGCGGCACCGGCATCAGCAGCGTCGATTCGACCAACGGCCCCTACTTCGGTTACGACTCCTGCCGCATCCCCTTCCGTGTGGCGATGGACTTCTGCATCAACAACGAGGCCCGCGCCAAAAACTACGCCGGGACGATCGCGACCTTCTATGCCTCCAAGGCGACCGCTACGTCGCTGGTCGGGATCATGGACGGCTACACGACCACCGGCGGCAATCCGCCCGGCTCGCTGGGCGACTACGCCGCCGGCATGGCGTTCCTGGGGCCGGGGGCGGTGGCGGCCATGGCCGCCGGCAACCAGGACGGCCTGCGCGACCTCGGCTACACGACGCTGCGGGCCGACGCCACGCAAGGCGCGATGAAGGTCAGCGGGACGTTCACCTACTTTCACGCCTCGCTGGGCGTCCTGTCGTTGCTGGCCCTCAGCGGAAACTTCTGGGACATGACCCAGTAGTCGCCCTTCGGAGCCGGCGCTAGGCCCTGATCGCTCGGGCGTAGTTGGGCTCCGCCCAACGGAGCCCATCGCGGGAGGGTTTGGGAACCCTCCAGGGTTCCCATCTTTATTACAACTGCGTGTAATCGAGGAGATTGCCGGTCATCATCAGCATCGTGACGACCTTCAGCGATTGGGCGAAGTAGCTGTTATTCGAGCCCGGGTTGCTGACCGCGAACTGGAATGCGCCGTCGAGCAGCGTCGGATAGCCCGCCATTCCCGCGGTGCCGGCCGGCCCGATGAACGCCGAGTTGTGGTTGCCGCTGGTCTGCGAGCCGGTTGGCGAATAGCCGTCGCCGATGTTGGCAGCGCCCACGCCGTTGAAGAACGCGCCCACGGCGGTCAGGTAGGTCTTGGCGCGCGGCTCGTTGTTGAAGCAGTAGTCCATCGCGATTCGCCATGGCATGCGGCACGAGTCATAGCCATAGCTGGCGCCGCCGGCGATGGTGTTCTCCAGCGTTGTCGAGTTCGGCACCAGCCCGTCGGTGCCCGTGACCGCCGCCAGATGTTTGTAGTTCGCGTCGATGACGATACCCGACCACTGCGGGTTGTTGGTGGCCTTGGCGAACACCCGGTAGTAGGCGGGCGAGAAGTAATCCGTGTTCATGGCGTCGGTGTCTTGCCAGTGGTCGCCGTTCTGCAGGCTGCCATCGGGGAACAACGAGTTGTTGAGCATGGCGTTGATCATGTTCTGCGCCGCCGTCAGATAGGCCGTCGAATTCCACTGATCGGACGCCATCAGTAGCGCCCACGCCATGTCCTCGTCGCCGTCGGTCGCGGAGCCGACGCCGTCGGAGGCCGTCGCGCCCGCCGAGGTCAGGTGCCAGTTCATGAGCGTGCCCGTGAAGGTGTCGAAGTGGGCCTGCGCGAAGGTCCACAGACCGTCGAAGGTCGTCTTGTCGCCCAGGTAGACCGCGGCGATCATGCCGTACCCGATTCCCTCGGATACCGTGTCGTTGCTGTTCTCAGGTCGCTGGACGCGTAGACCGGGGCTAGCGCTGACCACGTAGGTCGACTTCCAGTTGTTGTAGGCGGTCATCGTGGCGGACGAGGAGTTGGCCACGCTGGTCACCGTGCAGGAGCCCGAAGCCTTGTTTTGCGGGAAAGTGAAGGGGCCGCCCATCCCGAGGCCCGCGATGGGGGCGCTGGTGCCGCCGGCGCCGGTCGTCCCGGCGGAGCCCGTGCTGCCGGTGGTCCCCGCGGCGCCGGTCGGCGTGCCCTTGTCGGCAGAGGCACAGGCCAGTAAGGGCAGGCAAAGACCCGCCACAAGATAACGGTGAGCCATCTCTTAGTCTCCTTCGTCGCAGTCTACGGGTCGCCGGGCGTGGAACTCGCGCGCCGGCAGTGAAGGCTTAAATTAGCACGGTTTTCGGGAGGTCCCGACCGCTAGTTCTGGCGTCCCACGGCCGCGTGTTGCGCCAGCGCCGTGACTTGCCGCGCGCGGACGCGCCACCGCGCCGACGCTACTTCTTCGTGTGCGCGGCTTTGTCCTTGTGCGGCTTGGCGCTGTGCACTTTGCCCTCGGCCTTCTCGTCGAGGAACGCGGCCACCCAGGCCAGCGGCGCGTTCCAGTTGATGGCGATCTCGTTGGCCGACCAGGCTTCGATGTTGTCGGCGTAGCACTTCTCGGGCGCGCAGCCCGCCAGGCCGGCGGCCTGAACATAGGGATCTTGCAGCCCCGAGTTGGGGCCGCCCGACACGATGCCCGGCGGCGCCGAGGGGAACTTGGCGTTGGCCTGGTGTGCCCAAAAGCGGTGGTGCGGGTTCTCCAGCGGGCGCTCGCCGTAGCCGGTCACGAAGGATTTATCCAGCGGGTTTCGCCCCAGGATGTAGTTCATCGATTCGGCGACGGCGTCCAGGTACTTCGGCTCGGCCGAGAAATCATTGGCCAGGCCGAGGACGATCGCGTTGTTGAGGATGAACGAGTTCGAGCCCCAGGGATAACCCTTGGTGCCCGGCTTGAACGGCAAGCGGTAGCCCTGTTGATCGACGAGCGCCGCGAAGACGTCGGCGGCCGCCTCGATGGCGACCTTGCAGTCGTCGATGTCCTTGGCGGGCAAGTTGTTGGGGACCACGGCCAGCGAGATGGTACCGAGCGCCGCCACATCGCCCCAGTCGAACGCGGTCGGGATGCCGTCGTCGCCCACGGTGGTCGGCACCTTCTTGAAGTAGGGCGACTTTTCGAGGAACGCCTTATAGACGTCTTTCTTGGTCGTGATGAAGAGCTCGGCTGCCGCCCAGTAGAATTCGTCGCCGACGTTCTTGTCGTCGTAAGGCCCGCCGCCGACGGCCGCCGTGTCGGCGAACAGCGCCGGGTTGGCCAACGCCGCGTTCCAGGCCTTCTCGGCCGCCGCCAGGCACTTGGCGGAAAAGGCCTTGTCGAGCCCGGCCCAGATGCGCGCGCCCTGCGCGGCGGTGGCGGCCAGGTTCAAGGTCGCGGCGGTCGACGGCGGCCAGAGGAAGCGCGCGATGGGATCCTCGTCGGGCCGCATTCCGAGCGCGGTCCACTCCTTGTCGTGGATCTTGTGGTGGACCATGCCGGCCTTGGGCTGGCCGTCGGGGACCTGCATCTTGAGCATGAAGTCCAGCTCCCAGCGCGCCTCGTCGAGGACGTCGGGGATCTTGTTCTTCTTCTCGGGGATGTTGAGCTTGCCGTCGCCAAGGTCGGCCTCGGTGCCCCGCTGCTTGGCGCGCTCGTACAGGTTCTGCAGCGTCCAGACGGCGATGCCGCCGTTGACGACGTACTTGCCGTGATCGCCGGCGTCGTACCAACCGCCGGTGACGTCCAGCTTGTAGTCACAACCGGAGCCCGGCAGGCAGGGGACGGCCTTGTCGCCCTGGTTGGGCGCGACGCCGACGTGGCCGGCGGGGCGCGTCCACTGCTTGCCGCCCGCGTACGGCATCGCGATCTCGATGCCGCTGCGCGTATGATAAAAGTACGCCAGCGCGTCGTACTTGAGCTTCTTGTAGAGGCTGGCCTCGATGTCGAAGGGGTGGCTGACGTCGGCGCCCACGGTGAGCGTGTAGTCCTTGCCCGGCGTCTTGAAGGCCGAGAAGTCCGCGATCTGCACGTCGTCGCCCGAGGCCGCATCCTTGCCGAACGGCTTGGTCTCGCCCGAGGCCACCACCGCGCCGCCGTGCTTCTTGAGCTCCCACTTGAGCGGCGTCGTCTGCGTGGTCTTGATGGTCGCCAGCTTCGGCAGATCCGGCAGGTAGCCGGTCTGGTTGACCAGCACGTTCGGGATCGGGGCCTCTTCGGTCTTCTTGGCCTTGGCGAACTTCGGATCGTCGAGGTGGATGTCGTCCAGGCAGACCGTGTACGGTGCGGGCGTCTCTCCGGCCATGCCGCCGCCAAAGTGAAACGCCAGCTCGGCCGTCGCGTCGTCGTCGCCCTCCATGGTGAACGCCCCCACGAAGGTCTGGGGATGCGTGGTCAGATCGACGGTGTCGGCCCAGTACTCCTTGTACGGCGGTCCCGACATGCCGACCTTGGCCTTCATTTTCACGGGCGCCGAAGCGTGGGCCAGGTACCGCACCGAATAGGTGTGCCCTTTTTGGATCACCATTTCGCGGTGTCGGGCCTGCGCGTCCCAGCTGTTGACCCCTTTGTTGGTCACGGCGATGCAGAACTGGCCGTCCTTGACGTAACCGTTGCCGTTGGCGGGCGCGGTGTACGAGGTGGTCCAGGGGATGTACTTGCCGCCTGAGAAGTCGGTGTTGTCGAGGAGGTCGTTCCCCGACAGCTTCGGCACGTCGACGCCGGGCGATCCGTTGGTCGGCGCCGCGGTCCAGTCGGAGGCCGCGCTCACGGCGACCGGCACGGCGGGCGTGCTGGCGGCGGCAGTGGCCGGCGTGGCGGCCCCGGGACCCGGTTTAGCGGCGGGACCACACCCGGCGGACGAGACGACGACGACAAGGGCGAAGGCGCCCAGCGCATAGCGGTAAGGCATGGCGATCCTCAGGGAGTGGGGGAGACCGGCTTTGGCCGCCGGCGGCGCAGAAACTACCCCGAAAGGGGCAGGCTTGGAAGTAGACCCCAGGCGCCGCGGTGGTGTTCCCACCAGGCGCCCGAGGGTGCAGCCGCCGGCTACTGCGTCGGCTCGGTGCCCGATTTGAGGACACCGCCGATGTAGGCGGTGATGTTCGCGCGGGGCACGAAGGTGCTGGCCGCAGCGTCGGTCGCGCTGCAGGCCAGGTACGAATAGTCGGTGGTCGGGCTGCTGTCGAAGGTGGCGTAGCTCTGATCGTGGAAGCGCAGTTGGATTTGCCCGGTGCTGGCGGCGCTGGCCAAGGTGCCGGCGGCGGCGGTGAACCCCACCTGCATATAGGTGCTGGTGAAGGTGGCGACGATGTCGGAGCTGGGGACGACCTGCGAGGTGTCGATCTCCAGCACCGGCGAGGTCGCGGTGGCGGCCAGCGTGAAGTAATAGCGGAGCGTGATGGTGGAGAGATCCACGTCCATCAACGCCTCGTTTTGGATCTCGACGGTCACCCCGATCTGGGTGCTCGAGGTCGAGCTGCCCTGACACTCCGCCAGGAGCTCGATCCGGCACGCCGAGCAGCCGGCGCCACCGCCGCCGGCGCCGGTCGTGCCCCCGGTGCTGAACGTGCCCGCGGTGCCAAACGTGCCCGCCGCTCCAAACGTGCCGGCGATCCCGCTGGTGCCGGCGCGCCCCAGTGTGCCGGCCGCTCCGTTGGTGCCGGCGTGTCCGGCCGCCGCGCCGGAAGTGCCCGCCACGCCGGTTCCGCCCGTGCCGGTCGGTCCGGTCGTCACGGTCTGCCCGCCGGCGCAAGAGAGCGCCCAGAGGCCCACCACCGCGGCCAAGGCCAGAAGACCAACCAGATCGGATCGGCCTGATCGGAGAAATCGGGGAAATCGACGAAATGGGCTCGACGGTATGGGCATGGGCATCAGTAGGTTGAAAATCCCGCGAAGGTTGGGTCGGTGGTAGCGAACTGGAAGCAATAGCCTCCCATGATCTTCGTCGGTAGCGCGATCCCGGCGCCGTTGCAGATCACCGCCGTCGCGTTGACCTTGGCGCCGGTAGCGCCGGTACACTCGATATCCTGGATGTTGCTGGTGATGGCGTAGCAGGCCCCTGCCGGAGAGTTGGCGCCGCTGGCGTTCGCGGTGGTCAAGGTGGTGGGGTTGCTGCAGAGCCCGGCGCAGGGGCCGGTCCCGACGGCGCCGCCCGCGCCGGTGGTGCCCGCGGTGCCCGTCGTACCGGTGGTGCCCGCGGTGCCCGTCGTGCCGATGGTGCCCGCGGTGCCCGTCGTACCGATGGTGCCCGCGGTGCCCGCGGAACCGGTGGTCCCCGCCGCCCCGCTGGTGCCCGCGGCGCCGGTGGTGCCGGCCGCGCCGGTGGTGCCCGCGCTCCCGGAAGCGCCCGCCCGTCCGGTGGTGCCGGCCGCGCCGGTGGTCCCCGCAGCGCCGGTTACGCCGATGGTGCCGGCCGCGCCCGAGGTCCCCGCCCGCCCGGTGGTTCCGGCGATCCCTGTGATGCCGTTGCCCCCGGCGCCGGTGGCGCCAGCGGCGCCGGTCGTTCCCGCGACGCCGGTGTCTCCGATCGTGCCGGCGGCGCCCGTCGAGCCCAAGGGCGCATTTCGATAGAACGCGTCGGGCCCTTGGCATGCCAGAGCAAGCACGCCGATCGTCACGACGGAGAGACTGCAGCGAAACAAAATCCTAAGCGGGGACATAAGTGTCTCGGTGCCTCGAACAAATTTTGGCCCAGTTTAGCGCGGGCGGCGAA
>DASRLC010000625.1:0-8991 GCA_035648655.1 Polyangia bacterium
ACAAGGGGAGGGCGGTGGTGGTGCGCTCGCCGCGGCCGCCGAACGAGGTCGAATGGCCGCCGCGGTAGCGGAGATCTCGCGCGCATCGGCAGGTGGCGGCGGGGCTGCGCCCGGCGCCAGCGCTGGGAGTGACTCCAAAGCCGACCAGATCCGGGGAGACGGCTGATGGATCGAGACGCAACGGTGCTCGACGGGAACCCCGCGGGCCTGCAACTTGCGAAGCCCGTGGCGGATAGGCGCATCGAGCGCCAGCGCGCGCACCAGGCTCCGAAGCCGCCGCAGCTGACCTCCCAGGTTGGAGGGGATGACGCCTTCATTCTCGCCTGGGGGCGCAGCCACGCCGCCCTCAGGGCGTCGCAGCTGCAGCTGGTAGCATCGGTCTTGGTCAACGTGGTCCTGGCGGCGGCGGTGGCGTTCCTGGCTTGGAGGAGTGAGCACAAGGAGCCGCTCGTGTTCGTGCGCGACGCGCTAGGCAACGTTGTCCAGGCCGATGCGGGGTCGTTTTTGCACGCCGGCGAGGAGCGGAATGACCCCGAAATCAAGGGGTTCCTCCGGCGGTGGGTGCTCGACGCGTTCACCTGGACACCGCTCGATGTCGAAGATCGGCTCAAGGCCTGTCTTCGTGTGGTCGACGGGAAGGCCCAGGCGGTGACGAAGGCTGGCCTCCGGCTGGCGGAGCGTCAGGCTCTCGTCGATCGCGAGACCTCAGGGCGCGTCTACGACGACCAAACCAGCGGCCGGGAGCCCCAGGTCGCGATCACCCGTCGGAATCCGCTCGAGGTGATGGTCTCCTTCGACCACTACTACATCGACCGCTCGGGCCGAGCGACGGACGCCGGCCACTATTTTGTTCGCGCGATCCTGAAGCAGGTGCCGCGCTCGCCTGTCAACCCGAGCGGGCTGATGATCGCCGACGTGCAGATCTCGCAAAACCTTTAGCGGGCAGATGGGCGCCGCTGCGGGGCCGTCAAGCTGCCCGCGGCTCCTTCGCTTCGCTACGGCCCTTCGGGTGACCACCCTGTGATACCGTTCACAACGGTAAACAGCCGCAAGACGGCTGGGTGGAGCCTCTTGTGACGTCTGGATATCTGGGAGAGGGCTGACGTAGATAAATGGCACCTCCTCGATTGGCGTTTTTGTCGACAACGCTCGGAACGGAGGGATCTGCAGTCAGATCTCTGAGCCTCGAATCCCTTAGTGTGGCGGCCGAGGGTGCCAGGTCGATCGTCGTGGTCTCCGCCTTCTACGATATTCCGTTCTTAAAGCGTCTTGCGGCGGTAGTCCCGATTGCACGCCGAAGACTGGTGAGGCTCACGGTCTATCTTCACGGCTTCTCAGGCTCGCGGCTTAAGACGGATCTCGAACGCCTGAGGGAGTGGCGCTCGCGTCTACGTCGCGCATTCCGCGCGGTGGATGTCTATCTCTTGAGCTGCAGTGGTCTGTTTCACTCAAAACTGTTGGTGTTCGAGCGTCGGACGGGCGCTACCGCGTTGATCGGCTCCGCCAACGCGACTACCGCGGCGTACACGGAGAACGAGGAGATCATGCTCGTCTTGGAGGCAACATCTCTGCCCGTGGGCATGAGCGAATACTTGAGAAGGGTCGCCAGCAAGGCTCGGGACCTTGATGCAGTGTTCGAGCCGGAGGTCCGATCCTTGATTGCCTTCTTCAGGACGGGCGATATCTACTATCGACCCAACGCGCTGCCGCTATTCCGGTTTGATCTGCGATTGTCGGATGAATTGCGAGCACGCCTCTCTCGCCTCACGGTGGAGATTCCTGGCTTCACGGCGACGGCGTCTCGCACGTACAACCCGTTCGCGGGACTCGGAGAAGAGATCGAGGCAGCCGAAGCTGAGATCAACCGCGATGAGGAGGCAGACGCCAGCAGCCGAACACGCATTCCCATTAGACCGTATGCCATCCAAACGTGTTTTGGCTGGTGGGCGCCACGCGCCTATCATTCCACAATCGATTCCGCGGTGGACAAGGCGTCCAGCAAGAAACGTGAACGGTTGACACGCATAAGGCAGGCGTTTCTAGATGGCATCGAGCATGGGATGGTCGTCCGGCAAGCCGAGCAGAGCTTTCACAAGCTTGCCGACTTCGCGCGCGAATACGGTGCACCACTTGAAGAGCTCCCTTCCGCAAGGGATAAGCGATTCCGCGAGTTTCTCGACAGGTGCCGGGCACAACTGCAGAACAAGAGGTGGTTCGAGCGCGCATCTCGGGCTTACGACCGAGCAGCGATGCCCGAGATTTGGTTTGACCCGGTCAGCCGCGAACAGTTCGAGGAGTCGGTATTCGACTACCTGCAGTACGTTAACAGCGCCTCGACTGTGCCCCTGATTTTGAAGTCGCTTCAGGAGGTCACCGGAGTCGCAAAGGCCGATGACGCCGACGACATCAAGACCAAGCTCACTGAAGTGCTGAAGACGACGGGCTGGCCTGACGATGGATGGTTACTTCGATAGGTGCGAGTGAAGACTGTGCGACTACACTTCGGCCAGCCCGTTGAAATGACCTCATTCTCCGACCTTTTGGAGGCCATGCCCGACACGGAATTTCTCGGGCTCACTAGATCAACGGTACCGCTCCTGGCCTGGTGGAACGAGAAGGAGCATGTTCGGGCCGCTGGGGAAAGCCTCGGTCTCGGAAACCTCCAAGCAGGTGATGCCTGGTTCGAATACGCGGTGTCTCCTGCGTGTGCGTCGTGTGGCGGCCATGGGAAAGCCTCCTTTACCGACCTTCTGCTTGAATGCGGCGATCAGGTCGTCGCGATCGAGGCGAAACATCGTGAGAAGCCGTACGCCACCGTCGGGGAGTGGCTCGGCTCCACCCCGAGCGAGAATAAGAAGCGCGTGCTCCATCATTGGTTACAGTGCTGCATCGGTTCAGCCGTCCCCTCTGAAGAGTGCGCAGCACTCGTCTACCAGATGGTCCACCGTACTGCTTCCGCTTGTCACGTGGCTGCTCGCCGTGGTGCAACCGCTCAAGTGGTGCATCTTCTCTTCGGGAGCGAACATGTTGGCGCTTACGTCAGGGCTGTTCAGGCGCTCGTGGATACTCTGGCGCTGGCCCAGCGCGTTCGCTTTGCCGTCTTGAACATTCCGACATCGGACGGGGCTGATTTCGGTGGCGTAGCGGTCGACGTGGGGCTCCGAGGCCCCGATGCGCTGCGCGAGGCGCTTGTAGAGGGGAAGCGCCTCTTCAATTTCGGAACCCCACAGCTGGAATTCACAAGCGGATAACTCGAGGCTGGCCAGGTCGTTGGCGATCGCGACGAAGACCGGCCTGGCCAAAGCGCCGGTGGCGGCGACACGCCCGAGAAGGCCGCCGCGGTAATCGGCGCGGTAGCGGGCTCCTCCTTCGTGAGGCCGACGTAGATGTCGGCGACCGCGGGTGACCGCCTCCTCGCAGGCGCCGAGATGGCTTTTAAGGCGGCGAGGGAAAGCCTCGCCGCCGAAATCGACGACGCAGAGGAACGACGAGGAAACTCTTGGGTGTCTGTGGCCGACATAGATAGCGAGGGGTTCAGTTACTCCTCTCGCGCCCGAGCAAACGACAGTTCCGAAAGGAGAAGCAGATGATCCGTCTTACGAGGAAACAAGGTGTCGCAGTTGGCCTGGCCGCCGTGGTGGCACTGCTCATCGCAGTGGAGGGCTCCGCAGTCGCACGCGGGCGGGCGCGGCAAGAGAGACCCTCCGAGGGCACTAGCGCGGCGGGAGCAGGGACTGGGGAGACGCCGGATACGCTGCGGCTGCCCTACAGCCGCGGGAAGGTCTATCAGGTGCGGTTGGTCCCGGGAGCGCCCTTCGCCCTTGAGCTGCCGACGGGCGAGGTGGCGAAGAACATCTGGTACGACAATCACTGGTGGGCGGCGGAGTCGACGCCGGGCGGTTCGCGAGTCTTCATTCGAGCTCTCGGCGCCTCGGATGTCGTCGGGCGCACTGGCTTCATCCATATCGAAACGGAGCCATCGGACCTTCGGATCTCGCTCCGGGTGGAGGCAGCGCGCGAGGCATCTGCGACGCCGGCGGCCCTCGAGATCTATCTCGAAGGGAGCGCGGGGAACGATCCGACTCAGACGAAGATGCGCAAGGCGATCAGCCGCGACGTGCTCTACGCGCAGAAGCAGGCGGAGGAGCAAGCGCGAACCCAGTTCGAGAGTTGGCGGAAAGCCGCAATGGCGAATCTTCGAGGGGATGAGGCGTACGACCGCGGCGGGGACTTCGTGATCAGCAAGGTTGTCGACGACAAGGTCCAGACCTTCATCACCGTTCCGTCGGCCACCGATCGGGCCGTCATTCAATTCGTCGATCGGACCGGCCGGCCGGAGATCGTGAACTACGAAATCGAGAACGGAACCTACGTCGTTCAAAACAAGGTCCTGCGCGGGGGTGAGAAGTTCCGCCTCATCCTCGGCAAAGAGCAGGGCTGGGTCTCGTTGAAGTAGGGGAGTGAACCATGACGATCAAGATGTCATCCTCGGCTGGCGCCGCAATGGCGGGGCTCTCTAGAGCTCAAATAGCGTTGTTGGCGACGGTGGGAGTGGTCGGCCTCGGAGGTTCTGGAGCGCTCGTCCACCATCTCGTCGCGAAGCAGCCGACGCCGGCGGCTATGCCAGTTTCTCAGCAAGAGGCGAAGCTTGCAGAAAACGTCACCGAGCGCCGCGCTCGAGCGGAGGCTGACGGGCGTAAGCTGCGCCAGCAGGATCTCGGGCAGGGATATCAGTTCGACCCGTCGGGCAATCTCCTGGCCGCAGCCCCGGATGGCGCGGGCCTGCCACAGAACCGTTTCAGTGCGGGTCAGGGAGGGGATCGTGGCGGAGCGCCGACCCAAGTCACCGCGGCGATCGGGCGCGGCATCGAACCCTCCGCTCACGATGATGAGTACGACGACGAGGGAGGGGGAAGTGAGACGAGGCACGGTGGCCGGGCGCGGGATGATGATGGGGACGAGAGAGCTGCCGGCGATGGAACTCGTCCCGTGCTCACGGCCTCGATGCTCGGGTACAGCACGGTGCCCGGCGCCGCCTGGGCGGCACGCCGTCCCGATCGTCCGGCTGCGGCTGGCGCGAGCCCAAAGCGCGGCGAAGAGGCCGGCGCAGGCTATCAAGGCGAGGCGGTCGACAGGGCTACCGCGGCCATGGAGGACTCGACGCGCGCGCTCGAGCGAGCGGTTCACTCGCGGGCGCAAGAGGACATACCAGGCGACCGCGGCGCACCCGCGAGGCCTGCGCCGGGCACGATGGGAATGTGGGGACCATCCGCGGCGATCTCGCATGGTCCCTCGGGCGCGGGTGAATCGCTTTACGCCGAGGAGAAGCCTGCGACGCGTTCCGGGCAGTCGTTCTCCGCGGGCTCGACCGGCGACATGACGATCGGCGGTGGAGTGGGCCCGGACCTGATTGTCCGGCAGGGAAAGTTTCTGGACTGTGCGGTTGTGAACGAGATTCGGGCCGACCTGGTCGACTCGCCAGTCATCGCGATGGTGTCGAGAGATTTCGTGTCGCTCGATGGCAAGTACGTACTGATCCCGGCGGGGTCAAAGCTGCTCGGCGAGGCCGGCAGGACGCAGAACCTGCAGCAGGAGCGGGTGTACATAAAGTTCGATCGGATTTTGTTTCCCGATCAACGCTCGGCGTACTTCCCAACGCGGAAGGTCTCGGCCGTCGACGAGGCTGGCGCGGTGGGCGTGGGCGGAGATGTCGATCGGCACCTGATGATGCAATTCGGGGCGGCAATCATGGTCGGCGTCTTGGACGGGCTCGGAGCCGCAGTCCAAAGCCCGAGTTCGGGCAGTGATCCGACGGTGAGAGATCTCATCTTGGCTCGGACGAGCTCGGACTTTTCGACGGTACTCGCGGGAGTGATTCAAAAGTACGCCAACGTCGTTCCGACGATCACCGTCGCCGCTGGGTCGAAGATGAAGGTCTTCTTCGCAGAGGACGTGCGATTGTCACCGTACGGCAGCACGGCGGATCTTTCGTGGGTGCGCGAGGCCCGGTGATGAGCGCCTTGGCGGGGTTGGCCTTAGGTCTAGTGGTTTTGGCGGGCGACGGCGCCGCCGCCGGCGCGGCCGCGGAGCCCAGTCTTCCGTGGACAGCGGAACAGACGACGGCTGTGTTACGGCGGCTGGAAGCCCGAGAGCCGTTCGCCGGGTCGCGCGAAGCGCGTCTTCACGGCGACAGCCTTGGGTGGTTCTTCAACTGGCCCGAGTACCAGATGCTCGCGGGAAATCCGGTTTACGGGTACTGGCACGAGGGGCGATTTCGCTGGGCTGGGACACACGTCGCGTTTGACGGGATCAAGCCCGTCGGGCACAGCGCGCACCGGATCACCGAGCGGGCCTGGGCGGCCGCGTTTAGGTATGTCGCCGAGAAAAACGGCCTCGTCGTCGACCCGAAGGCGACGATCCGCGTCCGCGGGGCGTGCCTGGCGGCCGTCTTCGATCCGGGGCTCGACGAGCCGAATCGAGGAGTAATCCTCGAGCTCCGGATCGAGAGCCCGACCGGCCCGTTCCTATATCGGTTCGGGTTCGGCAAACCGACTGTCGAGGATGCCATTGGCGCGAGCCTCGATTGGGCCGTGCGCTTCGCTCGCCTGGCAAACCAGTCGCCGACGCCGGCCGGTCGGTGAAGGAATGGGCGCGCCGTTGCGGTCGGCCGTTCGAGCCATTCCGCCTGAACCGGTGGGTCCGGTGGAGGAGGCAGGCCAAGTCGGCCTCGCCGGGAAGCTGCGGGGTACCTGGTCTGACGCCCTGGTCGGTGCGCTGTCGCCCATCATTGGGCTACTCGCCGACGAGCACGTGACGGAGGTGGAAGCGAACGCATTCAACGAAATCTGGGTGAAGGGGCAGGGGTGGCGCGGCCATAGGCGAGTGGACGGCATCGGCTGGGCCGATGAGGGGGATTTTCTCCTGGCGTGCGTGCGGATTGGGGAAGTGATCGGCCGGACGCTGAGCAAGAGGACTCCTCTGCTGAACGGGCGGCTGCCGGGTGGTGAGCGCGTCAACGTCGCGATCCCGCCGGCCTGCGAACGCATCGCGCTGACCATTCGAAAATTCCCCGCTGAGACGATGAGCTTCGAGAGCCTCGAGCGGAAGCGCTCGGTGGATGCAACGGTGCGCGCGATCTGCGAGGCGCTGGTCTTAGGGAGGCAATCGATCCTGGTGGCCGGCGGTACCGGTGCCGGAAAGACCTCCCTGCTGAATGCGCTCTCGCTGGTGATTCCCGCGCACGAGCGGATCATCACGATCGAGGACGCGAGGGAGCTTCAAATTCAGCAGGAAAATTGGGTCGCGATGGAGACCGTCGAGCCTTACGAAGCTGGCGCTCATCCGGTGACGATCGGTGACCTCGTCCGAAATGCGCTCCGCCAGACTCCGGATCGAATCGTCGTCGGCGAAGTACGGGGCGAGGAGGCGTTCTACTTACTGCGGGCGTTTAGTAGTGGGCACGGGGGCGGCTTTGGGACGATTCATAGCAACGACGCGGAAGATGGCCTCCATCAGCTCCAGCTGCTGGCCCAAATGGCGCCGATAGCTGGGCTGACGGCTCAGGTGGTGGCCGCGATGGTCGGTCGCGCCGTCGACCTGGTGATCTACCAGCGCCTCTTTGAGAGCACCGGTGACCGCCGGGTGGCGGAGATCATCGAGCTCGAGAAGCCAGGCGTGACGTACGGGGCGGGCGGGGAGATCAACTACAGGTTTCGGCGTTTGGTGGAATGGAGCGCAGCGACCGGAACATGGATTTTTCCAGCAGAGCCTTCGTCGAGGCTCCGACTGGCCCTCCAGGTCGCCGGTTTCGGGTGGCCTCGCGACGAAGAGAGGACGGACGTGGATGGGACTGCTCCGTAAGGCATTGCACATCGGTGATCTCGCTCGCGGCTGGAGGCTGGTGAAACCGCGGGAGGGGGTCGCGGGCCCTCTGTGGTTCATAAAGCGATTCGCGACGGCAGCGGAGGTCGTGGTGCGAAAATGGGGTCCCCGGTGGAGCCGGCGGCGAGAGGTGTTCGGCCGGCCACTCGGCGCCTGGTTGTTGCTCATTGTCTGGTTGGGCGTGCCGATGGGCCTTGTCGTTCGACGCGTTGCTTTTCTCTTTCGCTGACAACAAAGGACGGCGAACGGCCGACTTATAAGGCGTGAGAAAGTTGCACTTCATGCTGGCGTGGAGCGCGTGTATCCGGGCCTCATGGCTGCTGGCGGCGCGCGACGAGCTCTTCTTGGGAACGGCTCTTCGGACGGCGTTTCGTCTGCTGGATGCGAGCGCGACTGCCCCGGAGGGCGCGTCGGCCTGGCGAGCTATCGCGACGGCGCGGCAACCTGTAAGGCGAGCGCAACGAAACCCCGGCTAGATTCTCTGTCTGGAGCGCGGCGTAGTGGGTACGGCCGGTGATCAGAGGGGCGGCGATCCCAACGGCGAATGACGTCGGGCCAGTTCCTGGCCTTCTCGCCGACCGGCCAGCCATGCCGAGTGCTGCACACGGGCGCGATTTGGGCGTCGCAGACGAGAGCCGTGAGCGTGAAGTGAGCTGTTCTCAGCCTGAAAACGCCACCCGGCGTTGGAGCCTCGAAGTATCGACGTCGGTAATAATCGCCTTCGGCCTTACTACACGTCGGAGCAGTGACGTTGTTCAAAGCTGTCGATCTGCTAGTCGAATGGGGCGCCTCGGTCAGGTGCCGAAAGTCACGGTGAAACGGTTCACCGATGAGGTTGACCAGGACGCGCGCCGGCGGGAGCTCCTTGCGCGCGAGCCCCCCGTCACGAATACCAGAAACAGGCGTTGTGTCGATTTCGAGGAAACAATCGAGGCCGACTGGCCGACTAACGAAATGTGCGTTTCAGGTGCGCTCGCTGGTGGCCCGTGACAGGCGCTGAGAAATGCGCGCCAGCGGCGAGCTCGGAAATGAGGTTCGACATTTCTACGTTGTCGCATTGCGGCGAGACTTGCGCGGCGTCGCCGCCGCGTCGCCTAGGTAGAGCGAGGG
>DASRLC010000626.1:0-14119 GCA_035648655.1 Polyangia bacterium
ACCTCATGATACGTCGTGCCCGGCAGAACATAGGCCTTGATCCCCAGCGCTTCGAGCTCGCCGATGTCGTCGTCGACCGGGACCGTGCGGGCGTGCCGGGGCTCGGGCGCGAGGACCCGGAGGTCCGGGTAGCGGCGCTTGTAAAACGGCGCGTCCATCCCGTGGCGATCGTGGGGCATCACCAGGATGGCCGGGCGGCCCAGCTTCTCCAGCGCCTCCATGTCCGTCGGGTGCATCGCCACCACGCTGTAGAGCAAGAGCCGCCCGTCCGGCAAACGGTAGATCGTCATGTTGCGCGGAAGGCCGTTGGCCAGTGTCCCCGCGACTTGCCACAGATTGGCGGCCAGCGATTGGGGGGGGTGGTACGGATAGATCGCGATCGTCATCGGCGCCGCAGGGACAGCCTAGCCATCGATCGTGCCCAAGGTAAGACCGTCAAGACCGTCAAGACCAGCAAGACGTCGCTATATCGGGTGACCACCGTCCGCGGGCGCGACCGGCGGAGCCCAGCGGCTTCCGTCCGACTTGTCCTGCGCGTAGATGTTGATCCCGAGCTGCCCCATCGAATGGCTACGCCGCCATCGGGGCGGTACATTCGACGGATGATTCACGGCGCCCACGTCATCATCGTCGTGACCAGTTCGCAGCGGAGGGCTCGGTTTGAAGTCCATCGGTGAGAACCTCTGGATCGCGGACGGCCCGATCGTATACGCGTATGGCTTCCCGTTCCCGACTCGGATGGCCGTCGTGCGGCTCGAGGACGGTCGGCTGTGGTTGTGGTCGCCGGTGCGGCTGGACGACGGGCTTCGCCGCGACATCTCCGACCTGGGACGGCCGACCTACGCGGTGACGCCCAACAAGCTTCACCACCTGGCGCTGCGCCAATGGGTCGACGCGTTTCCGGAGCTGTCCCTCTATGCCCCGCCGGGGCTCGCGCGGAAGCGACCCGACCTGCGCTTCAGCGCCGAGCTCGAGGATGCGTCTCCCGCCGCTTGGCGTGATGAAATCGATCAGGTACGGATCGAAGGCAGCATCTTCATGACCGAGGTCTTCTTCTTCCACCGTCGATCGCGGACCTGCCTCGTCGGGGACCTCGTACAGCGTCACGGCGACGACGGAAAGACGTGGAAAGCCTGGCTGGTCAAGCTCGGCGGCGTCGGCGGCCCGGAGGGTGGTACGCCGCGCGATGCGCGTCTGACGTTCTGGCATCGCCGCAGGGCGCGCGCGTGCATCGAGCGGGCGCTCGCCTGGGCACCCGAGCGCCTCGTCATAGCGCACGGGCCGTGCGTGTTGGAGGACGGCACCTCGGCCCTACGGCGATCGATGTCGTGGTTGCTCGACTGACCCCAGCGCACCCACGGCTGCTCTGGGGGCTGGGGGTGACCCGAGCCGGTGGGCGGTTCGGTGTGCTGCCCGAGCTCGCTGCCTTTCGGTTGAGCTGCCCCAATACCAGGGCACTTTTTTTGCGGTCGGGCACGGACGGTGGCTGAATCGCTCGATGCTCGAACAGTCGGACATCGGGAAGGGTCGCGGCGTCGCGATCGCGTCGCTCGAGCTCGCGCTCTCCCAGGAGACGCGCGCGTCGCTGGCGGCGGTGCGGGTGGCCCAAGAGAGCGCGCAACGGCGCGCACGTCAGCAGACCATGCGGGCGCGGATCTGGCTTGCGCTCCTGGTGGGATCTGTCGCGCTCTGCGCCGTCGCGGTGAAGCCACGGATAGCACAGTGGCGGCAGTCGCGCGCGACACCCGCGAAGCCGGCGCGAACCTCGCCGCGAACGCCGCCCATCGCGTTTGGGTCAGGAGCGCGCGCTCCGACGGCGCAGGCGGCCCAACCAGCGGACGCCGCCGATCCGGCCATCGCGAAGCCAGCCGCACCCGTGGCGCGCGAGCCAGAACCGTCGTCGGTCCCGTCCGCTGCGGTTCTGGTGGCCGCGCAGGCGAAGGCGAACCACACCGGCCCCACCGAAGGATGCGATACCTCCACCCGAAGCGGGCTCTGGCGACGCTCGCCAGCGGCGTGCGCGCGAGCGTTCGCGGCAGATCCGAAGAACGCCTCCCTGGCCCTGGCGGTCGCGCAGGCCGAGCACGCGCATGCGCACCTCGATGAAGCCGCCCAATGGGCGAAACGCGCGCTCGCGCTCGACCCGAACGCCGCGGAGGCCTACGTCATCATCGCCCGCGCCGACATCGCCAACGGACGTGATGAGGATGCCCGCGCGGCCTATCAACGCTATCTGGAGACAGCGCCGCACGGTTGGCACAAAACCGAAGCACGGGCGGCTCTGCGACGGGCGTCCAGCCGTCCAGGCTGACGCTCACGCATTTGTCACCTGTACGGGGATCGGCGTATCATCCCCGCGATCAATCGGCAACGGTCGCGGTTTGCGAACGATGATTCAGGCACAGAAACGACGCGCCGTTCGCGCGGGCCTCGCCCTGACCATCACCGGCATGGCATTCTCCCTATCGGCCTGTTACCTGCAGTCGACGGCTCCGCCGCCGGCGGTCCCCCCCGCTCCACCGCCGGTTCCGGCCGCCGCGCCCATCGCGACTCCCGTCCCCGAACCGGTGGCCTCCTTGGTCGGCACTTGGTTCGCGAGCGGATTCACCTGCCCAGGTGCCTACGTTCCGCCCGAGGAGGAGATACGAATCACGCAGGATGGGCCATTCGCCACCGCGATCAAAGTCATTGGCGACGATTGTGTTCCCGCCGGCGCCATCACCTGGCGAGGCCACGTCGGCGGGAAATCCTTCCCAGTGCAGGTTCAGGTGTCAGACCGACCCAAGACCCCCCTGCGATTCCGTGACGCCACTGTGACATTGACCGGCCCCGATACCCTGGAGCTATCGGCGGGCTGGAAGATCCTGTTCCGCAAAGGCAAACCTTGAGCACCCGCACGCGATCGACCAATGATCGCCCGACAACGTCGCCAATCTCGCCTCGCAGTCACCTTTTCGTGGCAGGAGGGCTCACGGCGGCCCTAGGTTCGAATGGTCCAGATCGGGCCTTCGCGTTCGCGAACATGCTCTCGAACGCGCCCATGCCCATTTTCATGCGGTAGCTCAGAGCCCGACCGCGCGCCAATGGAGTTTTTGCGCCCCACAGGTGTCGTCGACCGGTCCTCAGCCGCGCGTGCGGCGGCGGCGGCGGATCGAGGCCGCGATCAGGGCCGCCGTCGCGAGGGCGAACGTCCCGCCGCGGGGGCCGGAGCCGGCGACGGTACATCCACCGCCCCCGCTGGAGGTGCCGCTACCTGCGCTCCCGGGAGCTCCCGCATTCCCCGTGCTGCCGCCACTCCCCGAGGTGCCACCGATGCCGGTGCTGCCGCCGGTGCCGGTGGTGCCGCCCGCGCCCGGGGCGTCGCTGGGCTTGGTGAACGTGCAGTAAACGCCGTCGCTCGTACAGGTCGCCCCGAGCGACGCGCACTTGCAATCGGCGTTCGTCGTGCACCAACCGTCCGTGCCCTTCGGACCGGTGCCGGCGGGCGCGCAGGTCGGCGTCCCCGTCGCGTAGTTGCAGACGTCGCCGCCGCACGCGGCGTTGCCCGGGCAATCGACGTCGTTCACGCACGACGTCGCGCGCGCCTTCCCGGCGGCAAGCAAGCAGGCCAGACCCGCCAGAAAAGACCATCGAACCATCGTCGCGCGTGTGCTCACCGTCGAATCCTCCGTTTGTTTGCCCACAGCCTATCAGTACTTGCCGGGCAGCACCAAGATCGTCGCAGTGCGACGAGAGGGGCAAATACAGACCAGACCGGAGCGTCCAGCTCCAGACGCGGCCCGGCGCAAGTTCGACCGCGGAGCCGTGAGCGGGCGCGCGGTCAGGCCCGCATCCGGCCGACCTCCGTCGACAAGTCGTCGGCGGACCTATGGAGCGTGGTCGCCAGCGCAGTCAACGCGGCGCGGGCACCTCGAAGCTCTGCGGGGGAGAGCCGCGCGAGCGTCTGCTCGACCGCGCCTTCGACGGTTCCGCCGGGCTCGCTGTCGACGCGCCGTCCCTGCTCGGTCAGGCCGAGCAGGATTCGCCGGCCGTCCCGCGCGTCGCGTGTGCGTTTTATGAGACCGCGCCGCTCGAGACGCTGGACGATGTCGCTGGCGGTGCTTGGATGAATTCGGAGCGTCGCCGCCAGCTGGCCGGCCAGGATTCCGGGGAACCGCCCCACGATTCGGATGACGAGGCGCTGCGGTCCGGTCACGCCGAAGGCGTCGTCCATGCCCTTCGACGCGCGCTGCAGAGCGTGGTCGACCTCCCAGAGGAGGCGCAGAAACTCCAGCACCTCGCCGAGCGGGAGGCGCGCCCCTGGATCAGGCGGCGCCGAGGTCACCGCTCTCCCCGTCGATCGGTTTGAGACGCGGCGAGCGGTTCCGACAGGCGACAAGAGCCTCCAAAAAGGCGTCGGTCTCTCCCTGGTTCCGGACAAAATAGTCGGCGCGAGAGCTCTTCGATCGTCCGACGCGCACGGTGAGCAGACGTCCCGGCTCCTCCAGCGCGAAGACGTCTTCGTCGGTCTCGTCGTCCCCGATGTAAAGCGCGGTGTCGCAACCGGAACGATCGCGGACCGCCAGCAGTGCCAGCCCCTTGTGGGGCGCCCTCTCCGACAGGACGTTGAAGACCAGCTTGCCGCCAACGACGCGGGCCCGACCGAGCTCGGCAATCGCCGCCAGGATGGACGCCCGGGCCTTCCGCTTTTCGCGGCAATTCCGGTAGTGAATGGCGATCGAGAAGATCTTGTCCTCGATGAACAGACCCTTGATCCCGGCCAGGCTGGCCTCGAGCCGGGGGACCCAACGTCGGACGTCCGCCATGATCGGACCGGAATAGTGCCTCGGTTCGAGCCCGTGATTGCCGATCACCTCGCGCAGACCGAGCCCCCGCGTTCGCCGCATGATGTCGGTCTGGGCCCGGCCGGAGATCACCACCGACGGATAGCTTCGGGCCACGGTCTCGAGCAGCTGGCGCGTTCGCGGACGCATGCGCGCCTCGCCAGGGACGTCGACGATCGGGGCCAGCGTCCCGTCGTAGTCGAACCCGAGCAGAACGTTCGACCAGGCGAGTCGCTTCAAGGCTTCGAGGTTGGTGCGCGAAAGCAGATATTTCATCTTCAAGCCGCTCCTTCGACACGTTGGAGTGCATCGCCCAGCCGTCCCGTGACCCGGTCGTGCTGGCGCAGGCGCGCGGCATCGACCAACATGCGCCCGGCCCAGCGGTAGACGTTGAACTCCGAGACCATCAGACGCATGGCGCGCATCCGTTCGGCCTGTTCCTCGACGGGCATGTAGAGCGCGGTCGCCAGCGCCTCGCTCGCCTCCTCGAGATCATAGGGGTTGACGATCAGCGCTTCGGTGAGCTCACGGGCCGCCCCCGTGAAGCTGCTCAAGACGAGCACCCCCCGCTCGTCTTCGCGCGCGGCGACGAACTCCTTGGCCACCAGATTCATCCCGTCGTGGAGACTCGACACGTAACAGACGTCGGCGGCTCGGTAGTAGCGGAAAACCACAGGCTGCTCGTGGTGCGCGCGGTGGATGACGATGGGACGATAGGCGGCGGTCCCCATGCGGTCGTTGATCCGCCTGGCCAGCGCCTCGACCGACTCATTGAGCTCGCGGTAGCGATCGATGGCGGTGCGACTCGGCGCCGCCAGCTGCACGAAGGTGAACCGGCCGCGCAAAGAGGGATGCCGCTCGAGCAGCCGCTCGACGGCGAGCAAGCGCTCCTCGACCCCCTTGGTGTAATCGAGCCGGTCGACCCCCACGCCGAGGAGGGCGTCGGGCCGAAGGCCGAGCTCGGCGAAGACGCTCGCGCGGCACTCGGCCGGCGGCGGGCTCGCCTCCGCCACCCGACTCGGCCACTCGATCGAGATCGGGTAGGGACGCACCAGCGTGGAGCGGCCGTGGTGGACGACGGCGTTGTGCTCACGATCGATGCGCGCCTCCATGTAACGGGCGACCGCGTCGATGAAGTTGTTGCAGTGCAGAGGGATGTGGAATCCGAGGATGCTGCTCCCCAACATCCCTTCGAGGATCTCGTTTCGCCAGGGACAGATCCCGAACCGCTCCGCGTTGGGCCATGGGATATGCCAGAACGAGATGATGGTCGCCCGCGGCAACCGCTGGCGGATGAGACGCGGCGCGAGCGCGAAGTGGTAGTCCTGCACGAGGATGATCGGATCCTCGGAGTCGACCTCGCTGCAGACCGCGTCGGTGAACTTCTGGTTCACCTCCTGATAGCGCCGCCAGTCGTCGATCCGAAACACCGGTCGGGTGTGCGCGATGTGGCAGAGGGGCCAGAGCCCTTCGTTGGAAAATCCGTAGTAGTAGCCGCGCTCCTCTTCCGGCGTCAGCCAGACCCGCCGAACGGAGTAGGACTTTTCGCCCGGGGGAACCGCGACCCGCCCGTCCCGGTCGGCCTCGGCGCGATCGGCGGAGCCGCTGCCGTGAGCCACCCAGACCCCCGAGCAGGCCCGCATCACCGGCTCGAGCGCGGTGACGAGGCCACTGGCCGGGTGAAGGACGGTGACGCTGCCGTCCGGCGCGCGCTCGTGGATATAGGGTTCGCGGTTGGCCACGATCACCACCCGCTCCCCCTTCAAGACCCGGCTCAAGGTTCGTTTGAGCCGCGCCGGCGTCCAGGCCCCGTGGGACCCCTCGATGTCCTTCTCGTAGGCCAGCCGGTCGACGAGCTCGCGGACGTCTTGCAGGAGCGGCTTGAACTCCGGGCGGTGACTGCCCCCGCGCAGCAGCTTGCGCAGCTCGTTGCTCCAGCTCCGCCATGAGAGACGCGCGGCCACCAGCGTGATCACGGAGGCCGCCGCGGCGAGCACGCCGAACGCCCAGAGCAAGAAATTCCGGGTGGTCTCTTCCCGCTGCATCACATAACCCATGTCGTGCAGCAGCACCACGAACCCGAGCGTCGTCGTCTCGTCCGAGATCGGCAGCGCGCTCAAGTGTACGGCGCCGGCCGGCGCGGGGGCATCCGTATGCCACTCGTGCAACCCGCCGCCCGCGAAGACCTTGTCGGCAATCGCCGAGCAGGGGAACCGCGAGGCGGGAAACTCTGCCGTCGCCGTGAGCAGGCGGCGATCCGCGGAGCAGGCGGCGGCCGCCATGATGCGCTCGTCGCGGGTAATGTCCGTCAGAAGGTCCTGAAGCGCGGGCCACTCGCGGTTCTTCCAATGGCCAACGATCGCGCGCCGGCTCCCGCCTACCGCCAGCTCCGCCCTCAGCCTGACGTCCTTTTCGAACCAGGCCCGCGTGGTCGCGTCCACGATCTGGGAGGCCGTCCAGACGAGCAGCCCGATCCCCCCGATCAGAAAAACGAGAAGGCGTAGCGCGCGGCGCACGGCTCACGGGAACACAAATTAGTTTGAATGCCAACCTATTTGCGTCGAGCGCGGAACAAACGTCCCACTTCCGAAAGCTGACGGGGTCCTGCACGGCCTTCGGCACGCGGTTCCATGTGTCGTTGTCCTTGGTCGAGGCGCTCGCCCCGTACTTCAACACGGCCGCGGCACCACCGATCACCTCCAGCACATCTGGCTTGGTCAGACGTGCGGCGACGCGACTAGGAAGGCGACGAGCTCAGCTCGTCGAACCACACCCGGGCCAGCTCGCCCGCGTCGAGGACCGGGGACGTTTTCAAGTGCTCCACGGCTTCGACCATACGGCGTTCACAGCGGTATCCCATTTCTTCGCGCGCAGACGGCTCCTAGAAACATAGGTGGCCGCTGCGTGGCGTTGGACTATAATGCATGCGCGTGTACGCGACGTCGATCGTTGCGTGATCTTTTCCACGCAGCGGCGCGATACCAAGCTGGGGGGCGGGGAGTCATGAGATGGATGGGGGACCAGAGTCGACGTCGCACTTCTCCGATTTTCGGACCGATCGCCAGCGCCGAAGGGCCTCCCTCGATCCACCAATATGGGCTTCCAGCCGCGCCCTGGGCTGGGACGGGGTGGTGGTCGAGCAAGGGGTGAGCAGCCGTTTCGAAGGCGTGCAGGTTGCGCCTTCCGGTCATTGGCTGGGGATCAATCTGGACGATCCCCGGGTCATCGAGACCACGGACGTCGACGGGCTCCGCCCAGTGATCGTCGGAACGGGGAGCTTCGTGATCTTGCCCGCCGGTAGCTGGTTCGACCTGCGGAGCGGACCTTCAGCGTGGGGCGCGGTCGAGGTTTCGCTCGATAAGATCCGGCGCGTGGTGGGAACCGACCTGCGCGTGGTACCGATGCACGGCCTGTCCGACGAACCGCTCGCCGCGGTCGTGCTGGCGCTACTGCACGAGGCGGCCACCGGGGGAGCGGCCGGGCGATCCTACCGCGACGCGCTGGTGCTGGCGCTCGTCGCGCGGCTGGCCGGCCTGTTCGACGTAATCGCGACGCCAGCGGATGTGTTCACGGGACAGCACCTGGCGGGAACCTACGCTCTCGTCGACGAACGCCTCGCCGATCGAATCACCGTCAAGTCCCTGGCGCGCGGAACCGGGCTCTCGCCGGCGCATTTCTCCCGCGAGTTCAAGCGAACGACCGGTGAAACGCCGCACGCGTTTGTCATGCGCCGCCGCCTCGAGCACGCCCACGAGTTTCTCGCCGACGGTGGATCCATCGCCGATGCCGCGTTGTGCTCCGGATTCGCCGATCAGGCGCATTTATCGCGTCTTTTCAAACGGCGCTACTTCGTCACCCCCGGCGCTTTCCGACGGGCTCGGCCATGAATGATCCTCGATAAATAGCAGACTAATTCAAGCCAGCAGCAGTTGGGTTCAAGATCGAAATTGTTTCTTGACCTACTTCATTGTGGTGCATCAAGCCGACATCGACCTCCCTCCTGTTTGTGTAGGTTCACCTCTTACGCGGCCGGGTGTTCGGCGCCGGGTGGCGGATTTCGGCGCCGCGGTGCTGCTGGCGCTTTCGGTGTCGGCCTGCGGGCGCGCCGGCGAGGGCACCGGTGCCGGTGTCATCAAGGTGCAGAGCGCCGTCGTAACCGGCACGGCGCCGGTCCTGACGGTGTCGACAGGCACGACGATCTACGTGGCTCAGGCCGCTCCCGTCGTGGTGGATCCGGCGCTCTCGCTGACCATCTCCGACGCCTCCGATCTGACCGGCGTGCAGGTGTCGATCTCGACCGGCTATGTGAACGGACAGGACAACCTGAGCTTCACGCCGCAAGGCGGGGTGACCGGCACGTTCGTGACCGCGACCGGCATCCTGACGCTGTCCGGGCAGGCGCCGGTCACCACCTACCAGACCGCGCTTCGTTCGGTCACTTACAACAACACGGCGGGCGCCGCTCCCAATACCCAGGCCCGCCAGGTCACCTTCTCGATCGGCGCCAGCAGCCTCTTCTACCCGGCGACCGGCCATTACTACGAGTTCGTCAACACCAACCTGAATTGGGCCGCCGCCCGAACGGCCGCCGCAGCGCGCACCTATTATGGCCTGCAGGGCTACCTCGCCACGGTGACCAGTGCGGGTGAGGACACCTTCATCAACGGAAAGCTCGCGGCGACGGGATGGATCGGAGCCAGCGACGCAGCGGTGGAAGGTACCTGGCGCTGGGTGACCGGACCCGAAGGGTTGACGAACGCCGGTGCCGGGAGCCAGTTCTGGACGGGCCTCGCCAATGGAACGGTCTTCCCGGGCGCCTACGCCAGCTGGAATCCAGGTGAGCCCAACAATTCGGGCGGCGCCGAGAACTGGGCGCAGTTCTACGTTGGTGGCCTGTGGAATGACCTGCCCGCCACCAGCACCCTCGGCTCGGTGGTCGAGTACGGCGGCATGCCCGGAGATCCCACACTGCAACTCTCCGGTACCAAGAATCTGACCGTTTCACTGGTCCCCACCTTCACCATCACCGCCTCGGCGGGCGCCAACGGGGCGATCGCCCCGACCGGCGTCGGCACCGTCATTCAGGGACAGACCCAGGCCTACACCATTACCCCCAGCACGGGCTACACCATCGCCGGCGTCGTGGTCGACGGGGTCTCGGTGGGCGCGGTGGCGACCTATACCTTCAGCAACGTGGTCGCGAATCACACCATCGCGGCGACTTTCGCGGCGCCGCTCGTCGTGGTGTCGGCCGGAAACAACCAGACCGCGCTCACCGGCGCCGCGTTCGGCTCGGTCCTCGCGGTGCTGGTCACCAACGGCGCGGGCACGCCTGTGACGGCCACGACGGTCCTCTTCGCCGCCCCCGGCGCCGGCGCCTCGGCCGCCGTCGCCACCTCGGCCATCACCAACGCCTCGGGTATCGCCTCGGTGACCGCGACCGCCAATTCCACCCCCGGCGCCTACGCCGTCACCGCGACGGTGAGCGGCACGTCGTCGTCGACCAGCTTCAACCTGCGCAACCTCGGCGCACCGAGCTCGATCACCGTCGTCAGCGGTAGCGGTCAGAGCGCGGCGCTGCTGGGGACCTACGCCACGACGTTGACCGCGTTGGTCAGCGACGCCACCGGCTTCCCGCTGCCGAACGTCGTGGTCACCTTCGTGCCCCCGGCGAGCGGCGCTTCGGCCGGCCTCTCCGCCACCACGGTGACCACGGGCTCCAGCGGTCAGGCCAGCGTCACCGCCACCGCCAACACCGTCGCCGGCTCCTATACCGTGAACGCGACCGCCCCCGGCGTCGCCACGCCCGCCGGCTATGCGCTCACCAACCTCGCGGGCGCCGCTTCGCTCGTCACGCTGGTGAGCGGGAGCCCCCAGAACGCCACCGTGGGGCTCGGCTTCGGAGCACCCATCGTCGTGCGGGTGACGGACGCGTCGTTGAACCCGATCCTGGGCGCTACCGTCACCTTCGGCGCGCCGGCGACCGGCAGCGCCTCCGCCACCCTGGGCAGCCCGATGGCCGTCACCAACGCCAGCGGCCTCGCCCAGACCACCGCCACCGCCAATACCTTCGCCGGCAGCTACGCCGTCTCGGCCTCGATCCCCGCCGGTTCCAGCGTGAGCGCGATGCTCACCAATGTGGCAGGCGCGCCCGGAGCGATCGCGGTCAGCAGCGGCAGCGGACAAATCGCGCTCATCGGCGCGGCGTTCACCCTGCCGCTCGCCGCGCGCGTCGTCGACGGCAACGGCAACCCGGTCAATGGCGCCACCGTCACCTTCCTAGCCCCCACCTCGGGCGCCTCGGCGACGCTCGGCGCGGCCACCGCCACCACCAATGCCTCCGGCGTCGCCAGCGTCACCTCGACAGCCAACGCCACTGCCGGGAACTACACGGTGTCGGCGTCGGTCAGCGGGGTCGTGATGAAGGCCTCCTTCACGCTGACGAACCAGGCCCCGATCACGCTGAGCCCGGCCAGCGCCGCGGTCGCGCCGCGCGGATCGGTCACCTTCTCCGCGGCGGGCGGCAGCGCCGCCGGCTACGTCTTCTCGATGCAAAGCGCGCCCTCGGGCGGATCGATCGATCCGACGACGGGCGTCTATACCGCGGGCGCCACCCCCCGGGTCACCGACGTCGTCACCGTCACCGACAACCAGGCCCATACCGCCCACGCCAACATCACTGTCGGCGCCGCCCTGAGCCTATCGTCCGCCCCGGCCCAGGTCGCGCCGCGCGGCTCGGCGACGTTCACGACGGTGGGCGGAAGCGGCAGCGGCCTCATCTTCGCGATCTCGACCAACCACTCGGGGGGCGCCATCGACGCCGGCGGGCATTATATCGCGGGCCAGAACGATAACGTCACCGACATCGTCACCGTCACCGATTCGGTCGGCAATTCGGCGACGGCCAACATCGTGGTGGGCGCGGGCGTCTCCCTGACGGCCAGCGCCACGCTTACGCCGCCGCGCGGAACACTGACCTTCAGCGCCTCGGGCGGCAGTGGGGCGGGCTTCATCTTTGCCATCGGCGCCAACGCCTCGGGTGGGACGATCAATTCTGCCAGCGGGGTGTACCTAGCCGGCGCCACCGCCAGCGTGACCGACGTAGTCACCGTCACCGACTCGCTCGGCAACGTGGCCGCCGCGAACGTCACCATCGGTGCGGGTGTCACCGTGACCCCTCCCGCGCCGTCGATCGCGCCGCGCGGGACCATCACGCTGTCCGCCAGCGGCGGCAGCGGTACCGGCTACACCTTCGCGATCCTCAGCAACGTTTCGGGCGGCACGATCAGTCTCCTCGCCGGCGTGTACGTGGCGGGCAGCATCGCCAGCAGCACCGATCTGGTGACCGTGACCGACTCGCTCGGCAACCTCGGGACCGCCAGCATCTCGGTGGGCGGGGGAATCGCCGTTTCGCCGTCGTCTCTGACTACGCCGCCCCGCGGTTCGCAGGCCTTCACCGCCACCGGTGGCAGTGGCGCGGGGGATGTCTTCACGCTGACCAGCCACCCGTCCGGCGGCACGGTCGACGCCACCACCGGCGCGTACGCCGCGGGCGCGATCGGCTCCGCCACGGACGTCCTGTCGGTCGTCGACCCGCTGGGCAATCACGGCACCGTCACCATCACGGTCGGTCCGGGGCTCGCGGTCACCCCAGCCGCGTTCGCGGTTGCGCCTCTCGGTCAGCAAACCCTGGCGGTCTCGGGTGGCACCGGTTCCGGATACAACTTCGCTCTGTCGTCCAATCTTTCGGGCGGCGGCATCGATCCGCTGACGGGCCTCTACACGGCCGGCGGCATAGGCAACGTGGCAGACGTGGTCACCGTGCTGGATGCGCTGGGCAACACCGCCACCGCCACCATCACCGTCACCGCCGCGCTGGTCGCCACGGCCGGCACCGTCTCCGCGCCCCCCCGGGCCAGCTTGACCATCGCGGTCAGCGGCGGAGCCCCAGCCTACGTCTTTTCCATCTCCAGCAATGGTTCGGGCGGCAGCATCGATCCCGCCACCGGCGCCTACACGGCCGGCTCCAACCCGAACAGCACCGACGTGATTCTGATCGCGGACCACAACGGCGCGGTGACCAACGTGGTCGTCAACGTCGGCCGCGGCGTGGCGATCAGCCCCGCGCAGCCGGCCACGACCCCGCTCGGTTCCATCGCGTTCGGCGCCACCAACGGCAGCGGCACCGGTTACATCTTCGTCCTCGCCGACAACCAATCGGGCGGCAGCATCGATCCCGCCAGCGGTGCATACACAGCGGGCGCCAAGGGCGCGGTCGCCGATCTCGTCACGGTGACCGACTCGCTCGGCAACAGCGCGTCGGTGTCCATCGCCGTGGGCGGGCATCTGGTGCTCGGCCCCGCCGGCGCCACGGTCTCCCCGCGCGGGAAGCTGACCCTGTTTGCTTTCGCCGGCAGCGGTATGGGCTACGTCTACGCCTTTTCCGACAACCAATCGGGCGGCAGCATCGATCCCGCCAGCGGCGTATACACGGCCGGCCTCCTCCCGAACGTCACCGACGTCCTAACGGTCACCGACTCGCTCGCCGCCACCGCCACCGTCTCCGTCGCGGTTGGACCGGGATTGACCGTGCTGCCGCCCTCGGCGAGCACCGCACCGCTCGGAACCATCCAGCTCACCTCTGCCGGTGGCAGCGGGACCGGATATCTCTTCGCCCTCAGCACCAATGGCTCGACGGGCGCGGTCAACCCCAGCGGCCTTTATGCCGCCGGACCAACCGGCAACACGACCGACGTCGTGACGGTGACCGACTCGCTCGGCAATACCGATACCGTTACTGTCACCGTCGGTCCTGGCATCACCCTGACAGCCTCCGCCAGCCTGGTCCCCCCGCGTGGCACAGCCACCTTCGTCGCGGTCGGCGGCGTGGGCGGCGGCTACACATTCACCCTGCACACGAACGGCTCGGGCGGCAACATCGTGGCCACCACCGGCGCATACACCGCCGGCAACAGCGGCAGCTCCGCCGACCTGATCGAGGCGATCGACCCCTTCGGCAACAGCGCCACGCTGACCATCCATGTCGGCCCAGACGTCTCCATCACCCCGGCCGCCCTGGCCGCCCCTCCCGGCGGCACGCTGACGCTTTCGGCGGTGGGGGGCAGTGGCACCGGCTACCGCTACACCTTCACCGCAAACGCTTCGGGCGGTACGCTCGACGCCACCACCGGCCTTTACACGGCCGGCAGCACCACCGACGTGCTCGACGGGGTCGAGGCGACGGACTCTCTCGGCAACACCGCGGGCGCGACCATCGCGGTCGGTGGCGCCCTGAC